>JAGVLW010000030.1 GCA_020054105.1 Alphaproteobacteria bacterium | reverse complement strand
CTGGCCGTGCTGGTGCCGCAGAAACCGGCCTTCGCGATGAACGTGTTCCAGGCCGAGAAATGGTATTTCCACTGGGTCAAAAGCATCCTGAAAATCTATACGCTCGACCCGACCAAGGCGCTGTCGATGAAAAGCCTGATCCAGGATTTGCGCAAAGGCGCGAAGGTGGTGATTTTCCCGGAAGGGCGCATCACCGTCTCCGGCGGCATCATGAAAATCTACGACGGCACGCAGCTGATCATCGAAAAAACCGGCGCTGCCGTGCTGCCGGTGCATATCAGCGGCGCGCAATATTGCAAATGGTCGAAGATCGGAACCAAGCTGCGCCAACGCTGGTTTCCGAAGATCACCGTCACCTTCCTGCCGCCGCAGCGTTTCGGCTCCGAAATTCCCCAGCGCGCCGTTTACGACCTGATGACGCATTCGGCATTTGCCGCATCCAACCATCGCCGTCCGCTGCTGGGTGCGGTGGTAAGCGCCTGCGAATGGCATGGCGGCGGCCATGTGGTTGCAACCGACATGACGCGCGCCGACATGAATTACCGCCAGCTTTTCACCCGCGCGTTCATTCTTAGCGATAAGCTGAAGCGGCTGCTGGCCACCGACGAAAAGAACATCGCCATGCTGTTGCCAAACGCGCTGGGCGCGGCGGTGACGTTCGTGGCGCTGCACATGCTGCAGCGCGTGCCGTGCATGCTCAATTTCTCGGCGGGCGAGGCCAATATGCTGCATGCCTGCCGCATCGCCTGCGTAAAAACCATCCTCACCTCGCGCGTGTTCATCGAGAAAGGCAAGCTGGAGCACATCGCCCTGGCGCTGCAAAAAGACCACCGGATTATTTATCTCGAAGATATCCGCCCGACCGTGAGCTTGGCCGATAAACTTGGCGGGCTGATGAAAGCGATGCGGCCGCGCGGCGCGCTTGCCGATATGTTGTCGAAAACCGCTGCCGACGACCCGGCGGTGATTCTCTATACGTCCGGCTCCGAGGGCGTGCCCAAGGGCGTGGCGCTATCGCATGCCAATATCCTGGCCAATATCTACCAGTGCGACGCGCGGCTCGACCTGACGCCTGCCGACCAGCTTTTCAACGCCATGCCGGTGTTCCATTCTTTCGGCCTGACGGTGGGGATGCTGATGCCGCTGGTGCTTGGCGTTAAAACCTTCCTCTATCCAAGCCCGGTGCATTACCGCGTCATTCCCGATTTCGTCTATGACAGCAACGCGACAATTCTGCTGGGCACCGACACGTTTTATAACGGCTATGCGCGCTATGCCCATAATTACGATTTCTGTAACATCCGTCTGGCGGTCGCCGGGGCGGAGAAGCTGAAGGAAGCGACGCGCCAATTATGGATCGACCGTTTCCGCGTGCCGATCATGCAAGGCTACGGCGTCACCGAGGCCAGCCCGGTCGTGTCTTTCAACACGCCGGTCGATCATAAGGTCGGAAGCATCGGCCGCGCATTTCCCGGCATCGAGCTCAAGTTGGAGCCGGTCGAAGGGCTGGAAAAAGGCGCCAGGCTGCTCATCAAAGGCCCCAACGTCATGCTCGGCTACCTCAAAGCCGACCGGCCCGGTGTCATCCAGCCGCAAGGCGAATGGTACGATACGGGCGATATCGTTGAGATCGATGAGGAAGGATTCATCACCATCCTCGGCCGCGCCAAACGCTTTGCCAAGATCGCCGGCGAGATGGTGTCGCTGCTTGCGGTCGAGGAGCTGGCGGCAAGCCTGATGGCCGAGCCTGCCCATGCGGCAATCGCGCTGCCCGACGCCCGCAAAGGCGAGCAGATCGTCTTATTCACCGAATCGAACGAACTCGACAGAGCGCAGCTCATCGCCTACGCCAAACAAAAAGGCGTCCCCGAGATCGCGCTGCCGAAACAAGTGGTGTTCATCGCGGAAATCCCACGGCTGGGCAACGGCAAGATCGATTATCCGGCTTTGCAGAAACAGGCGAAGCCTGTCGAAGACGACAAATAGCCGATTACGGATTCCTGTTCGAGCGCCGCTTTTTCTTCGGAGCATCGCCACCGCCGGTCGGGGCTTCCGGCGCTTTGACATGCATCTCGCCCCAGCGCTTGGAAATGGTTTTGCAGCGCTGCATCATGTCGTCCATATGGCCGACGCCTTTCTCGCGCCGGTAGCTGTTTGACGGCATTTGCGCCAGCTCATCGTAGGCCAGCTGTTTGGCGATGCCGGACAGTTTTTCGATATAGTCGGCCTGCAAGCCATACGCGTCCGTCAGCGTTTTGCCGATCGACAGAATATGCTCCTTATGCGAATCGATGGCCAAATCGAGCTCGTCGTTTGTCAGTTCGGTGCGCTGCTTGTTGCTGAAGCAAAAGGACCAATATTGGTAGGCGCAATTGTGGAAAACCAGCTCGTTGAGCGTCGCCGTGAATTCCGGCGACTCCAGCTTTTTTTTCTGCTCCTGCGCTTTGGCGGCGGCCAGCTCTTCGGGCGTCGGCTGCGCGGCCTGTGCATTGGCTTTCGCAAGCTCTTCTTGTTTCTGGGCTTCGGTCTGCGATTTCTCCTGCTCGAGAATCAGCCGGTTGCGTTCTTCCGCCGCCTTATTGAACTCATCGTATTTTTTTTGCATCTCGGCGGTCTGGCCTTTGACGAAATCGTCCATGACGGTCACCAGGTCTTTATGGCCGGTGCGAAACGCGATCGTGCGCGCGATGTCGCCTTGGTTATCGGTCGCGTAATAATCGATCCCGTGCTCGAGCAGGAACATTACCCGTTCGGCCGAACTGCTTCTGACGGCATAAAACAGGGCATTGCGGCCGAGCGAGTCTTTAGCGTTGATGTCGGCGCCGGCTTCGAGCAATAGCTTGGTCACTTCCATGCCTTCCTGGTCGGTGCGCGCGCTGGCCAGCGACAGGATAGGCGTGCCGTCCGGGTTGGCCTGGTTGGCGGAACCGCCTTGGTCGAGCAGCAGCTTCACGTCGTCGGCGCGGCCCAGGCTCACGCGGTAAATCAGCTCGCTTTTTTGCTCTTCGCTGAAGGTGGGCTTGGCGGCGTCCTGCGCCGGCGCCGGCATTGCCCATGCGCAAGCTATTAGCGTAAACAATAATAGTTGTCGTGTATTCATAGGTTTTTCAGTACCCTCTCTTGACATGCGGTGCGATTGAACCATATGCAGGCTATAGTCTGTAACGAAAAGTTTAAAGCAAACTTTTCGTTGTACGCTGCCTACGGCGCGGCAAACCGCTTCTTTCGGAAGCGGTTTGCATAGTGCCTAACTATTCGTTAGACACTATAACATAACCGGTAAAAATATGTCAGAAAATAGCAAAGAATTACATCAATTTAATGCGCAGGTAAGCAAAGTCCTGCAGCTGATGATTCATTCCTTATACACCAATAAGGACATATTCCTGCGCGAGCTGATCTCCAACGCTTCCGACGCCTGCGACAAGCTGCGCCACCTGGCGATCACCCGGCCCGAGCTTGCCAAGGACCAGCCGGAATTCGCTATCACCATTGTCGCCGACAAGAAAAATAACCGCCTGACCATCACCGATAGCGGCATCGGCATGGACCGCGACGAGCTGATCGCCAATCTCGGCACCATCGCCAAATCCGGCACGCAGGAATTTCTCACCCAGCTTTCCGGCGACAGCAAAAAAGACATGCCGCTCATCGGCCAGTTCGGCGTCGGGTTTTATTCTTCCTTCATGGTCGCCGATAAGGTTACGGTAATCTCGGCTAAGGCCGGCGACGATAAAGGCTGGCAATGGGAATCGGAAGGCACCGGCGAATTCACCATTGAACCGGCGCAAGACGCCAGGCGCGGCACTTCCATCACCTTGCATTTGAAAGACGACGCGAAGGAATATCTCGACAGCTTCCGCCTGCGCCATATCGTGCAGGCTTACTCCGACCATATCTCCTTCCCGATTTCGGTGATCGACGACGAGGGCAATGCGGAGCTGGCCAACAGCGCCTCGGCCTTGTGGATGCGCCAGAAATCGGAAATCACGCAAGAGCAATATAAGGAATTCTACCACCATGTCGCCCATTCGCCCGACGAGCCGTGGCTGACGCTGCATAACAAGGCCAAGGGCAAGCTCGAATATACCAGCCTGCTGTTTATTCCCTCGCTCAAGCCGTTCGATTTATTCCATCCCGACCGCAAGCGCCGCGTGAAGCTTTACGTCAAGCGCGTGTTCATCACCGACGAGAATGTCGATCTGGTGCCCGCCTATATGCGTTTTCTACGCGGTATCGTCGATTCGCAGGATCTGCCGCTCAATATCAGCCGCGAGACGCTGCAGCATAATCCGCTGCTGGGGAAAATCCGCGATTCGCTGGTGGGTCGCGTGCTGTCCGAGCTCAAGAAAAAAGCCGAGGCGGACGCGGCGGGCTACGGCGCATTCTGGAAAAATTTCGGCGCCGTGCTGAAAGAAGGCCTGTGCGAAGCCGCTGCTCCGCGCGAGCAGATTTTAGAGGCCTGCCGCTTTACTTCTTCGGCGACGCTCGAAGAACATTTCACCAGCCTCGACGCCTATGTCGGGCGCATGAAGCCGGGGCAGGAGGAAATCTATTATCTGACCGGCGAGCGGCTGGAGGCGCTCCGCGCCAGCCCGCAGCTTGAGGGATTCGCCAAGCGCGGCATCGAAGTGCTGCTGCTGACCGATCATGTCGATGATTTCTGGGTCAATGTCGCCACCGATTACAAGGGCAAGAAATTCAAGTCGGTCACCCGCGCCGACATCAAGCTCGATGACGTGACCGGCGAGAATAAAGAAGAAGCCACGCCGGAAAGCAAAACCGAAGATGCGGATATATCGGCGCTATGCGCGCGCATCAAAACCATCCTCGGCGACAAGGTGAAAGACGTGCGCGCCACCGATAAACTTACCACCAGCGCCGTCTGCCTGGCGGTGGAGGAAGGGGCGATGGACATCCGCCTCGAGCGTTTCCTGCTCGAGCAAAAGCAACTGCAAAGTGCCACCGCAAAGATATTGGAAATCAACCCCGCCCATTCGATCATCCGCGCCATCACCGGCAAGGAGGAGATCGACGACGTGGTGTGGCTGCTCTTCGACCAGGCGCGTATCCTGGAAGGCGAGGAAATCACCGACCCCGCCGCCTTCACCCGCCGCCTGCAAAGCTTCGTTGAAAAAAGCCTAGCGGCCTGATTGTATCATCGACTTTTTCCAGGATTTCGGCTATTATGCGCCAAGATATTGTCCTGCGTCAATAATTAGTTAATCTGGCTTAACGGATTAAGGGTTTTGTCACGAAACTGCCATATTCCTGTTATAAAACTGCCATATAACTGTTATTGCGCGATTGGATGGCTGGGAGTATGACAAGGGACCGTTTAATCCGGATACGAAACGATATCATGGCCAAAAAAGCGACCGCCACACTCAAAGGATACGCGCGCAAGGCGCCCAAGCCGGCCGAGGAATATCTGCCGCAGACGATCGCCGACCTCAAGGCCGAGCTGTCGCTGCTGGCGTCTTATTCCACCGACACGATTTACCGCCTGCGCTACGACACCATGCAGTACGACTATGTCAGCCCGTCGGTGGTGCGGCTGCTCGGCTTTTCGCAGGAAGAAATCAGCAAGATGAACATTCGCTCGCTGATCCTGGAAACGCGGATGGTCGCGGCGGCGATGAAGCCGGTCGAATCGTTCCTGGCGCTCGAAGAGGTGCGCAAGCGCGGCGACGTCAATAAATGGCAGGCCGACTATCTGATGCGCACCAAGGACGGCCGCAAAATCTGGGTGTCCGACATTTCCTACCCGTGGTTCGGCGAGAGCGGCGCGATTATCGGCTCGGTCGGCTCCTTGCGCGACATCACCGACCGCGTCGAGGCCGAGGAATCCGCCAAGGCCGAGATCGCGCGCCTGGCCGATACCGACCGGCTGACCGGCCTTTCCAGCCGCGCGGTGTTCTTCACCAAACTGGAAGATGAGCTGCGGCGCATCAAGCGCAACCGCGAAGATTTGTCGGTGATGATCATCGACATGGACCATTTCAAGAACGTCAATAATAATTACGGCCAGGCGGTCGGCGACAAGGTGTTGCAGGGCGTCGCGAAAATCATCCAGTCCTGCCTGCGCGAAACCGATACCGGCGCGCGCATCGGCGGCGAGGAGTTCAGCGTCGTGCTGCCGGAAACGCCGGCGACCGGCGCTTACTGGGTGGCCGAGCGCATCCGCAGCAGCGTCGCCAAGGAAACCTTCGCGCTCGGCGAGGAAAACCACCTGTTCGGCTGCACGGCCTCCATCGGCATCGCCTCGGCGCGCTTCGACCAGAATCTCGATGCCGGCGAGCTGTTCAAAATCGCTGACCAACGCCTCTACATCGCCAAGCACACCGGCCGCAACCAGGTCTCGATGGACGAAATCGTCGATGTGCATTAAAGGCGCGGGCGATAGGAAAGAATGGTCGGACAGAGTAAACGCATTTAGAACCTGTCCGGAAATGAGAGCGGTTGTTTTTCGACTTTCTGACCGAATGAGGTAGTTGTCCCCTATTTCTTTTTAGGTGGAGTAAGAGTCGGTATTAATGGATTATAGTTAGGTGCATTTAGTAAATTGCCTATAGTGGGCAAAGCAGGCGCTGATGGTTTAGGAGATCTAATAAAATCCCATGCTGGTTGAAAGAGTTGCCCATCCGATGTTCCAGCATTCATTTCAGTGATTATGAATTGTTTTTGCGGGTATTGTTTAAGAAGCATATTGGCCATATATGTTTGATTGTGTTGGGACACAACAATAATTGCACCTATAAATGGCCTATACCAATTTAGAATTTCAGATCGTGTATCCAGAAAAGCTCGAAGACTTACATCTGGTATAATAAAATCATTATGCGTGATAAGATAAGGTCTCATGGAGTTGCCTCACCATTAGAGGTGGGTAAGGCATTTGGATTAACAGTAAGGCTCGCTCCGTCGATTGTTAGGGGAGTTTCTATATTTTGCATTAGTTGCAATTCGGTGCGCCTATTTAGAAATTCCTCTGATTGCAGCCTATCTGGATCAGTGAAAGCCCAAACGATGTAAGCAAGGACTGTAATTCCTATAAGAATAATAGGAGTTGAAATTAAAAGCGTTGCAAATAGTGGAATATAAACGGCAGCACTAAGGCATGTGGGTAAGGAAATACCACATAGCCACAATAAAGGGGTTAGAACGCTGCTTCTAACAAGCACTTTATCCGCAAAGGATG
>JAGVLW010000058.1 GCA_020054105.1 Alphaproteobacteria bacterium | reverse complement strand
GCGGGTTATGCCGCTGGAAATGGCACTCGAAGCGGCTGCCTTTGCCGCTCTCCGAATGCACTACCACCGTGCCGCCATGCAGCTCGACGAAGCTTTTGACGATGGAAAGCCCGAGCCCGGTACCCGAGCGCTGGCCCGATTTTCCCTTGAGCGCCTCCTGGTTGCGGCCTTTGTAGAATTTGCTGAAGATCGCCTCGTGTTCTTCGGGCAGGATGCCGTGGCCTTCGTCCTCGACCCACAGCACGATGCGGTCATCGTCTTCTTCCCGGGCGCCCAGCTTGATCGCCTGCCCGGCCTGCGAATATTTGATGGCGTTGGACAGCAAGTTGAAGAATATCTGCTTGATGCGCGTTTCGTCGCCGGTCATCTTGCCGATGCGCGCCGGGCATTCGACCGACACGCCGAGATTATGCTCCTTGACGCGCTCCTGGATGAGCGAAAGCACCGATTTGATCATCGCATGAATGTCGAACCGCGTCACCTCCAGGCGCATATAGCCGGCTTCGACGCTGGCAAGGTCGAGAATGTCGTTGATGAGCTGCATGAGCCGCTGCGACGACTGGTGAATGCCCTCGACATATTCTTTCTGCTTCTCGGACAGTGTGCCGAAATATTCCTGGCTGAGCATCTCGGAAAAGCCGCTGATCGAGGTAAGCGGCGAGCGCAGCTCGTAAGACACGTTGGCCAGGAACTCGGATTTGAGGCGGTCGGCGTCCTGCAGCGCCTTGTTGCGCTCGAGCAGGCTGCGCTCGACCAGCGTCGAATCGGTGATGTCGAGATAGGTAATCAGCGTCGCGCCGTCGGGCAGCGGCACTTTGCGCCAGTCGATTACCTTGCCGTCGGTGCGCTCGATCAGATGCGCGTAGAACTCGCGGGTCTGGATATTGTCGATGTGGCGTTTCTTGAACTCGTCCCAGTTGCTGAAGTAGAACAGGTTTTTGCAGCGGTCGACGATCTCGCTGATACGCGGCTCGGTGGCGGCGAAATCCTCGTCGAGCTTCCACAGGCTCAGATAGCCGGGGTTGCTCAGGCGCAGCCTGCCGTCCTCGCCGAACACCGCCACCCCTTCGTACAGATGGTCGAGCGTTTCGCGCTGCACGGCGATCAGCGTGTTGTAGGAACGCTCGAGCGCCAGACGGTCGGTCACGTCTTCGTAGGCAAACAGGATGCCGCCGAGCGCATGCGGGATCGCCAGCACGCGCAGCGCCTTGCCGTCGGGCAGGTAGAAAAATTCCTCATGCGGGTTGATGAGCCCGGTGAACAGCTTGATCTGCTGCTGCTTGAACATCTGGAAATTCGCCTGCTCCGGCAATTTGCGCTTTTCGCGCAGCGCTTCGAGCACTTCGCCGTAGGTCGGCTGGGTATCGAGCCATATCTCGTCGAGCTTCCACAGCGACACGAACGCGAAGTTGAACGTCTTGAGCCGCATGTCGGCGCCGTACACCGCCATGGCGCTGGCCGAGCTTTCCAGGAAATCGTCCTGCGCGGAAATATAGCGGTCGAGCTCTTCCTTGAGCGTTTCCATTTCGCTCATGTCGATGGCAAAGCCCACCAGCGTATTTTCCTGCGGCAGCGGCATTTCGGTGATGTCGAACAGCCGGCGCTGGCCGCCAATCACCACATGGCGGCGCTCCGAGGCGGGTTTTTCCGATTCAAACGCAACGCGGGCGAGCTGGCGGGCTTTTTTGTCGATCTCCAGCGTGTCGCCGTTGTCGGTTTTTTCGACGACGTCCTCGATCGCCTCGCCATAGGATAAATTGTAAAAACGGATGGCGAGGCTGCCGTCGCGCTGCCAGATCGGGTAAGGCACCATGTTGATGATCGTCGAATAGGATTTCAGCTCCGATTTGAGCTTTTCGTTTTCCTGCGCCAGCCGGTCGTAGCGTTTTTGCAGGTCTTCCTGGCTGCCCAGGCGGCTAAGCAGCAATTTCTTTTTTCTTTGCAATTGCGCCGTGACGAACAGGAAAACCGAAACCACCAAAAGCGCGAGCACGCCGATGGGATAGTAGTAGCTGGCAGCGGAGTCGTCTGCGTAGGCGGGGGCAGCGGCAAAAAACCACACCGTTGAGGAGAGCAAAGACACTACGGCAGTACCGGAACCACGCATAATCATCACAGGATCATTTACATCCTCATGTAATAATGCAAATGCGGCGCCCTGTCATGCAATTAGTGCATAAGAAAAACGCAGGCTAGTAGCGGTAGCCTTCCGGCTTGAAGGGACCGCTTTGCGGCACGCTCAGATAATCCGCCTGCGCCTTGGACAGCTTGGTCAGCTTGACGCCGAGTTTTTCCAGATGCAGCGCCGCGACTTTTTCGTCGAGATGCTTCGGCAGCACATAGACATTATGTTCGTATTTTTTGTGGTTGTTCCACAGCTCGATCTGCGCCAGCACCTGGTTGGAAAACGACGTACTCATCACGAAGCTCGGATGGCCGGTCGCGCAGCCGAGATTCACCAGCCGGCCCTGGGCGAGCAGGATGAGGCGCTTGCCGTCGGGAAATTCGATCTCGTCGACCTGCGGCTTGACTTCCTTCCATGTCAGGTTGCGCAGTGCCGCCACCTGGATTTCGCTGTCGAAATGGCCGATATTGCAGACGATGGCGCGGTCTTTCATTTTGCGCATATGCTCGAGCGTGATGACGTCGACATTGCCGGTGGCGGTGACGAAAATATCGCCCTGCGCCGCCGCCTCTTCCATCGTCGTCACCTGGTAGCCTTCCATCGCCGCCTGCAGCGCGCAGATCGGGTCGATCTCGGTGACGATCACGCGCGCCCCCTGGCCTTTAAGCGCATGGGCGCAGCCCTTGCCGACGTCGCCATAGCCGCACACGACGGCGACCTTGCCGGCGAACATGATGTCGGTGGCGCGCTTGAGCCCGTCGGGCAGCGATTCGCGACAGCCGTAGAGATTGTCGAATTTCGATTTGGTCACCGAATTATTCACGTCGATGCACGGCACTTTCAACTTGCCGGCCTTCACCATCTCATGCAGCCGGTGCACGCCGGTGGTGGTTTCCTCGGAAATGCCTTTGATCTCCGGCAGCAGCTCGGTGTATTTCTCATGCACCATCTTGGTGAGGTCGCCGCCATCATCGAGGATCATGTTGGGTTTCCAGCCATGCGGGCCGTGGATCGTCTGCTCGACGCACCAATCATATTCCTCTTCGCTCTCGCCTTTCCAGGCGAATACCGGAATGCCGGCCGCGGCGATGGCCGCCGCCGCCTGGTCCTGCGTCGAGAAAATATTGCAGCTGCTCCAGCGCACGCTCGCGCCCAGGAAGGTCAGCGTCTCGATCAAGACCGCCGTCTGGATCGTCATATGCAGGCAGCCGGCGATGCGCGCACCTTTGAGCGGTTGTTTTTCGGCATATTCCTGGCGGATCGCCATCAGGCCTGGCATTTCGGTTTCGGCCAGGGAAATCTCGTTGCGGCCCCATTGCGCCAAACCGATATCGGCGACTTTATAATCGGTGAACGGGGCGGCGTTTTTTGCAGTGGCACTCATGGCGGTATCCTTTTTACGTTAATGTCGCGGAAAGCTAGCCTTTGCGCGGCAAAAGGGCAAGGAATTTCATTCCCGCCTTATATCGATGCGCGTCTGCGGCGAAAGATGCGGCAACAGCGCCAGCAGGTCGGCTTTGGCCAGCGCAATGCAGCCTTCGGTAGGCCGCCAATCCGCATGCGCGACATGCATGAAAATCGCGCTGCCTTTGCCGGGAATGATGGGGCCGTCGTTATAGCCCAGCGGAATAACGACATCGTAGGCATGGTCGTCGTGCCATAGACGCTCATGCGAAGACTCCGATGGCATTAAGATATGCCGATTATACTCCACGCTTTTCGGATCGTCGCACCAGCCGTCATTTTCTCGGATCATTTTAAGCGGCAGCTTTGTTTGCGGTGCATCCAGCCGGTCGGCGCGGTACCAGCATTCGCGCAGCGCAAATATGCCCAGCGGCGTGGCGCCGTCGCCTTCTTTTTTATCGGATGAGAATCCGCCTTTGCCAATGGCACAGCGGTAGGTTTTGCCATTAAAGGAGAGCTGATTTCCGGCAACGACAATAAGCGGCGAGACGTCAGACACGCTTTTTCACCAGCACCGGCTTGGCGCCGAGATGCTCGGTGACGGCCTGGACGATCTGGGCGGCGTTCAGCCCGGCCTCGTCATATTGCACCGAGGGAATATTCTGGTCGATGAAACGGTCCGGCAAATGCAGCGGCAACAGCTTATGATGGCTGTCGAGCAAGCCTTCCTTGGCGGCAAAACACAGCACATGCGCGCCGAAACCGCCGCTTGACCCCTCTTCCACTGTGACGACTAATTCATGATTTTTGAGCAAGTTGCCTATCAATTCTTCATCCAATGGCTTAGCAAAGCGCGCATCGGCCACCGTTGCGTTCAGCGACTCGGCGGCTTTCATGCATTCGGCCAGGCGCGTGCCCAGCGACAGCAATGCCACACGTTCGCCTTCACGAACGATGCGGCCCCTGCCGATCTCGAGCACTATACCATTACCCGGTAGGGGTATGCCGACGCCTTCCCCCCTGGGGTATCTGACGGCGCTCGGGCCGTCGTCATAAGCAGCAGCGGTGGCGACCATATGCGTAAGCTCGGCCTCGTCGCTGGGCGCCATCACCACGAAATTCGGCAAGGTCAGCAGATAGGCAAGGTCGAACGAACCGGCATGCGTGGCGCCGTCGGCGCCGACCAGCCCGGCGCGGTCGAGCGCGAAACGCACCGGCAGTTTCTGGATGGCGACGTCGTGCACCACCTGGTCGTAGGCGCGTTGCAGGAAAGTCGAATAGATCGCGCAGAAGGGCTTGTAGCCTTGCGTGGCGAGGCCGGCGGCGAATGTCACCGCATGTTGCTCGGCGATACCGACATCGAACATGCGCTCGGGAAATGCTTTCTCGAACAAATCGAGCCCGGTGCCCGACGGCATGGCGGCGGTAATGGCGATAATCTTATCGTCGGCCTGCGCTTCCTGGATCAAGCTCTGCGCGAACACTTTTGTGTAGCTCGGCGCGGCGGCCGCCGATTTTTTCTGCGCGCCGGTTTGTATGTCGAAACTACTCACGCCGTGATATTTATCGTCGGACGCTTCGGCGGGCGCATAGCCATGGCCTTTTTGCGTGACCACATGCAGCAGCACCGGCCCGGAATCTTTTTCGTTTTTGATATTGCGCAGCAGCGGCAGCAGATGCGCGAGGTTATGGCCGTCGACCGGGCCGACATAGTAAAAGCCGAGCTGCTCGAACAGCGTGCCGCCCACCGCGATGTCGCGCGCGAAATGCTCGGCCTTGCGCGCGAGCTTGGCCAGCGGCTGCGGAAATTTATCGGCGACCGACTTGCCGATGTCGCGCAGCTTGTGATAAGGCTGCGACGAGATCAGCCGCGCGAGATAGGCGCTCATCGCACCCACCGGCGGGGCGATCGACATGTCGTTGTCGTTTAAGATGACGATCAGGCGCGTGCCCAGGCTGCCGGCATTGTTGAGCGCCTCGAACGCCATGCCCGCGCTCATCGCCCCGTCGCCGATGACGGCGACGACTTCGTTTTTCTTTCCCGACAAATCGCGCGCCACCGCCATGCCGAGTGCGGCGGAAATGGAAGTGGAGCTGTGGCCGGCGCCGAACACGTCGTAAGGGCTTTCGTCGCGCTTGCAAAAGCCCGACAGGCCGCCCGGCTGGCGCAGCGTGCGGATGCTGTCGCGGCGACCGGTGAGAATTTTATGCGGATAGCATTGATGGCCGACGTCCCATATCAGCAGATCGTCGGGCGTGTCGAACACATGATGCAGCGCCACCGTCAGCTCGACGACGCCCAGCCCGGCGCCGAGATGGCCGCCGGTTTGCGAGACGGCGTCGACCGTTTCCTGCCGCAGCTCGCGCGCCAGCTGCTCGAGCTGCTCGAGGCTGAAATCGCGCGTATCTCGCGGCTCGTTTACCGTATCCAACAAAGGCGTATTACGCATGCATGCACCGACATCGCAAGGGTGGAAGGCCTTTTTTTACTAGGAAAATCCGCGCTTGTCAGGCTTTTTTTACCGGCGGCGAAAATTACTGCGATCCCGGCAGGGTCGGTCGCGGCGGCGGGGGATAATAGCTGTTTTGTGGCGGTTGGCCGGGCTGCGTGTTGATGCCGCCCTGCTCGATGGCACGGTTGCGGTTTTGGATGCGGTAATTGGGCGAGATAGGCGATGCGCCGTTATTATACATATAGCCGGGCATGGGCTGCGAGCCATCCACGGGTTGCTGCTCGCTGAAATCACCTGAGCGGTAGCGGCTTCGCGACGCCCCAAGCCCCGGTTTGGCATTGTGCTCGTTGATGGCTTCCATCAGCGGATCCTTGCCTTTTTTTGATTCGAGGCGTTCCTGGCGGCGCTCCTCGATGGGGTTGCGGCCGAACGCCACCAAAAGCATGACCAATACCGCGCCGATAATGATGTATTTAACGTTCATAGGCGTCCATTATAGCCGATTTCGCGGGAATTATCACCCGTTTTAGCGAGGCTGTAAACACCAGAGCAATATGGCTTTCTGGACATGGAGGCGGTTTTCCGCCTCGTCGAACACTTTCGATTGCGGCCCGTCGATCACCTCGGCGGTCACCTCGTCGCCGCGATGGGCCGGCAGGCAATGCAGGAAAATCGCGCCCGGCTTGGCTTTTTTCATCAAGCCCGCATTGACCTGGTAGGGCGCCAGCATCGCCATTTGCGCGTCGCTATCGCCCATCGACACCCAGGTGTCGGTGATGACCGCATCGGCGCCGACGACCGCTATGTCGGGCGCGTCGAAAATCTCGATAGCGCCTTTATGCGCGCGCGCCCAGGCAAGCACTTCCGGCAAAGGTTGCAGCCGCGGCGGACAGGCAAGGCGCAGCGTGAAACCGAACAGCGCCGCCGCCTGTATCCAGCTTTGCGCGACGTTATTGCCGTCGCCGACCCAGGCGATAATTTTGCCGGCAATCGGCCCGCAATGCTCCTCGAAAGTAAGTATATCGGCCATGATCTGGCAGGGATGGCTGAACTCGGTCAGGCCGCTTATCACCGGCACATCGGCATTGGCCGCGAGCTCCAGCAATTTATCATGGCTGTGGCAGCGCAGCATGATCGCATCGACGTAGCGCGACAGCACTTTCGCCGTATCGGCCACCGTCTCGCCGCGGCCGAGCTGCAGATCAACGCCGTTTAATACCAGCGCATGACCGCCCAGCTCGATCATCGCCACCTCGAACGACACGCGCGTGCGCGTCGAGTTCTTCTCGAAAATCATCGCCAGTTTTTTGCCGGCCAGCAGCGGCGGCGTATCGCCTTTCGCGCGCGCGGCCTTGAGCGATTTCGCCCGCTCAATGATGGCGCGCAACTCACCCGCTGCAATGGTCGAAAGGTCGGTGAAATGCCGGACGCTCATACCCACGCCTCGCACACATTCTCGATCACCTGCAATCCTTGCTGCACATGTACCTCTTCAACAATCAGCGGCGGCACGATGCGAATGACATTGTCTTCCGCCGGCGCCGTCAGCAGTTTTTGCGCGCGCAGTTTTTCCACCATTTCCATATGTGGCATCGCGGTTCTCAGCCCGAGCATCAGCCCGGTCCCGCGCACTTCTAAGAGCAGTTTCGGGAAACGCTGCACCAATTGCTGCAATCCGGTTTTCAGCTGGTCGCCGACGATTTTCACCTGGTCGAAAAACCCGTCCGCCAGCATCACGTCGAGCACGGCGTTGCCCACCGCCATCGCCAGCGGGTTGCTGCCATAGGTCGAGCCATGCACGCCCGGCGACATGCAGGCCGC
The DNA here is from genome assembly GCA_020054105.1 of Alphaproteobacteria bacterium. Classification (GTDB taxonomy): domain Bacteria; phylum Pseudomonadota; class Alphaproteobacteria; order Rickettsiales; family SXRF01; genus JAGVLW01. Next base: position 10,929 of record JAGVLW010000058.1, on the reverse strand, counting down.
GACTTTGTCGGTCGTCAGACATGCCGCCAGCGGAAAGCCGTTGCCGATGCCTTTGGCCGCCGAGACGATGTCGGGGCGCACGCCAAGCTGCTGGTGCGTAAACAGCGCGCCGGTGCGGCCCATGCCGCATTGCACCTCGTCGATCATCAGCAGCAGCCCATGCGCGTCGCACAGCTTGCGCAGCCCTTGCAAGAACGCCTGGCTGGCCACGCGCACGCCGCCTTCGCCCTGAATCGGCTCGACAAGAATGGCGGCGGTTTCGTCGGTGATTTTTCGTTCCACATCCGAAATGTTATTGAACTCGGCGCGGTCGAACCCGTCGACCAGCGGCTCGTAGCCTTTGCGGGCGACTTCATTGCCGCCGGCGGAGATGCAGGCCAGCGTGCGGCCGTGAAACCCACCTTCCATGGTGATGACGCGGAAGCGTTCGGGCTTTCCCACGCTATCTTGATATTTGCGTATCATCTTCAAGCCGCATTCCACCGCCTCGCCGCCGGAATTGCCGAAAAACACCTTGTCGGCGAAGCTCGCCGCCGTCAGCCGGTCGGCCAGGCGCGAAAGCCCCGGCATCTGGTACATGTTGGAGCAATGCCAGAGCATGCCCGCCTGGTCCTTGAGGGCCTTGGTGACGTGCGGGTGGCAATGGCCCAGCGAGTTGACGGCGATGCCCGCCGCGAAATCGAGATAGCGCGTGCCGTCGGGCGCAAAGAGATACACGCCCTCGCCGCGGGAGATGGTAATGTCGGAGCGCCGGTAGACAGGTAGTATGGAGGACACTGCTAATCCCCGAAAAAGCCGCGATTATCTGCTTACGGCAAAGGGTTGTCAATAGTCAGGTTTTAAGCCTATAGCCCTTGCGGAATAGATAGGCCGTCAGCCACCACAGCGCGACATTGACCGCGGTCAGCACGATCATGCCCTGGCCGACCGTGCCGTCGCTATAGCCGGTGATGGCGTAGCGGAAGCCGTCGATCATGTAGAAGAACGGGTTGACGTGGCAGACCCAGTACCAGAATTCCGGCAGCTGCTTGATCGAGTAAAACGTGCCCGACAAAAACGCCAGCGGCGTGACGATGTAGTTGGTGATCGCCGAAAGCTGGTCGAAGGTCTGCGACCAGATGCCGGTGAGGATGCCAAGCAAGGCCAGCATGATGCTCGCCGACACCACGAAAAACAGGCCGACGCCGCCATGATGCAGCGAAAACGGCACGAACAGATAGACGGAGAACATCACCACCACCCCGACCGCCAGCCCGCGCACCAGCCCGCCAACCACGAGGCTGAACACCACCTCGCCGCCGGTCAGCGGCGGCATGAGAATGTCGATGATGACGCCCTGGATTTTGGCCAGCATCAGCGACGACGACGTATTGGCAAAAGCATTTTGCACGATCGCCATCATCACCAGGCCGGGAGCGACGAACTCATTATAAGGCACGCCGTCGACCAGGCGCGTTCCCGTGCCCATCGCCAGGGTCAGCACGGCGAGAAACAGTAGCGTGGTGACGACGGGCGCGACGACCGTCTGGTTCCAGACCTTGGCAAAGCGCCAGATTTCGCGCTTGCACAGCGTATAGACGCCGATGGTGTTGATGGATTGCATGAAGATCGGAGTGTGGTTATTGCGGATGTTTTTTCAGATAGGACGCAGCATAGGGACATACCGGAAAGATAGCAAGCCCCCGCCCCTTCGCATCCGCCGCCACGCCTTGCATGACCTGCGCCGCGACGCCGCGGCCGCGCAACGCTTCGGGCACTTCGACATGGGTGATGATTAAACGGTTATCTTCAAGCCGGTAATCGGCGATGGACAAATGCCCATCCACCTCCAGCTCATAACGGTTCTTTTCGGGGTTATTTGTAACTTGTGACATAAATTCGCTAGGCTGTGCCGGATGCGAAGGCTTTTCGAGAACCGCAGCGCAAGCGTACATTACGGTACGCGCGCAGCGGAAGCGCAGAAAAGCCAAGCAAGCCGGCCAGCATAGTAGAACTTACCGGCGGTCGCCGATAAAGCGCAGCAGGTGAATAAAGATATTGATGAAATCCATATACAGGTTCAGCGCCCCCATGATCGAGGCTTTGGCAATGGCTTCACTCTGGCCGGCCAACTGGTAATACATCGCCTTGAGCTTCTGCGTGTCATACGCCGTCAGGCCGGTGAAAACCAGCACCGCCGCTGCCGAGATGATGAACGAGAGCTGCGAGCTGCCCAAGAAGATGTTGACGATAGAGGCAATCAGCAAGCCGATCACGCCCATAATCAAAAACGAGCCAAAGCCGCTCAAGTCGCGCTTGGTGGTATAGCCGTAGATGCTCATGGCGCCGAACGTGCCCGCCGTGATAAAAAAGGCCCGCGCGATGCTCTCGCCGGTATACATCAGGAAAATCGAGGTCATCGACAGGCCCATAACCACCGAAAACACCCAGAATAGGCCCTGGGCCATCGCCGTGCTCATGCGGTTAATGCCGAAGCTCAGCCACAGCACCATGCCCAGCGGCGCGAACGCCACCAGCCAGCCCAGGCCGCTCATGCCGACGATGCGGCCGTCCTGCACGGCGTAGAGCGCGCTAAGCACCGGCTCGGAATTGGCGGCAAACAGCGCCGTAATGCCGGTCAGTGCCAGGGCGCTTGCCATATAGTTGTAAATCTTGAGCATGTATGCACGCAGGCCCGCATCGTAGCCGACGGCTTGCGACTGGGTATAATTAGCGGTGCTTACTTTTGCGAACGGATCGCGATATGCCATATATTCCTCCAAAATGTTAATCCACATCCTGTGGATTTGCCTTATTATATGGTGCTTAGGCCGGCCATTTCAACTAAAACCAGACAACCATGCGTTTTTTATTATTTTTTGCTTGAATTCCAGGCTATTTGCGATTAAGAAGTGCGTCCCTTATCGTCGGGCGAGGCATTGCCTTGGCGGTAAAGCGTGCCTAGTGCCTTGTGATTTAGTGCCTCGCAAGGAAATCTACGAAGCACGAGGCACAAACCACGAGGCACTTAACGAAAGGACACAAAAATGCCCAAATTGAAAACCAAGTCCGGTTGCAAGAAGCGTTTCCGCTTCACAGCCACTGGCAAAGTCATCGCCACCCAGGCCGGAAAACGCCACGGTATGCGCAAGCGCACCAACCGTTTCATCCGCAACGCGCGCGGCACCACCATCATGGATGAGTCGGATGCGCACCGCATCGTTCAATACATGCCGTACGGGGGTAAATAACCATGTCACACGCACAATCAGGCGCCAACCGCGCCCGCCGCAAAAAAGTTCTCAAGATGGCCAAAGGCTATTATGGCCGCTCGAAGAATTGTATCACCATCGCCCGCGAGAAAGTCGAAAAAGGCCTGCGCTACGCGTACCGCGACCGCCGCGCCAAAAAACGCACGTTCCGCAGCCTGTGGATCCAGCGCATCAACGCCGGCGTGCGCGAGCACGACATGGTTTATTCGCAGTTCATGAACGGCTTGCTCAAGGCCGGCATCACGCTCGACCGCAAAGTGCTGTCCGACCTCGCCATCCACGAGCCGGCGGCGTTTAAAGCCATCGTCGAGCAGGCAAAGGCCGCGCTTAACAAAGCCGCGTAATCAAAATTTGTCACCCCGCACTCGTTGCGGGGTCTCCATCCACCCGCGAGGAGATCCCGCAATAAATGCGGGATGACAGGAGTATTGCATGACCGATGTCGATCTTCTTCGCCAAGAATCGCTGAATGCCATCGCCGCTTGCATTTCATCGGCGGCGCTCGAAGAGCAGCGCGTCGCGCTGCTGGGTAAAAAAGGCAAAATCACCGAGGCATTAAAAACCCTGGGCGGCGTCGATGCCAAAACACGAAAGACGCTGGGCGCCGCACTTAATGAAATCAAAAACGACATCACCATCGCCATCGAAGCTAAAAAAGCCGCGTTGTTTTCGCAGGAGCTAAACGCCCGCCTCGCCTCCGAAAAAATCGACGTCACTTTGCCCGCGCAACCGATACAGCAGGGACGTATCCACCCGGTGTCGCAGGTCATCGAGGAAATCACTGCCATTTTCGCCGAGCTGGGATTTAGCGTCGCCGACGGCCCGGACATCGAAGACGACGATCATAACTTCACCGCGCTCAACATCCCCGAATCGCACCCCGCGCGGCAAATGCACGACACGTTCTACCTGCAAGGCAACGGCGACGGCAAAACGCTGCTGCGCACCCACACTTCCCCCGTGCAGATACGCACCATGCGCGCGGGCAAGCCGCCTTTTCGCATCCTCGCGCCCGGCGCGACTTACCGCTGCGATTCCGACATCACCCACACGCCGATGTTCCACCAGGTCGAGGGTTTCGTCATCGACAAGAATATCCATATGGGCCATCTCAAAGGCTGCATCGTCGAATTCCTCAAAACGTTTTTCGAATTGGACAATGTGCCGGTGCGTTTTCGCCCGAGCTTTTTCCCCTTCACCGAGCCTTCCGCCGAGGTCGATATCGGCTGCAAGCGCTCGCGCGACGAGCTGAAAATCGGCGAAGGCAGCGACTGGCTGGAAATCATGGGCTGCGGCATGGTGCATCCCAGCGTGCTCAAAAATTGCGGCATCGACCCGAATGAATGGCAGGGCTTCGCCTTCGGCATGGGCGTCGAGCGCCTGGCCATGCTCAAATACGGCATCCCCGATCTGCGCACCTTCTTCGAAAGCGACGCGCGCTGGCTGAAACATTATGGCTTCGACCCGCTGCACATCCCAAGCCTGGTGGGTGGGTTATGAAATTCACCTTAGGCTGGCTCAAAGACCATCTCGATACCGACGCCCCGCTGGAGGAAATCGGCAAGCGGTTGACCATGATCGGCCTGGAAGTCGAGCAGATCGTCAATGCCGGCACGGCGCTCGCCGCCTTCACCGTTGCCAGGATCATCGCCGCCGAAAAACATCCCGAGGCCGACAAGCTGCACGTATGCCGCGTCGAGAGCGACGCCGGCGAATTGCAGATCGTCTGCGGCGCGCAAAACGCGCGGGCGGGAATTTTCGTCGCGCTCGCTAAAGAAGGCGTCGTTATACCCAATGGGGGTATGGTCATCAAGAAAACCAAGATCCGCGGCGTCGAAAGCAACGGCATGTTATGCTCGCTCGAAGAGCTCGGCATCGCCGGCGACTCCTCGGGCATCGTCGAACTGCCGGAAGCAAAAATTGGCTCGCCCGTCGCAGCCGCGCTCGGCCTGAACGATCCGGTCATCGAAATCGCCATCACCCCCAACCGCGCCGATTGCCTGGGCGTGCGCGGCATCGCCCGCGACCTGGCGGCGGCGGGAGTCGGCACGTTGAAGAGTTCAGAGTCAAGAGTTCAGAGTTCAGAAAAGAAATTCGCCAGCCCCATTTCCGTTTCCATCACTTCCCCGCATTGCCCGCAATTTATCGGCGCCTATGTACGTGGTGTAAAAAACGGCGAAAGCCCGGACTGGCTGAAACAGCGGCTCACTGCCATTGGCCAGAAGCCGATCTCGGTGCTGGTCGACATCACCAATTACCTGACCTTCGATCTCAGCCGCCCACTGCATGTCTATGACGCGAAGAAATTGAAAGGCAATATCACCGTGCGCGGCGCGGTTGCAGGCGAGCCCCTGGAAGCACTGAACGGCAAACATTATGAGCTTGCCGAGGGCATGTGCGTCATCGCCGATGAATCCGGCGTGATAGGGCTGGGGGGTATCATCGGCGGCGCGCCCAGCAGCTGCGACGCCGCCACCACCGATATATTTCTGGAAGTCGCCTTGTTCGATCCGGAACATGTCGCAAAGAACGGCCGCGCCTTGCAGATTGAATCCGACGCGCGCTACCGTTTTGAGCGCGGCGTTGATGTCGCTTTCGTGGAGGAAGGCGCAAAACAGGCGCTGCGCCTCATCAAAGAACTATGCGGCGGCGACCTGTCCACCGAAGCTTCAGCGAAGGTGGAAGCCAGCGAATTGACGATGGCCGGAAAAACGCCGGAATGGAAACGCGCCATCGCCTTCAATCCCCAGCGCGTCAAAACCTTGGGCGGTGTGGAATTATCGCCTGAGAAATGCCAACAGATTCTCGCCTCTCTCGGCTTTACGGGCGATTCATCCATCACCCCGCCAAGCTGGCGCGCCGACATCGAAGGCGAAGCTGATCTGGTGGAAGAAATTTTGCGCATCCACGGCTACGATCATATACCCCCCACCCCCTTGCCGAAATTGCCGCATATCGGCAAGCCGGCGATGAACCCGATGCAGAAGCGCGTGCATTTGGCCAGGCGTTTGCTGGCAGCGCGCGGTTTTATGGAATGCTGCAGCTGGTCGTTCGTAGCGGAAAAACAGGCAGCGATGTTCGGCGGCAATAACCCAAAACTGAAACTGCTCAACCCGATTTCCGCCGAGCTCGATACGATGCGTCCGAGCCTGCTGCCCAATTTGTTGGAAGCGGCGAAGAAGAACACATTCCGCGGATTTAAAAACCTGCAGCTCTGCGAGGTCGGCCTGCAATTCTCCGATATCGGCGAGGCCGGCCAGCGCATGGTCGCCGCCGGCATCCGCACCGGCGCCCATCACTATTACATACATGGCGAGCAGTTCCAGGAATGCACACCGCCGCTCGACGCCTTCGACGCAAAAAGCGAAGCGATGCATGTACTTTCCTCGCTCGGCGTCAATAAGTTCGATGTGACTGCAGATACCCCCGCCTGGTATCATCCCGGCCGCAGCGGCGCGCTGACGCTGGGCGGTAAAATCATCCTCGGCTATTTCGGCGAAATTCATCCGGGCCTCTTGCCGCAATTCGACCTCGATGGACCAGTGGCAGCGTTTGAGATTTTCCTCGATGCCATCCCCGCCGCCCGCGCCAAAGGCAAGGCCAGGGCGGCGCTCAAGCTTTCCGACTACCAGGCGGTTGAGCGCGACTTCGCTTTTATCGTCGATGAAAAAATCACCGCCGCCGACATTGTGAAGGCGATCAATACCGCCGAGAAAAACCTGATTACCGACGTGGCGATTTTCGATGTCTATGCGGGCAAGGGCGTCGAGGCCGGGAAGAAATCCGTGGCGGTCAAGGTCACGCTGCAATCGTTTGAGCGCACACTGACCGAAGATGATATAGCCGCCGTCTCGCGCGCGATACTTGCAGCGGCCGGGAAATTCGGCGGCGTGCTAAGGCAATGAGCCCTGACTACTGGAACGACGCTAAAGCCCACCTTTCCAAGCGCGATAAGGTGCTAAAAAAAATCATTTCCGCCTATGAAGGCGAGTTGATGGTCACGCGCGGCGACGCGTTTTACACGCTGGCGCGCTCGATCGCCGGGCAGCAGATTTCGGTGAAGGCCGCCGACAGCATCTGGAAGCGCGTCGAGGCCGCCACGAAAATTACGCCCAAAGCGGTATTGGCCACGCCGCTCGACGCATTGCGCGCTTGCGGGTTTTCGGCCAGCAAAGCATCATACATGCACGCGCTGGCCGAGCATTTCCTAGCCAACCAGAAACTCATCAAGCACTGGCCGGAGATGGACGAGGAAGCCATCATCAAGGAGCTTACCGCCGTCAGAGGCATCGGCCGCTGGAGCGCCGAAATGTTCCTCATCTTCCATCTTGTCCGCGCCGATGTTTTCCCCGTCGGCGATCTGGGCATGCTCAAATCCATCTACCGCCATTACAATAAAAGCGAGAAGCTGCCGCTGGCCGAGGTGCGCGCCCTGGGCGAGGGCTGGCGGCCCTACCGGAGCGTCGCCACCTGGTATTTATGGCGGGCGCTCGACCCGTTGCCGGTGATATATTAAGAAAAATTAAAGTTTCTGTTGATTTTGCCCCGGTTTTATATTATGCCGGAACCCCTATGAAAAAGATTTTCTACATTCTAGCTGCCTGTATCGCCGTTTCGCCGGGCATTGCCCTGGCCGAAATAAAGACCTGCTGCCGCGAATTGCCGCAGTGGTATATGGGGCTTTCCGGCCAGGCGGTATTTCTCGACGATGCGGACATCAAGCACAGCAACCCGGCCTATACGTCCGACCTGCTTATTTTCGACCCCGGATATGGATTGTCCGGCCAGATAGGCTACAGGTTATTTCCCAAAATACGCACGGAGCTGGAATTCGTCTACCGCACCAATGAAATCGGCGAAGCGCCCGGATCGGCCATCATTGGCAGCGGCAAGGCGGAACAAACCTCCATTGCCGCCATGCTCAACGCCTATTACGATTTCGCCAACCAGACGCGGCTGACGCCCTATATCGGCGCCGGCGTCGGCGTGGCGCAGGTCAGCAACGACCGTTTTTATATCGATGGCATCACCGGCGAACGCACCGACACGCTGGAGGCATTCACCCTGGCCTACCAGCTCATGGCAGGCGTCAGCTATGAGATCGATTCCGGCATGTCCACGCCGATCGAATTCGTGCTTGGCTACCGCTATTTCACCGGCGCCGACGTCGAGGATGAATCGACGTTAAGCAGCTTTCCGAGCGACCTGTCCTTTCCCAACGATTCGCACAATGCCGAGCTGGGCGTGCGCATGTTTTTCTAGTGGTTGCCGGAGGGGTATTAGGTGTCAGGTGACAGGTTTCAGGTGACAGGTAAGAGGTTTTGACTAAGATGCAATCATCCGCCCTGAAACCCAAAACCTAAAATCCGACACCTCACTATGATCCCTCGCTATACCCGCCCCGACATCGCCGCCATCTGGAGCGACGACACGCGCTACCGCATCTGGTTCGAGATTGAGGCGCATGCCTGCGACGCGCTGGTCAAGCTGGGAGTGATTCCCGCATCCGCCGCCAAAGCCATCTGGAAAAAAGGCAAATTCGACATCAAGCGCATCGACGAGATCGAGCGCGTGACCAAGCACGACGTCATCGCCTTCCTCACCAACGTCGCCGAGCATGTCGGCCCCGAGGCGCGATTTCTGCACCAGGGCATGACGAGCTCCGACGTGCTCGATAGCTGCCTTTCCGTGCAGCTCGCCCGCGCCAGCGACATTTTGCTTTCCGACATCGACGCGTTGCTCGCCGCGCTAAAAAGGCGCGCGCTCGAACACAAACACACGCCCTGCGTCGGCCGCAGCCACGGCATCCACGCCGAGCCCGTCACGTTCGGCCTTAAGCTCGCCGGCTATTATGCTGAATTCGCGCGCTGCAAAGCGCGATTGATTAGCGCCCGCAAAGAGATCGCCACCTGCGCCATCTCCGGCGCGGTGGGCACGTTCGCCAATATCGACCCGTCCGTCGAAAAATACGTCGCGCAGAAAATGGGGCTGGAAATCGAGCCGGTATCAACGCAGGTCATCCCGCGCGACCGCCATGCGATGTATTTCGCCACGCTCGGCGTCATCACCAGCTCCTGCGAGCGGCTTGCCACCGAAATCCGCCATTTGCAGCGCACGGAAGTGCTCGAGGCGGAAGAATATTTCTCGCCGGGACAAAAAGGCAGCTCGGCCATGCCGCATAAGCGCAACCCGGTGCTGTCGGAAAACGTCACCGGGCTGGCGCGGCTGGTGCGCGCTCACGCCCTGCCCGCCATGGAAAACGTCGCGCTGTGGCACGAACGCGACATCTCGCATTCCTCGGTCGAGCGCATGATCGCGCCCGACGCCACCGTCACGCTCGACTTCGCCCTGCACCGCCTGGCCGGCATCATCGACAAGCTGGTGGTCTATCCGGCGAACATGCAAAAAAATCTCGACAAGCTCGGCGGGCTGGTATTTTCGCAGCGCGTGCTGCTGGCGCTCACCCAGGCGGGCATGAGCCGCGAGGACGCCTACAAGCTGGTGCAGAAGAGCGCCATGAAAGTGTGGGAAGAAGGCAAGGATTTCCAGCGCGAGCTCGCCGCCGATAAAAGCGTCGGCAAATATTTGAAACCCGCCGAACTCAAAAAACTTTTCGACATGCGCTACCACACCAAACATGTCGATACGATCTTCAAGCGTGTCTTTGGGTAATTTCACACTCCACCCCCAGCTTGCCGCCGACTGCCTGCCGGTCGGCGACTTTGCGCTTTGCCGCGTGTTGCTGATGAATAACCGCAACTTCCCGTGGCTGGTGCTGGTGCCAAAACGCGAAGGGCTGCGCGAGCTGTTCGATTTATCAAGCGAAGATTATGCGCAAACGATGACGGAAATCCGCCGCATCGCGGAAACGTTCCGCGTATTGACAAACGCCGATAAGATGAACATCGCCGCGCTGGGAAATATCGTCCCGCAATTGCACATCCATGTTATCGCGCGTTATGAGAACGACGACGCCTGGCCGAACCCGGTATGGAACAGCGGCGTCGCCGCGAGCGCCTACAGCGCCGAAGAAAGCCGCAGTTTCATTACTAAAATCCGTGCGGCCTTGGGCCTGTAGCGCATCATGCGGCTAAAATGAAAATGCTCTTGGTAACATTACAAAAATGTAATGTAATTTACATGGAAGTTTCATGCGGGCGATGCTAATCACAATCCTGTCCTCACAGGGATATTTTTTAAACCTACTTTTAAGGATTAATCACATGACCAAGACTCTCGCTCTGATCGCCGCTCTCGGCCTCGTTGCTGCTCCTGCTTTCGCTGCTGAAGCCGTTAAAGACGCTGCTAAGCCCGCTGCTGTTGCCACTGACAAGATGGTAAAAGAAGGCGAAAAAGCCGCTGAAGCCGCTCCTGCTGCCGGCATGGAAAAGAAAGACGAAAAGAAAGTTGAAGAAAAGGCTGCTCACTAAGCCATTTCTGAATCTTTTGGATTCAAAAAACCCGCTGGCTATGGCCAGCGGGTTTTTTATTGCCTGAAGCGCAGATTTTAGTTGATTTTTCACCCCCCTGCCCCTAATCCCTAATGCCTGTATTTCAATTATTAAATTCGCTAGGCTGCGCCGGATGCGCGAAAGCAGCGCGCGCAACGACTGAGGGTAGCAGCGCTACCTGACAGGAGTGAGCACGATGCTGACAAGCAAGACGGCCAGCATAGTAG
>JAGVLW010000071.1 GCA_020054105.1 Alphaproteobacteria bacterium | reverse complement strand
TTGTTTGCATAAGGTGAGTATGGCACTAATCGTACAAAAATTCGGCGGCACGTCGGTTGCGAATATCGAGCGCATCCGCAATGTCGCGGGCAAAGTCAAAAAAGAGCTCGACCTGGGCAACCAGGTGGCGGTGGTGGTGTCGGCGATGGCCGGCGTGACCAACCAGCTCGTGGCCCATGTCGGCGAGATTTCGCCGCTGGCCACGCAGGAAGCCTGGGCGGAATACGACCAGGTGGTGGCCACCGGCGAGCAGGTGACCAGCGGCCTGCTGGCGCTTACCTTGCAGGAGATGGGCATTCCCGCGCAGTCTTTCTGCGGCTGGCAGATGCCGCTTGTCACCGACAATGCCCACGGCAAGGCGCGCATTGCCAGCATCGACGCGGCAGCGCTGCATAAGGTGCTCGCGGCGGGCAAGGTACTGGTGGTGGCGGGTTTCCAGGGCATCGGCCCCGACGGGCGCGTGACCACGCTGGGGCGCGGCGGCTCCGACACGTCGGCGGTGGCGCTGGCGGCGGCATTAAAAGCGGATCGCTGCGACATCTATACCGACGTTGACGGTGTCTATACCACCGACCCGCGCGTGGTGTCGGGCGCGCGCAAGCTCGACCAGATATCGTATGAGGAAATGCTGGAGCTGGCGAGCCAGGGCGCGAAAGTGCTGCAGACGCGCTCGGTGGAAATGGCAATGAATTACGGCGTGGTGGTGCAGGTGCTCACCAGCTTCGCCGATACGCCCGGCACATTACTGGTCAAAGAGGAGGACATCGTGGAACAAAAAAGAATCACCGGCATCGCCTTTGCGCGCGACGAGGCGCGCATCTCGCTGACCGACATCCCCAACATCCCCGGCATGTCGGCGGCGCTGTTCGGCCCGCTGGCGGCGGCCAACATCAATGTCGACATGATCGTCCAGAACGTGACCGAAGGCGGCAAGGCGACCGACATCACCTTCACCGTGCCCAAGGCCGATCTCGACCGCGCGATGCAGGCCGTCGAAAAAGCCAAGACCACGCTCAAATATAAATCGATCCATGCCGACCGCAACGTCGCCAAAATCTCGGCCATCGGCGTGGGCATGCGCAGCCATACCGGCATCGCGCAGACGATGTTCAAGGCGCTGGCCGAAAAGAACATCAACATCCAGGTGATCTCGACGTCGGAAATCAAAATCAGCGTGCTGATCGGCGAGGAATATACGGAACTGGCGGTGCGGGCGCTGCATGCGGCGTTTGAGTTGGAGCGTGCCTAGTGCCTCGTGGCTCGTGCCTCGTATAAAAAACAAGGATATAGAATATGAATACTTCACTAGGCACTAGGCACAAGGCACTAGGCACGTTATGGAAGCGCGGCACCGAGCTGCTCGGCTGCGAATATGCCATCATGGGCGGGGCGATGTCGTGGGTGTCGGAGCGCCACCTCGTCGCCGCCATGAGCAATGCCGGGATGTTCGGCGTGATCGCCTGTTCCTCGATGACGCCGGAATTGCTGGATAAGGAAATCGCGGAGACGAAGAAGCTGCTGAATTTTTCCTCCCCCTGCAAGGGGGAGGATCAAGGTGGGGGTCAAGCAGCCTCATACCGGACCCCCACCCCAACCCTCCCCCTTGCAGGGGGAGGGGGTAAAGTGCCGTTCGGCGTGAACCTCATCATCATGCACCCGCAGATGGATGCGCTGATCGAAGTATGCAGGAAGCATAACGTGTCGCATGTGGTGCTGGCGGGCGGCATTCCGTCGGGCGCGCATATCAAGGCGATCAAGGATTACGGCGGCAAGGCCATCGGCTTCGCGCCGGCGCTGGTGATCGGCAAAAAACTCATCAAGAGCGGCATCGACGCGCTTATCATCGAGGGCATGGAAGCGGGCGGCCATATCGGGCCGGTGACGACGTCGGTGCTCGCGCAGGAAATATTGCCCGTCATCCGCGACGTGCCGGTGTTCGTCGCCGGCGGCATCGGCCGCGGCGAGGCCATCGTCTCTTACCTGGAAATGGGCGCGGCGGGCGTGCAGCTCGGCACGCGGTTTGTGTGCGCCAGCGAGTCCGTCGCCCATGCCAAATTCAAGGAGGCGTTCATCCGTGCAGCCGCGCGCGATGCGATGCCTTCCGTGCAGGTCGACCCGGATTTCCCGGTGATTCCCGTGCGCGCCATCATGAACAAGGCGACCGATTTATTCACGCGCACGCAGCACGAGGTCATCAAGGAATTCCGCTCCGGTGCGCTCGACAAGAAAGAAGCACAGCTTAAGATCGAGCATTTCTGGGCGGGCGCGCTGCGCAAGGCCGTCATCGACGGCGATATCGAAAACGGCTCGCTGATGGCGGGCCAAAGCGTCGGCATGGTCGAGAAAATCCAGCCCTGCGCCGAGATCGTGGGCGAACTCATTTCGCAGGCGGAACACTATCTCGCGGCGAGGAAAGTGCCGTGCCCAGCATAACCAACGCCTCCATCGCCATGTCGCCGCTCTTTCTGCTGCGGCAAATCCGCGACGTCATGGCCGGCGCGGCGACGGCGCAGGCGCGGCTCGACCATGTGGTGCGCATCATCGCCGCCGGGTTTTCGTCGGAAGTCTGCTCGGTCTATCTGCTGCGCGCAGGCGACATTCTCGAGCTCTATGCCAGCCAGGGGCTGAAAGCCACCTCGGTGCACCAGACGCGCCTGAATATGGGGCAGGGGCTGGTCGGCGAAATCGCCGCCACCGCCGAACCGCTGAACCTCGCGGACGCGCAGCTGCATCCGAAATATGTCTACCGGCCGGAAACCGGCGAGGAGATTTACAGTTCGTTCGTCGGCGTGCCGGTGCTGCAGGGTGGCAAGGTGATCGGCGTGCTCGTCGTGCAAAGCAAAAACGCCAAGCGTTATTCCGACGACCAGGTCGAGGTGCTGCAAACCATCGCGATGGTGCTATCGGAGCTGGCGGTGTCCGGGCAACTCGTCGACGCGCAGGAAATCAAGGCGGCGACCGGCGGGCTGACCGTGCAGCAGCTTTCGGGCATGCGCATGTCGGCGGGCATCGCCAAGGCGGTCGCCGTGCTGCATCAGCCGCAACTGGTCATCACCGATTACGTCGCCACCGACATCAATCAGGAGAAGGCGCGCTTCGAGCAGGCGCTGCTCAGCCTGCAGGAATCGTTCGACCAGTATATCCAGAATTCCGGCCTTTCCGACGATGACGAGCAGCTGCAGATCATCGAGACCTACCTGCTGTTTACGCGCGACCGCGGCTGGAAGGCGCGCATCGACGAGGCGATCGGCACCGGCCTTACCGCCGAGGGCGCGGTGAAGAAAGTGCAGGAGGAGTTGCAGGCGAAAATGAACCAGCTCGCCAGCCCCTACATCAAGGAACGCATCCAGGATCTCGAGGATTTGTCGAATAATTTGCTCAAGGTGCTGCTGGGCAAGGACATCGCGCCGCAGCCGGCGCATCTGCCGGAAGCGTTCATTCTGGTGGCGCGCAGCATCGGCCCGGCCGAACTGCTGACCTACGACCATACGCGGCTCAAAGGGCTCATTCTCGAGGAAGGGTCGATGACCTCGCATACGGCGGTGATCGCCCGCGCCATGGATATTCCGGCGCTGGCGAAAGTGCTGGGCGCTACGACCATCATCCAGCCCGGCGACACGGTGATCCTCGACGCCGAAAGCGCCAATGTCTATGTCCGTCCCGGCGACGACGTCGAAGCGGCGATGGACAAGCATCTGCGCCATTACGCCGCGCGCGAAACGGAATATGCGGGCCTGCGCGACCTGCCGGCGGTGACGCGCGACGGCGTGACGATCTCGCTCAACGTCAATGCCGGGCTGTTCGTTGACAGTAAAAACATTTTGCAGGAAGGCGTCGACGGCATCGGGCTGTACCGCACCGAGCTGCCCTACATGACCTCGGCGGATTTTCCCGACGTCGAAGTGCAGCGCCAGCTCTACGCGCAGGTCTATGAGCAATTGCCAGGCAAGCGCATTATCTTCCGCAGCTTCGACATTGGCGGCGATAAGAAAGTGCCTTACCTCAATCCCGGCGAGGAGGAAAACCCGGCGATGGGCTGGCGCGCAACGCGCATCGGGCTCGACCATCCGGGCATCTTGCGCACGCAGTTTCGCGCGCTGATTCAGGCCTGCACCGACCGCACGCTGTATGTGATGTTCCCGTTCATCGCCGAGATGGCCGAGCTCGAGGCGGTGCGCCGGCTGTTCGAGCAGGAATGGGCGCAGGCGGCGCAGAAGCCGCCGGAATACCGGATCGGCGCGATGATCGAGATACCGTCGCTGCTGTGGCAGCTGCCGACGCTGATGCAGCGCGTCGATTTCGTCTCCATCGGCAGCAACGATTTGATGAAGTTTTTATTTGCCTGCGACCGCGGCGCCACCCACATGGCCGGGCATTACGACACGCTGTCGCCGGTGATGCTGCGCGTAGTGCGCGAGGTGACGCTGGCGGCGAAGGCACAAAATGTCGAGGCCGGCTTCTGCGGCGAAATGGCGCGCAAGCCGCTCGACGCGCTGGCGCTGATCGGTGTGGGCGTGCGCTCGCTGTCGGTGTCGGCGCTGGCCATCGGCTCGCTCAAGGCGATGATCCGCAGCGTCGACCTGGCGGAGCTGACGGTGTATATGGATTATCTGCTGAGTTCCAGCGAGCCGTCGGTGCGCCACTGGCTGGAAGCCTATGCTAAAGACCATGCGATTGTGCTTTGACCATGCTGGCACCCGACTATAGCGAAATCGGTGGATTGTTGCGGACGGCGCGCCGGCAGTCGCGCCTGAGCCTCGACGAGGCCGCTTCCCGCCTGCATATTCGCGCGCGCTACCTGGAATCGCTGGAAACCGGCAGCTTCCGCGACCTGCCGGGCATCGCCTATACGAAAGGCTATCTGCAGCGCTATGCGACGCTGCTGGAGCTCGATAAAGACGAAATATTGCGCCGTTTCGAGCAGGTCGAAGTGACGATGGGCAAGCGCGGATTTTACCTGCCGATGACATTCAGCAAGGAAAAAAGGCCGAGCCAGAACGCCGTGTGGGGTGGGCTGGCAGCGGCTTTCGCGCTGTATCTGCTGTGGGCGCTGCTGCTCGCCCCGGCGCCCGACGGGATCGCCAGGGTGGAACCGCCGCGCCAATCCGCCGCCGCCGGCTACGCGTTTGCGACAATGATGCGCGATGGCACTTGCCTTGCGCCGCAGAACGCATTATACCCGCTTTGCCTATGGAAAGGGCCGGATGCTGCCGTTATAGCGCCCTCCGAACGGCTGCTGAAAGACGCCGCCGCCGATGCCAGAGCCGCTTCGGTGCAATTGCCCTGGCTGAAAGCAAAACCCGGCGAAGAAGAATAGATACAATGGTTGACACAATGGTAACGCGACGGGCTTCCCTGCAGGTGCGCATCGGCGATATGCAAGTCGGCGGCGATGCACCGGTCGTCGTGCAGTCGATGACCAACACCGATACCGCCGACGTGGCCGCGACGGTGGCGCAGGTGCGCGCGCTGGCCGAGGCGGGCTCGGAGCTGGTGCGCATCACCGTCAATAACGAGGCGGCGGCGAAAGCGGTTCCTGCCATCCGCGAAAAACTCGACGCGCTGGATTGTGCCGTGCCGCTGGTCGGCGATTTCCATTATAACGGCCATACGCTGCTGCAACAGTTTCCCGACATGGCGCGCGCACTCGCCAAATACCGCATCAACCCCGGGAATGTCGGGTTCGCCGACAAGCACGACAAGCAATTTACGATGATGATCGAGGCGGCGCTGACATACGAAAAGCCGGTGCGCATCGGCGTCAATTGGGGCAGCTTGGATCAGCAGATGCTGGCTAAAGTGATGGACGAAAATGCCGCCAGCACATCGCCCAAGGATGCGGCGGCGGTGGCGCGCGAGGCGCTGGTGCGCTCAGGCCTGGAAAGCGCGGCGATGGCCGAGTCGATCGGCCTGCCCGCGAACCGGATCATTCTTTCGGCGAAGGTCAGCCGCGTGCAGGATTTGATCGCGGTGTATCGCGAGCTGGCGGCGCGCTGCCGCTATCCGCTGCATCTGGGGCTCACTGAAGCGGGCATGGGCAGCAAGGGCATCGTCGCCTCCACCGCCGCGCTTTCAGTGCTGCTGCAAGAAGGCATCGGCGACACGATACGCATATCGCTGACGCCCGAACCGAATGGCGACCGCACGCAGGAAGTGCGCGTGGCGCAGGAGATTCTGCAAAGCTTAGCCTTACGCGCCTTCACGCCGCAAGTGACGGCCTGCCCCGGCTGCGGCCGCACGACGAGCACGGTGTTCCAGGAACTGGCCGATAAAATTCAAACCTATCTGCGCGACTCCATGCCGAAATGGAAAGCGCAATATCCCGGCGTCGAGAGCATGAACGTGGCGGTGATGGGCTGCATCGTCAACGGTCCCGGCGAAAGCAAGCATGCCCATATCGGCATCAGCTTGCCCGGCACCGGCGAGCAGCCGGCGGCGCCGGTGTTCATCGACGGCAAGAAAGCGAAGACGCTGCGCGGCGAGCGCATCGCCGAGGAGTTCCAGGCGATGGTGGAAGAATATGTGAAAATAAACTACGGCAACAAAACGGAGCGCCAACATGTCGCCTAAACTCCAGCAGCCTGTGAGCGAGGCTATACCCGCCCGCGTGAATTTAGAACGGATAAGTTCCGATGTCGCAAAGCAGTACAATTTCAGGTTCGGCTATACTAGGCCGTTTGACTCAAGGCTATATAGTGATTCCACATCGTCAGCCCATATGTTTGCTCATATAAACGACCAGCCTTCCGGGGCGGTGATGCTGGCAAAGATCGAGGTCACCTATGCTTCGTGGCTGACGGAGAAAAAACTTATTAAACCGCTATTGGAGAAAGTGGTACATAGCCTTGCCAAAAAAGGCATTGCTACGGCAGGGACGGCGCATGTCGAGGAATACCGGGATGGGCAAGATATGAGGACGTATTATCTGGAGCTTCCTGCCGCCATGTCCGCGCAAACGTTCGGCGAGGCGATAAAAGCCGCTTTGGAAGAGGCGAAGCTCAGCGACCGCGACATCGCTAAATTTTTGGATCCATCGCGGGAAAGGAAGTGATTCGATCCCAATCCTTGCTATTATCCGCTGAACTTGCTTCAGTAATATCCCATCATAATTTTATGGTACGTTATGTCTAAACTCCAGCCGGTGCGCGGCACGCATGATATTCTGCCGGATGAATTCGAGAAGTTTCAGGCTGTGGTAACGCGCGCGCGCGAATTTGCCACGCTTTACGGCTTCCAAGAAATGGCAACGCCGATTTTTGAGGCGACCGAAGTATTTGCCCGCTCGATGGGTGAGACATCCGACGTGGTCAGCAAGGAAATGTTTACTTTCCAAACCAAGGGCGAAGAAAGCGTAACGCTGCGGCCGGAATTCACCGCCGGGATCGTGCGCGCCTTTATTTCCAATGGCATGCAGCAGCATTTGCCGCTTAAATTATTTTCCACCGGCCCGGCCTTCCGTTACGAGCGGCCGCAAAAAGGTCGTCAGCGCCAATTTCATCAAGTGAATTTCGAATGGTTGGGGGATGGCAGCTCGGAAGTGGATGTGGAAATTATCGGGCTGGCAGGGCATTTGCTTCAGCTTCTGCAGGGTAAAGGATGCACGCTGTTACTTAATACGTTGGGAGATGAAGAAAGCCGGGACAAATACCGTCATGCATTGGTGTCTTATCTTACTCCGCTGGCAAATAAACTTTCGGAAGACAGCAAACGCCGCCTGGAGAAAAATCCGCTGCGCATTCTTGATTCGAAGGATGCGGCCGATAAGGAAATTATAGTAAATGCTCCCAAAATGACGGATTACCTAAGTGCTGCTTCTAAAGAGCGTTTTGAAGCGGTATGCAATGGCCTTAAAGATGTAACGTTTTTTCAGGATATTAAAATCGATCCGTCGCTGGTGCGCGGGCTGGATTATTATACGGATACCGTATTTGAATTCGTGGCAAGCACGGGCGAACTGGGCGCACAGAACACAGTGCTTGCTGGAGGGCGCTATGACGGGCTGGTGGAGCAGATGGGCGGCAAATCAACGCCTGCCATCGGCTTTGCAGCTGGTGTGGAGCGGCTGTCCCTGTTGGAGCAGAAAATTTATGCTAATGCGCTGAATTTACCGGATGTAAAAATAATCATTATGCCAATGGAAGGAATTCCGCCCGTTCTTGTGCATGAACAGGCCGGATACTTGCGCAATCGTATTATGCTCACAGCGATCGAGAGAAGATTAATAGGTATAGGTCGGCAATATTCGGTGGAGATATTGTGGAGCGGAAAGCTCGGAAAACGGTTGGAGAAAGCCTCTAAAATGAATGCCACGCATGTGCTTATTTTAGGTGACGAGATGAAAAGCGGTAACATGGTGCTTAAGAATATGAAAACCGGCGAGCAAATGCTCATCTCGTGTGGACTGGACGGTTTAAAGGGCCTGGTGGAGTCATTAATTAAATGAGCTTCGAAGATACACTCGACGCGCTGGTGCGCCGGCATCAGGAACTTAGCGATACGCTCGGCTCGGGCAAAGTGTCGGGGCAGGACTTCGCCAAAATGTCGAAGGAATATTCCGAGCTTTCGCCGCTGGTCGAGACCGTGCAGGAATTCCTCAAAGCCAAGCGCGCCTTTGCCGATATGGAGCAGATGATGGCCGACCCGGCCTGCGACGCCGAGATGAAAAAAATGGCCGAGGAAGAGATGTACGCACTGAAAGCGCGGTTGCCCGAGATGACCAAGAACGTCCAGCTGGCGCTGCTGCCCAAGGACGCCGCCGACGAGAAAAACGCCATCCTGGAAGTGCGCGCCGGCACCGGCGGCGACGAGGCGGCGCTGTTTGCCGCCGAGCTGTTTGGCATGTATCAACGCTATGCCGGGAAGATGGGCTGGAAATTCGAGGTGATGTCGGTGTCCGAATCGGGCATCGGCGGCTATAAGGACGCCACCGCCGAAGTGACCGGCCGCGGCGTGTTCGCGCGCATGAAATTCGAATCCGGCGTGCATCGCGTGCAGCGCGTGCCGGCCACGGAAACGCAAGGCCGCATCCACACCTCGGCGGCCACCGTCGCTGTGCTGCCGGAAGCCGAAGAGGTGGACATCAAGATCGAGGATAAGGATTTGCGCATCGACGTGTTCCGCTCAAGCGGCCCCGGCGGCCAGTCGGTCAACACCACCGATTCCGCCGTGCGCATCGTGCATCTGCCGACCGGCCTCATCGTGCAGCAGCAGGACGAAAAATCGCAGCATAAGAACAAGGCCAAGGCGCTCAAAGTACTGCGCGCGCGGCTCTACGAGATGGAGCGCGAGAAGCTCGCCAATGAGCGCGCCGGCATGCGCAAGGAGCAGGTGGGAAGCGGCGATCGCTCGGAGCGCATCCGCACCTATAATTTCCCGCAAAGCCGCGTGACCGACCACCGCATCAACCTGACGAGCTACAATATCGACGCGGTGATGGCCGGCGATCTGAACGAATTTATCGAAGCATTGATCGCCGACGATCAGGCGATGCGATTGTCGGAGCTGAATTAGCCATGATTTCAAAATCTACCATGCCGGCAAACTTGCTTGGTTTTCTGCGCTTCCGCTGCTCACGTACTCCGAACGTACGCTGCGCTGCGGTTCTCGAAAACCAGCGCATTTTGCTCAGCCTGGCGATTTTGAAATCATGGCGTGAAAGGTTGTCATGCTCGCGTTAAAACCCAAACCGATATTGATCCAGCAAGCCCTGCGCGATGCCGTGCTTGCCTTGCAGACGGCGAAGATCGAATCGGCGTCGCTTGATGCCAGGGTGCTGTTGCAGCATGTGCTGCGCGTAAGCCGCGAGCAGTTGCTGCTTTGCATGGACGAGGCGATGACGGCGCCGCAGCAGGCGCAATACCGCGAGCTGATCGGCAGGCGCGTCCGCCGCCAGCCGGTGGCGCAGCTGATCGGCAAGCGCGAGTTTTTCGGGCGCGCGTTCAAAGTGACCGAGCATACACTCGACCCGCGCCCCGACAGCGAAACGCTGATCGAGGCGGTGTTGGAGCGCAAAAACGACCAAAACGCCCCCCTGCGCATTCTCGACCTGGGCACCGGCACCGGCTGCTTATTGCTGACTTTATTGGCCGAATATCCGCAAAGCAGCGGCGTGGGCGTCGATATCAGCGAGGATGCGCTTGCAATCGCCAAGGAAAATGCTATGGCTTTGGGGGTGCAGTCGCGCGTACGGTTTATTTCGTCGCGCTGGTTTGAAGCGGCTGAAGGCAGGTTCGATATCGTTATTTCCAACCCGCCCTATATTGCCACGCACGCAATCGAAGCCTTGTCGCCTGAGGTGGCGCAGTTTGAACCAAGATTGGCCCTGGATGGCGGGGCGGACGGGCTGGATGCCTACCGTGCCATACTTCCAAGGATGCAAGACGCCATGCGTGAGGACGCGCTGGCGGTGCTCGAAATCGGGATGGGCCAGCAGCAAGACGTCGAGGCTATCGGCCAGGCGTCCGGGCTGGTCATTTCGGGAATAAAACAAGATTTGGCGGGTATACCCCGCGCGATTATTATGACGTTAACGTAAAGGAAATATGCATGAATATGAGAAGAAAACCATCGTCGCAAGGCGGTAGCAATTACAACAACCAGCGCAATAACCGCCCGCGCTACCAAAGCGGCGGCGGTGGCGGCGGCGACCATCGCAACAATGGCGGCGGCAGTAACCGCCCGCGCAAAAATTACGGCGCCATGCGCGAAAAATATCTCGCCAACGCGCGCGACGCATTGGCTTCCGGTGACCGCGTCCTCGCCGAGAATTATTACCAGCATGCCGATCATTGCTACCGGATGATGGTCGAAGAAGGCAGCCAGCAGCGCCCGCAGCAGCCGCAGCAGGCGCAGCCGCAGGGCTCGGAAGAGAGCCAGGATAATGCCGGTCAGGAAAACCGGCAGGAAGATGGGGTCTCCGGGAATATCAGCGTGTTGCCGGCGTTTCTTACAGTAAATATTGAACAGCCCGACGCCCCTGCCCAGCAGCCGCCCGCCCCACAAAATTGGGAAGAGCGCGACGCGTAATTTTCACGGTCGTTAAAGCCTTACTTAAGCAGGCAGGATTCCTGCGCGCTGCATTGTTTTTCCAGCGTTGCCGAGACCGAACCGAAAGTGAAGGGGATGGAGAGTTTCAGGGGAATGAATTGCGCATCATCGCTGAAATATAGGGTTAGCGGCGGCTCGTTCGGATCGTAGCGCGCCAGTTCCCCGGTGGTGAAACCTTCCACCAATTCACGTTTCAGCAAGGCGGCGACCACCGGCCGTTTCTTGCCATCGAGCCGTATTGCCTTCTTGCCCAGCACCGTGATGTTGGCCCTGGTCAGCCGGCGGCCGTCATAGAGGTTCAGCGCAAAGGATTGCTCGCCCGCCTGCAGCCGCTTGCGCAGCTCCAGGACGATCAGGAGCGGGTCGTAACCGCTATTGCGCAGCGCATCGGCCACCGCCTTGCGCGTTTCGCGGTTATCCGGCGGCACGACTTCTTCGGAAACGATCCGTCCATTTTCGTAGCGCATGGCGATGTTGCGTTTCTTTTTGCGCGTTTGCGATTGGGTGGCATAGGAGCGGTTCGGATAGGCGAAGTTTTCGCCGCTGCCCGACGCCGTCGTGTGGCTCTTATGGCGGGCGAACAGGGCGGCTAGGCCGGTCGACACCACGTCGGTGGTCATGGCATAATGGTTACTGTCTTGCGCCAGATCCACCGCCAGCCCGCCGAAAGGCACCCCCGCGAAAGCCAAGGTGTAACGCGCCTTGAAATTAAGCGGCGCCAATGGCTCCTGAGCCGCTGCCGGAGCAGCCAGGAGCAAAAAGATCAGTAGGATATTGAATTGGCGGCGCATGAAGCCCATATTACAGGATAAATAATCAAGGAACCATAGGGATGAATTTCGAAAAATATACCGACAAATCGCGCCAGATGGTCGAAGCGGCACAGGCAATGGCCCTGCGCTTAGGCCATCAGCGGTTCATGCCCGAGCATTTGCTCGTGAGTATTCTCGAGGACCGCGACCGGCTGGCGCAAAAACTGCTGGCGGCATCCGGCGCCAATGCGAAAACCCTGGCCGCCGGCCTGGAAAAAGCCCTGGCGGCGCTGCCGAAAGTCGAGGGCGGCGGGGCAGGCGGCATCTATGTGTCGCCGGAGATCGCCCGCGTGTTCGACCAGGCGGAGAAACTGGCGCAAAAAGCCGGCGATGAGTATGTCACCGCCGAACGGTTGCTGCAGGCCATCGCCATGGAAAGCAAGCTGCTGGCCGAGGCGGGCGTCACGCCGCAGAAATTAAATGCCGCCATCAACGATGTGCGCAAGGGCCGCACGGCCAGCTCCGCCAATGCCGAGGATGGTTTCGAGGCGCTGAAGAAATATACGCGCGATTTCACCGAGGCCGCCAAGGCCGGCAAGCTCGATCCGGTGATCGGCCGCGACGAGGAGATACGGCGCACCATGCAGGTACTGTCGCGGCGCACCAAGAACAACCCGGTGCTTATCGGCGAGCCGGGCGTCGGCAAGACGGCGATCATCGAGGGATTGGCGCAGCGCATCGTCGCGGGCGACGTGCCGGAAACGCTGAAGGATAAAAAACTGCTCTCGCTCGACCTGGGCGCGCTGGTCGCCGGGGCGAAATTCCGCGGTGAATTCGAGGAGCGGCTGAAGGCGGTATTGTCGGAAATCGCCGCCAACGAAGGCAACGTGGTGTTATTCATCGACGAGCTGCATATGCTGGTCGGCGCCGGCAAGGCCGAAGGCTCGATGGACGCGTCGAACATGCTCAAGCCCGCCTTAGCGCGCGGCGAGCTGCATTGCATCGGTGCGACTACGCTCGACGAATACCGCAAGCATATTGAAAAAGACGCGGCGCTGGCGCGGCGCTTCCAGTCGGTGTTCGTCGCCGAGCCGACGGTCGCCGATACGGTGTCCATCCTGCGCGGCCTCAAGGAAAAATACGAGCTGCATCACGGCATCCGCATCACCGACGCGGCGATTGTCGCGGCGGCGACGCTGTCGCACCGCTACATCTCCGATCGCTTCCTGCCCGACAAGGCCATCGATCTGATCGACGAGGCGGCGGCGAAGCTGCGCATGGAGGTCGATTCCAAGCCGGAAAATCTCGACGAGCTCGACCGCAAGATCATCCAGCTCAAAATCGAGCGCGAGGCGCTGAAAAAAGAGCAAGACGATGCCTCGAAGGAGCGGCTGGAAAAATTGCAGGACGAACTGGCCGAACTCGAAAAGCAAAGCGCCGAGCAGACGGCGGTGTGGCAGGCGGAAAAATCGCAGCTTAGCAGCGTGCAAAAGCTCAAAGAGCAGCTGGAGGAAGCGGGCCACCAACGTGACGTCGCCCAGCGCGAGGGCGATCTGACCCAGGCCGGCGAGCTCGTCTACAGCATCATCCCGAAATTGCAGGAGCAGCTCAAGCAGGCCGAGGATGCCACCAAGAACGCGCTGATGAAAGAAGCGGTCACCGACCAGGACATCGCCGCCATCGTCGCGCGCTGGACGGGCATCCCGGTCGAAAAAATGCTTGGCGGCGAGCGCGAGAAATTGCTGGCGATGGAAGAGGCGCTGCGTAGCCGCGTCGTCGGCCAGGAAGAGGCGCTGGTCGCCGTGGCCAACGCCGTGCGCCGCTCGCGCGCCG
>JAGVLW010000003.1 GCA_020054105.1 Alphaproteobacteria bacterium | reverse complement strand
CTTTTGGTTAATGGTTGATAATAAAAATAAGGCGAGATTTTATAAGCTGACGCCTATGAGACGTTGCAGCCTTGCCAATCCCTCAAAATAATTTCGCTCCGTTTTAATGCGCCAATTCAGTATGTGCCGTTACCTCGACCTGGAAATTGCTGTGTTCGATGCCATGCGCTTTTACAACCGCCTGCGCCTGTTCCATCAGCGCAACGCCTGCTGCATCGGAGGCAATCAGAAGGTGGGCGGTTACGCTGTTGCTGCCACTGGTGATCGCCCAAACATGCAGGTCATGCACTTCGACGATGCCGGGAAGCGCTTTTAAGTCAGCCTGGAGCTTTTTCATATCCACGCCCAGCGGCACGCCTTCCAGCAGGATATTGATGCTTTCTGACAAGAGCTTCCAGGTGCGCGGCAGTATCCAGAATCCGATCAGCACGGCGAGGATGGGGTCAACCTGCCACCAGCCGGTGAATTTGATAATCAGCGCGGCGGCGATGACGCCGATGGAGCCGACCATATCCGAGAGCACTTCCAGATATGCGCCCTTGACGTTCAGGCTATGTTCGCTGCTTTTCGCCAGCATGCGCATGCTGATGATATTGATAATAAGCCCGGCCACCGCCACAGCCATCATCCAGCCCGCCTCGATATCGGGCGGATTCTGGAAGCGCTGATAGGCTTCATAGAGAATGTAAAAGGCGACAAGGAACAGCACCACGGCGTTGAGCGCCGCGGCCAGTATCTCAAAGCGCTTATAGCCGAAAGTGCGCCTGTCATCGGCGGCGCGCTTGCCGATGCGGATGGCAAGCAGCGCGATGATAAGCGCCATGACGTCGGTAAGCATGTGCGCCGCATCGGAAAGCAGCGCTAAACTGCCTGTCCACAGCCCGCCGATCACCTCGATAATCAGAAAGGTGCCGGTAAGGCCGAGCGCGATTTTCAGGCGGCGCTCGTTCTCCGTGCCGGTGGGAATGGCATGATCGCCGCTCATTTGGCACCGCCGCTATTAATCTTGTGGCCGGTCATTTCCTCGCAAATGCTCCGGAAATTGTCATAATGCTTTGCACTGCCCGGCCTGCCAGCCTTCATGCCGTTATTGACTTCGCTCCCGCATTCCTGCGCGAGAATAACCCGCTTTTCCTTATCAGATTTTCCAGCGAGTTTTTGCTCAAGCGTGTCACTGTAGGTAGGGCTGCAGGCGGTGACAGCCAAAGCGGCGGCTCCCATCAACAATATGTTTTTCATATATTCCTCCGCTATTTTTTCATTTGGCCTGTGGGATAGGTTGCCGTCATTTCCCGGCAAATATCCTTCAACCGTTTGGTTTGCTGGCTATCGGTATGCCTGTGGCCGCGGTGGCCGGTATGAGAATTGCGCGGCGGGTTGCCTGCGCGCTCCGCTTCATTCAGGCACTCCAAGCGCAAAATTTCCTGCTGCTCTTGGGCGGTTTTACCTTTCAAGCGCTCTTCCAGCGGTGCCTGCTGCGCTTCACTGGCAGCACAGGCGCTTAAGGAAATCAGAAGCGCCATTGCTATCATCATTCGTTTTATCATCTCGTCCTCCTTTCAGGTTATTGTGGCACGCGGATGACTTTTGCATCAGCGGGCGGCTCTTTGGGTACTGGTTTGGCGGGCGCGGGCTGCGGTTTTTTCGGAAGCGGCACGCGCTCCTTGCAATGCTTATGCGGACGATGGTGGTAGTTTTTGCAGGTGCCGTAGCGCTTGCCATCCTCGGTCACATAGCCCTTTGCCGGTGGCTGTTTCGGCGGGCGCTGATAGCCTTCGAAGATCTGCGATTGCATCGGCTCCGCCATGGCGGGCGTTGCGGCGAATGTCATCAAAAGCACCGGCAGAATGTACTTCATATGGCGATACCTTCTTCCTGCGAATGGTCTTTGATAGCTCCCAGCACTTCCTCCGGTGCTACAGGAAAATCGAAGCGGTCAAGAATCCCGCCGGAGCGGTCGAGCAGGAACAGCGCGGGCTCATGGCCGCTGATGGCCGATTCGCTGCCGCTCACGCTGGTTTCCGTCATGAAAATGTCGAATGCGCCGCACATATTGCGCAGCGATTCCCTGTCGCGGAAGGTGAGCGCTTCAATGCCCGGATGGAATTGCCGCATGAATCCCTCCAACTGCGCGGGCGTATCGCGCGTATCCAGGCTTATAAACAGGGCGCGCACGTCGCCCGCATCGGCGCCAAGTGTTTCCATCACATGCGAAACCAGCCCCAGCGCGTGCGGGCAGTCGCGGCGGCACTGGCTGTAACCGAAATAGACCAGTAGGAATTTGCCCTCATAATCGCGCATATCCACTGTAACGCCTTGTTCATTCACTAGCGAGGCGGCGCGGTGGTCATAGGCGTGAAAGGCAGGATTATTGAACCTGCCCGCGAAATACGCCACGGCGGCAACGGCGCTGATCAGCACCACACCGGCAATGATGTTGCGGGCGCGCTTCACGGCTGGCTCTCACTGTTTAAGGGCGTATTAATCATCAAACCCCCTGGTGTAGCGCGACCTTCCGCCAAATCCGCCCGGATGCCGCCATGAATTTTCCGAGGAGCTGTTAATCTTCGACACTTTCGGAAAGATGATGGTTTCAGGCTCTGACTGGTTTTTAACAGGCGCTTTGCCCGTATCCTGGCCTGCCGCTTCAACATGCTGCTGTGCCGGTGCGGGAGTTTCAGAACACGCGCCGAGGGAAAGCGCGAGGGCTGCGCAGGCTGTAAGCTGGATAACAGGGTTCATAAAAGGCTCCCGCGTAAAGGTTGGTGGCACAAGCTGACGGGCTTTAAGCACCCAGCTGGCGTTTGCAGGCCTCGAACTGTTCCTTGAAGCCTTCCAGCTTCACGATGTTACTGTAACGCTGGCGGCCATGGTTATGGGGATGCGGCTCCGACCATTCCAGATAGGCTTTGCCGCCAGCGCTCAAATCCGCTGCCATGCGCGCGGCTTCGTTATCCGCGAAATATTCCTGGGAAGTGCGATAGTGATTTTCACCCGCGTTCACCTTAAAATCCATTCCCGGCGTCAGCTTCCGCTCGCCGCGTGCGGAAACGGTGATGTTCTTGCCATCGCGCACCTGCAGGATGCTCAGGCCATTATAGCCGGAAGTAACCATACAGACGGACTTGCCGCTTTGTGTTTTAAAGCTCTCGGTTTTCCACGAGGCGTAGGTGAGCGGCGGATTGAATTCCTGCTTTAGCTCTGTGCCTTGCTGCTGAATGGTGCAGGCGGATAGAGCGCTTGCGGCAACCGCCAATGCGAGAATGCGTTTCATGGTTTAACTCCTTTGATATCGGTGTTGAGAGAGGATTGCGGTTTGGCCTTGGCTAAGGCGGCATCGATGATTTTACGTGCATCGTCCGGCGTGGTCATGCTTTCCACCACTTCGCCGTTCACCACGAAAGCCGGGGTTTTCTTAATGCCGAGCTGTTCGGTAGCATCCTTGCGGCCGGCGATGATTTTTTCCTCCAGCGCCTTGTCGTCATCGATGCAGGAGGTGAGCTGCTTGCCATCCACGCCTGCGCCGGTGGCGATCAGCAGCAGGCTTGCTCTGGCGCCGCCGCTTTGCGTCCAAGCGCTTTGCTGGCCGATGATTTCATTCAATACCTTGAAATACTTCTCGTCGCCGCCTTGTTTGGCCGAGCAGTGCGTCACCAGCGAAGCGAAAAGCGATGCGCCGTTGAGAGGAAAATCGCGGAACACATAGCGCAGCTTGCCGGTGTCGATATATTCTTTCTTAAGCGTCGGCAGCACGCGATGATGGAAAGCCGCGCAATGCGAACAGGAAAGCGAGGCGTATTCGATCAGCGTCACCGGAGCTGTTTTATCTCCCAGCGCTTTGTCGCCGGGCATTTCAACCTTAAGCGTGCTGGCGTCAGCAGCCATTGCGGGCTGGGTTAGGGCTGCGGCAGCGCTGAAAATAACCGCCGCCATGAGTAATCGTTGTCTGCGCATAATGGCCTCTGGCTTTTAAGTAGTGCCATGCGGCACGGAGGGAGGAGCCGTGCCGCATGGAAGTAAAAGGACTATTTCTTTTTTTCGTCCTTGCTGTGGTCATGATCGTCGTCATGTTTATCACCGGCTTTATGGCCTTTGCCGCCATCTTTGCTGTGATCGTGTTCGTCCTTGCAGTCTTTATCCTTGGTTTTGTCGCAATGGACTTCCTTCGTGCTTTCAGCCGTTTTTTCTTCGGCGCTGAAAGCAGGCGCGGCAAAAACGAGCGCGGCGGTTGCAAGGGTGGAAAGCAGCAGTTTAGTGGGCATGGTTAGGCTCCTTGGTTGAAGTTGAGGTTGAGGTTGAGAAGTCCAGCTCATCGTGCGCTTTCACTTCCTCGCCCATGCGGAATCGCTGGTAGAGGGCGGGCAGCACCATGAGGGTGAGGATCGTGGCCGTTATCAGGCCGCCGATCACTACGGTGGCGAGGGGCTTTTGCACCTCTGCGCCCGCGCCGGTGGCGATCGCCATCGGCACGAAGCCGAGCGACGCCACCAGTGCGGTCATTAGAACAGGCCGCAGGCGCTGCATCGCGCCTTCATACACGGCCTGCGTTGCATCCATACCTTGCCGCACGAGCTGATTGATGCTGGTGATCATCACCAGCCCGTTCAGCACCGCGATACCGGAAAGGGCGATAAAGCCCACTGCAGCGGGGATGGAAAACGGCATGCCGCGCAGCCAAAGCGTGAGGATACCGCCAGTTAAGGCAAGAGGTACGCCGCTAAATACCAGCAGCGCCTGCTTTACCGAGCCGAGCGCGGTAAAGAGCAACAGGAAGATAGCGAAGAAGCAGGCTGGAACCACCAGCGAAAGCCGTGCCTTAGCTTCCTCAAGATTCTTGAACTGCCCGCCCCATTCCAGCCAGTACCCAGCGGGCAGCTTCACTTCCTTATCGATCTTCATCTGCGCTTCGGCAACGAAAGAGCCGATGTCACGCCCACGCACGTTCGATTGAATCACGATACGGCGCTTGCCATTCTCGCGGCTGATCTGATTCGGGCCATCCGTCACATTGAGCATGGCGACCTGTTTCAGCGGAATATAGGAAGGCCGGGAGTGGAACGGCGCATTGGCGTCCACCTGGTTGCCGTCCTCGTTAGGCAGCAGGATTGGCAAGTTCTCCAGCGTTTTAATATCTTCCCTTAATCTATCCGGCAGGCGCACCATAATGTCGAAACGGCGGTCGCCCTGGAATACGAGCCCGGCTTCACGCCCGCCGACGGCAATCGCCAGTACGTCAAGCACATCGCTGACATTGAGGCCGTAGCGCGCGATTGCAGGCTTGTCCAGCTTCACTTCCAGCATCGGAAGGCCGCTCGTCTGCTCAACCTTCACGTCCGCCGAGCCGGAGGTAGCGCGCAAACTGGCGGCGATATCGTTAGCGGTCTTTTCCATGGCAGGAAACTCGTCGCCATATACCTTTACCGCCACATCGGAGCGCACGCCGGAGATCAACTCGTTAAAGCGCATTTGGATCGGCTGGGTGAACTCGTAATTATTGCCAGGCACTTCCTTCACCGCTTCCTCAAGCCGGTTAATCAGCTCGGCTTTTGTAAGCGAAGGATCGGGCCATTCTTTACGGTCTTTCAAAATAATGAATGTATCCGATACGTTCGGCGGCATCGGGTCGGCAGCCATTTCCGCTGTGCCGGTCTTTGCAAAGGCAAATTCCACCTCTTTGAATTTGCTTACCGCATTTTCCACCTTGAACTGCATGGATTGCGATTGGCTAAGGCTGGTGGAAGGGATACGCATAGCGTGCATGGCGATATCCTTCTCATCCAGCGTAGGAATGAATTCCTGGCCCATGTTGAAAAAGAGCAGCAAGGACAATAGAAAGCCTACCGCCGCCACACCTACAACCATTAAAGGACGCGCCAGCGAATAGCGGAGCATCGGCACATACCGTTTCTTTGCGCCGCCAACGATACGGCCTTCTTTTTCTTCCACCTTACCTTTGATGAAAAGCGCAATCATCGCAGGCACGAAAGTAAGCGAGAGGATGAAAGCGGCAACCAGCGCAATAATCACCGTCACAGCCATCGGCTCGAACATCTTGCCTTCCACGCCGGTGAAGGTAAGCAACGGAATATACACCATGATGATGATAGCCTGCCCGAACACGCTGGGCTGGATCATTTCTTTACTGGCTGTCATCACTTCGTATAAGCGCTCTTTCAGTGTGAGTAGCCTGCCTTCATGGTGCTGGCGCTCTGCCAGCCTGCGCAGGCAGTTTTCCGTGATGATGACCGCGCCGTCCACGATAAGCCCGAAGTCCAAGGCTCCTAGGCTCATGAGGTTGCCGCTAATGCCGCCTTTGACCATGCCGATAGCCGTCATCAGCATGGCGATAGGAATCACCAACGCGGTAATCAGCGCCGCGCGGATGTTGCCGAGCATAAGGAACAGAATCACGATAACCAGCAGTGCGCCTTCCGCGAGGTTTTTTTCCACCGTGGCGATGGTGCGGTCCACCAGCTTCGTGCGGTTCAGCACCGTCTTTGCCTGGATGCCGGGCGGCAGGGATTTATTGATCTCGATGAGTTTCTTATCCACCGCTTCCGATACAATGCGGCTGTTCTCACCGATGAGCATCAGCGCCGTGCCGACCACCACTTCCGAGCCGTTAGAGCTGGCTGAGCCGGTGCGCAGCTCCTTGCCGATGGCGATGGTGGCAATATCGCGCAAGTACACCGGCACGCCTTTACGGTTGGCGATGACAATATCGCCGATCTGATTCTCGGTTTCGATACGGCCATCGGAGCGCACCACATAGGCTTCGCCGTTTTTCTCAACGTAACCCGCGCCGATACTGGCGTTGTTTTTCTCCAGCACGTTGATGACTTCGCTAAAACTCAATCCCAGCGACACCAGCTTTTCGGGATCTGGCTGCACATGGTATTGCTTCACATAGCCGCCGATGGCATCGACGCCCGCCACACCTTTCACGCCTTTAAGCTGCGGGCGGATAATCCAGTCCTGCACCGTGCGTAAGTAAGAAGCCAGCTCATGATCGTTTTTGAGGCGTGCGCTTTCCGGCGTCACATAGCTGCCATCACTCTGCCAGCCGGTTTCACCGTCCTTAATGGTCGCGCCTTGGCCTTTGGGATTCACATATTCAACCGTCCACATATAGATTTCGCCAAGGCCGGTGGAGATTGCACCCATGCGCGGGTCTGCGCCTTCTGGCAGGCTTTCCCTGGCTTCCGCCAAGCGCTCGTTCACCTGGTTGCGCGCGAAGTAGATATCCACATCTTCATTGAAAATCGCCGTGACCTGGCTAAAGCCGTTGCGGGAAATAGAACGGGTGCTTTCCAAGCCGGGAATGCCCGCCAGCGCCGTTTCCACCGGGAATGTGACCTGTTTTTCAATCTCCATGGGCGAGAGCGCGGTTGCGACCGTGTTGATCTGCACCTGGTTATTGGTGATATCCGGCACCGCGTCGATCGGCAGGCTTTTGAGCGAGTAAATACCCATTGCCGCCACGGCTGCGGTCAGCAACGCGATCAGGTAGCGGTGATGTAGGGAGAAGTGAAGGATACGTTCAATCATGATGCTCTCGTTTTCATAGCAGCGTTAAATAGGTGGGAAATATGCCCTGGATGCGCAGCTCGCAAAGCGCTTCAAGAACCGGCACGGCAAGGAAAAACACCGCGCCATCCGCAATCGTGCGCAGCACAAAATAAGGTTTGACGGTGAGTTCGCCCGGCGCGTTCCATAATGAGAAATTAGGAATCCAGCGCGGCACTTCCTGCGCGTAATCCGCGTAATTGTCACCGAATTTGCGGCTTAAATATAGTTCCTCACGCTCGACGGTGTGGGTGTAGCAAAGGGCGAATGCGACGATCAGCAGCGCGGTCACTGAAAAGCTGATGGTAAGCAGCCCCAAACCGACCATGGCAATGAAAGAGCCAACATAGAGCGGATTGCGCACGATAGAGAACGGGCCATCCGTCACTAACTCATGATTTTTCCGCCCGCCAACATAAAGCGAGGCGTAAATGCGGATCATCACGCCTGCGACCACTAATATATGTCCGCCCCATTGCATAAGTTCATGCTCCAGGGAATGCTCCGGCCATGGTGAGGCGTTGAATACGATCAGCGGCGCCAGCGCGGCGATAAACCAGCGCGTATAGCGCATGCGCCCGCGCAGCTGCACATATTCCGGCGCGCCGGAGGCAGGGTAGGAATCGGGAGCATATACGGGCATTGGAAGGGAAAGCATCGCTGTATCCTCAGTGCTCATGTTCCGCGCCTGCCTTGCCAATATCAGCCTTTACGACAAAGCTGTTTTGCGCGACATAAGACTCACCGGCTTTCAACCCACTGCGGATTTCCGTCCATTCACCGTCGCCAAGGCCGATTTCCACCTTCCGCGCTTCATAGCTTTCGCCCTCGCGCACAAAGACCACGTTCGCGCCTTCCTGCCGTTGGATGGCGGAAGTGGAAACGGCAACCGCGACTTCTTTCTCCGCCACCACCACATCACCGCACACCGTCATGCCGGAGCGCCACATGCCTTCCGGGTTATCCAGCGTCACGCGTGCGATGACGGTCTGGCTGGAAGCCTCCGCCACCGGCAGCAGCGAATTGATCACTGCCTCGGCCTTAATGCTTTCATCGGAAGCATTAATATGGATTTTCTGATTGTTTTTGATGCGCGCCATATCACGCGGGAAGATGAAAAACTCCGCCCACACGTTGCTCAAATCGGCCACCACGAACAGCGGCTGATCGCCCGCCACGTCGCCCACGTTGGTGTTGCGCTGGAGGATGACGCCGGTGATCGGCGATTTCACCGGATAGACCAGCAGCGAATCGTTATTTTCCACCGTGGCCAGCGTTTCGCCCGCCGTAACCGTTTCGGCGAGGCCTTTGCTCACCGAGCGCACGATGCCAGCAAAGCGCGCTTTGACGTTGGCGCTGGTATTTTGGTTTAGCGTGATGCGCCCGGTAAGGCTCACCACATCGTGAATCGAAGCCGGGCCGGCCTCCAACACCTTAATTTCGGAATCGGTGGCAGCCGCTTCGCTGATCTTGGTTTTATCACCGCCTTCCTCCTCTTCGCCATGACCATGCCCGTCACCACCGCCTTCGGCTTTGCCTTCCTCGTGGCCGTGACCGTGTGCTTCTTCCTTGCCTTTATCGTGCGAGGCTTCATTTTCCTCATGGCCATGCCCATCGCCATGCGCTTCGGCTGGCGCGGCGGCATTTTGTGCCGGTTCCTTGGTGAAATACCAGTAAGCTCCGGCGGCAACCGCCACAGCGAGTATCAGTAGAATAAATTTATTCCGCATGGTCATCCTCTTTTACGACGGTGTTTTGCAAGTTCTTTGCGCTCAGGCGCTCCACTTCGGCGCGCGCCACATGGTAGCTTCTAAGCGCGGCGACGCGCTGTTCCTCGGCATCGAACAGCGTGCGCTGCGCATCCAGTATTTCCAGAAACGCGAATTTTCCTTCACGGTAGCCCGCGCGGCTTAGGCGGAAGGATTTTTCAGCCGCCGGGATGATTTCATGCTCCAGGCTTTCCACCTGCGCATAGGCGATATTCATTTCCTGATAGCGCTGGTTTAGATCGGTTCCGAGCTGCAGCTTAGTGGCCTGCGCATCGCTTTCGGCTTTGCTCACGGTATGACGGGCGCGCTCGATATTGCCCCGGTTCATGTTGAACACAGGAATGGGAATCGAAACCCCTGCCACAAACGCCCGATCGCCGTTCTCACGGTAATCGCGCATGCCGAAACTCACGCGCGGATCGGGAATGGCATTGGCGCGCTCCAAATCATAGGCGGCTTGGCTGCGTTTTATTTCTGCATCCCAGCGGGTAAAATCAGGGTTCTGCGCCAGAGTGCTCTCCACTGCCGGTGCGGGCGGCGGTTCCTGCAGCTCAAACAGCGTGCCGGTATTCAGCACTACCGGCTCCGCGCCTCCACCCCATAAAGAGGTAAGCCTGCGTTTGGCCTGTTCCAGTTCGCGCCCGGCGTTTTCATAAGCGATGCGGGCGGTGGCGCGGGTAACTTCCGCTTTGCTTTGCTGAATCATCGGCTCCCGCGCGGCGGATACGCGCTTGGAAACCTCTCCAAACACATCTTCGGCCAGATCGCGCTGTTCACCCACGATTTTTAAGTGTTCCTCCGATGCCGCCACTTCAACGAAGGCCACGGTCACATCGCGGATGAGATTTAGGCGCTCGCCTTCCAGGCCGAGCTGGCTTACCGTCAAGCCCTGATCGGCCATATCCATGCGGCTGCCGCGCTTGCCGCCCAGCTCGATCAGCTGGGTGACGCCCACGGTGGTTTCCAATGAGTTGGTGCCTTTGTAATCGCCTTTTCCGGCGAAGTTTTCCGTATCAACACCCACCTCCGGGTTCGGCAGCGCGCTTGCCTGGCGGCGTTCGCCACGGCTGGCCAGCACGGAAGCAGTGGCGGAGCGCAGGCGCGGCGATGCGTTCAGCGCTTTCTGAATGGCAGCGTCCAGCGTTAATCCCCCTGCAGATAAATTCGCTGGCGCTTCATGGCCGTGACCTGCCGCGGGCGTTGCTTTAGGCGCGGCCAGCGCAGTGCTGGAGGCAAGCGGAACAATATCCGCGGCAGGCGGTATTTCCGGCTCCGGCGCGGTTTGCGGTTTTACGGCGGTTTTTTCATTGCTGGGTTTTAGCTCCACTGGTGTGGGCTCGGCGGTATCGGCGGCAGGCTTTTCCTGCGTGGAAGCCCAAGGCAATGCTGCCGTGCTGTCACCGGCCGGCGCTGACTCTGCTAGCACGGAAGCATCCGGGGTGGTTTTAGCGGGCAGCGCTTCTTCCGCCGCGAAGGCGCTTGCTGAAAGAAGCATGCTGGAACACAGCAGCCAGAGGGAAAAAGATCGATTCATTGAACATTCTCACGCTTAAAAGGTAATACCGCTTTGTGTGTGTTCGCTTGCGCAAATTGCCATTGCAATGCTGCGCCGTGACACACGGCAACAAGGGGATTAAGCGTGTGAGGGAGGCTCCAGTAAGGGGCCGACATTCAGCGAGCTGTAGCGCGCTTCTGTCCAGGTGCCGATGGCACGGTCTTTTATTGCACCAAACGGATTTACGTTTCCGTCATCGGCAGGCTGCATCGCCGCCATGTGCGCCCCGCAGCAATGCACATGCGTTGCATCCTGCGTTTGCCCGTTGCCGGACGAGTCGCTATGACCGGATTCCGTCTTCGCGGCTTGATGATTGCCTGCAACGGTGGAGTCTTGCTTCATACCGTTAAAGACATGCTCGCACGATCCCGCCATCACTGGAGTGACTACCAGGCTCATAATCATCAAAATGAGAACGGCGAGTTTTTTCATGCGGCTACATAGTAAGCCATAGGGTGTTGAAGAAGCAAAGCATATCAGCAACCTACGGTGGATAACTTTAATTGTGTTGCAGTTCGCCAACACAAAATAAATACTTTTTTAACACACTCGCATGTTTGCATAATTATTTTCCCAAGTTGCTACACTGCCACATGACATGAACAGATCGTTAAATTCATAAATCCATTATGAGACGCTGGTACATGCACTATCCCTCAACATTTTTTCAGAAAAATGCACATCAAGAAAAGGCGGGAGGAAACGTGGCGTTTCCTCCCATAGTTAGGGAGTTAGTTCTTAGGGGATGAAGAACGGACATAACCGCCGCGCGCGGAATCGTAGGTGCAGCGGTGGCAGGGATATTGGGAAACATCGCTGCGTGCCTGGGTGGTCGATTCAGAGGCGTTGACGCGGGTAGTATTGCCCTGCGGGCGGTTCTGGCCTTGCCAGTAAGCTGCATTTTCCGCAGCCATGCGTTGATTATTTTTTGCCATCGCTGGAGTGGCAGCCATAACGGCCAAGCCGATAATGGCCAAGGTGCGTAATCGTGAGGTTTTCATAAGCAGCTCCTTTATGAGTTGGTCAAGCGCGCCCACGGCAAGGCGGGCGCTTTCATATGACGTAGGAGTTTGCCTAATCCCTCGGATTTATTTCAATCGAACATTTCGAACAGCGATTCCAGCTTGGATCTCTTCCGGTAGCCGCCGTGCTTGCCGTAGCCGCGAGAATGATCATCATCGTAATATTCCCGTTGCTGCGGCGCCTGTGAAACGCGCTCTCGCGGGGCTTCGGCGGGCGCGAGCTCCTGGCGGTTTAATTCCAACAGCTTGTTAAGCTCTCCGCGGTCGAGCCACACACCATGACAGGTGGCGCACATATCGATCTGCACGCCCTCGCGCGTGATTTCCTTCATTCCGGTTTGGCAGTTGGGACACATCATCAGCGGCATAATTTTTTCTCCTTTGGTTATGGTGTGAATTTTTCGGCCAGCATTTTGCGCGCGCGGTACACGCGCAGCTCTAATGCCTTGGGCGTGATGCCGAGTAGCTGGGCGCATTCTTCCTGGCTGCGCTCTTCAATGGCGAACAAGATTAAGGCGGTTTTTAGCTTTTCCGGCAAGCGGTCGATATATTTGGAAAGCCGCACTAAGTCGCGCTTGTGTTGCAGCTGCTCATCCATGCCCGGCTCACCTGATTCGTATTCCATGACTTCCGCATCTATGGCGGCGAACAGTTCGCGGTTGCGGCGGCGGTGGTCTTTGCAGAGGTTGATAGCGATCTGATACAGCCAGGTGCGCGGCGCGGATTGGAAACGGAACCCCTTGGCCTTGAAATACAGGCGGATGAAACTCTCCTGCACAATATCCTCTACACCCTGCGCGCCATGCAAGTAGTGATGCACGAAGCGTGACAGCGGCGCGTGATGGCGGCGCATCAGCACATCGAGCGCCGAGCGGTCGCCGTCCTGCAACCGCCTTAGCAGAATATCATCGCTTTCCTGATCGGTGCCGGAAGCGCGGTTAAGGGTTATGATAGAGGGCATTGACCGCCACAGCGTTGAGTGTTTCGCGCTGCTCAGGCGTCAGGTGCGGCTGCAACTCGAAGAAATGCTCCAAGGTTGCCCGCTGCATTTCGCCTTGCGCCGCGTGAATGGCGGCTTGCGCTTTTTCCACCCGTTTGCTGTAGCGCTTATCTTCTAAAATGGCAGCGGCCAGTTCGGCATTGGCCGTGCGTATTTTGGCGCTGAGTTCAATTTTTTGCTGGTCGTAGCGCGCTTCGATCCCGGCCAGCTGCTGCACTTGCGTATCGGTAAGTTTCAATTGAGCCTCCAGCCAGTTGTCCGGATCACGCACGCCGGGCGCACTGGGAATTAAGAAACGGTTGCTGATGCCGCAAATGACGAAAGCAGTAATCGCCACTAGTATAATCAGCCTCAGCTCACGGTATTTTGACTTCATAGATTAGCCTTCAAAAGGGGATGCGTGGAGGTGGCGGAAAAGATATTGAATCCCAACCCTTCCGTCCGCGCGTAATCTTGGCTGGCGGTTGGCATATCCAGCGTCGCGTAGCCCACGCTGATGCCGATCACCATGGCGGCGAAGGCCGGGCCTGCGCGAAGCTCGCTGCCCCAAGCGATGCTATCCAGCAGCCGGGTTATCAGCGATGGGCGTTCGCGCGCGCTGATACCTTGCCACACGCTGCGCTGCAGCTGGCTGAGATTTTGCGGTTGCGTTGTTTGCGCGAAATGCGCAGACAATAATTGATCTAAGTTTCGGTCATCCATATCGGCCTCCATTCTATGCCGTGTAGGATATAAGACGCGGACAAGCGCGGTATCCCTCAAAAAAATTAACATCCGAAGGGAAAACACGCCCGCCGCGCACCAGTTCTGTGCAATTACAGGTATTTACCGGGTTTTTACAGCGCGGGCAAGGTTTCATATTGCCATAAAGGGCGGCAGGAATGGTATAATTTAGTTTCCAGAAAGGAGGCGATTATGTTGCAGAAGGCAAAAAATTGGGCGGCAAGCCATATAATTCTCACGAGCCTGCATCATTTTGCGGCAGGTTTTGGTATCGCGCTGCTGCTGCAGCATTACCTGACCGGCAGCGCATTCGCGCCGCTGGCGGTTGGCGTGGCACTGGTGGGCTTTAGCCTGGCGGTGCATCTGTATGCTTGGACACGCCGGTAAAATTTCCCTTAAAAAAATATGAGGGATAAGGGTATTTTCATCGTCTAATCTATGTTTGTCATTTTTCAGATTAGGGTTTGGCGATTACTCCTGATTTATTTTCTTACCGCCGCGAGATCTTCCGCAAGCTGATTCATCTCAGTTCGCTGTGGATGCCGGTGGCCATCCTGCAGTTCGGCGCCAAGCCCGCGCTGGTGATGTTCAGCGTGGCATTGTCTGCGGTTCTTCTCTTCGAAATCATGCGCAAGCGCCGGGGACAACTGACGCTGGCACTCAACCGCGCATTCGGCGGCGTCATCCGCCCGCAGGAACATGGCGCGTTCCGGCTCACCGGCGCTCCCTTTGTGCTGGCGTCGGGCATTCTACTTTGCCTGCTATTTCCGCCCATCATCGCCGCCGCGGCGCTTGCCATCGCGCTGGTGGGCGATACCGCTGCCGCGCTGATCGGCAGGCGGTATGGCTGGACGCGCATCGGCAACAAAAGCCTGCAGGGCAGCATCGCCTTTTTTATTGCAGGCATGGCGGCGGTGGGCGTTACAGCGTGGGCCACGCAGCAACCTCTAGCTTTTCTCTTAAGCGGCGCGACGGCGGCTTTGGCGGCTGCCATAGCGGAGCTGTATGCGCACGTTTTATTTCTGAACGACAATCTTACCGTGCCGCTCGCCGCAGCGGCGGTGATGTGGCTTTTTTTGTGAGGAACAAGCATGTATTTCTGGCAGCGCAATAAACCGTATTTCTTTCTCTTCATCGGCATCGAAGCGCTGATGCGTGCCGTGCTGCTGGCGGTGGAATGGCGGCACATCGATTCTCTGCCGCAGGCGGCACATATCATGACCTCCGGCCTGCTGTTCGATGCGCTGGCGTTTGTGTATTTCCTCATTCCTTTCGCGCTGTACCTGTTCCTGCTGCCAGCGCGCAAGCATGGTTCGAAACTTGACCACACCATAAGTGCAGTGTTTTACGGGCTGCTCGCTTATATCCTGCTGTTCACCAGCGCCGCCGAGTGGTTTTTCTGGGATGAGTTCGCCGCGCGCTTCAACTTCATCGCCGTGGATTACCTGGTCTATACGCATGAGGTGATCGGCAATATCCGCGAATCCTATCCGGTGATGCCGCTGATGGCGGGCATATTACTGCTCTCCGCAGGGCTGGCCTATGCGCGCTTCCGCCGCCCGCTGCCCGCGCGGCAGCCGGTGTTCCGCCAGCGGCTCGGCGTGTTGGCTTTAAGCACGGCGCTTACCGCAATTTCCTTTTTTGCCGTGGATGGCGGTAAGCCGCCGATTGGCGAGAACCGCTTTGCCAACGAAATCGCCAAGAACGGCATGTATGAGTTGTTTTCCGCTTACCGCCATAATGAACTGCCTTATGCGGACTTCTATGCCACCGGCGATGAAAAAACGCTGCTGCCGCTGCTGCGCGGCGAGATTGGCGGGGAATTCACTGGCAGAGAGATAGACCGGCGCGTGGATGCGCATGGACCGGAGAAGCGCTATAATATCGTCATGCTGACGCTGGAGAGTTTCAGCGCCAATTACATGGCCACCTTCGGCAACAAGGAAAACCTCACGCCGTATCTCGACCGGCTGGCGAATGATTCGTTGGTGTTCACCAATCTCTACGCCACCGGCACGCGCACCGTGTATGGCCTATCGTCGCTTACGCTTTCCATCCCGCCGCTGCCCGGCAATTCCATCGTGCGCAGGCCGGATAATGAGCATTTGGCGAGCCTCGGCTCTATCTTGCACGGTAAAGGCTATGACGCGGCGTTCATGTATGGCGGCTTCGGTTATTTCGACAACATGAATTACTTTTTTGAAAACAACCATTACCGCATCGTTGACCGCACTGATTTGAAGCCGGAGGAAATTAGCTTCGCCAACATTTGGGGCGTGGCCGATGAGGATTTATACCGCCGCGTCATCAAAGAAAACGATGCCTCATACGCCAATGGCAAGCCGTTTTTCAACATGGTGCTCACCACTTCCAACCACCGGCCATTTACTTATCCTGACGGTAAAATCGACATTCCTTCCGGCACCGGCCGCAAAGGCGGCGTGAAATACAGCGATTACGCCATCCGCCAGTTCATCGAAATCGCGCGCGGCAAGCCATGGTTCAAAGACACCATCTTCGTCATCGTGGGCGATCACACGGCGGGCGGTGCAGGTAAAAGCGAGCTGGACCCGAACGCTTATCATGTACCGCTCATCGTCTATGCGCCCGGCATCGTGAAGCCCGGCAAAATAGACAATCTTGCCAGCCAGATTGACGTTGCGCCCACGCTGCTAGGTATGCTCAATGCCGATTATGAGAGTAGCTTTTACGGGCGCGACCTGCTGCGCAATCCGCCGCAGCGGGCGCTGATTTCCAATTACCAGAAGCTCGGCTATCTCACGCCGGAAAGCCTGGTCATTCTCGGCCCGGTCAAACAGGCAAATACCTATAGCCGGGAGGGAGAGCGCTTTCTGGCCGATGCCAGCACGAATCTCCACCTGAAAAATATCGCACTTAGCTATTTCCAGAATGCGAATAACTGGAAGCTGTGGAACCGCGAAATAGAACGGCATTAAAGGAGGCAAAAATGGATTGGCAGCTGGAAGGGCTTTATGTGGTGCGGACGCTGGTTGCGGCGGGGCTGGGTGCAATCGTCGGCTGGGAGCGCGAGCGTTATGCCAGCACGGATGCAGGCCTGCGCACACATATCGCCGTGTGTATCGGCTCCTGCACCTTCGCGCTGGTGTCCTCGCATATTCCCGGCGCCGATCCATCGCGCATCGCCTCGCAGATCGTGGTTGGCATCGGCTTTATCGGCGCGGGCGTGATACTGCATGATAAGGGCAAGGTTTCCGGCTTGACCACTGCAGCGGCGCTGTGGGCGATGGCTGCGGTGGGTACGGCGGTGGGATATGGCATGTATCTGCTGGCGGCACTCAACACGCTGATTATCTATTTTACGCTGGCGGCGCACCGGCTGCCGTTCTGGCCTAAAATTAAACCTAAATCCTCCAATGAAAGGGCCGACCCATGAATGCACAGCACACCAACGAATCCGCGCGCATCACCTGGAAAGACGCGCTGATTATTCTGTTTCTGGTTTTCTATGCCTGGTTCTCTTACGATACGGAAGATGGCAGCCATCAGGCCAAGCGCCCGTCACCGCAAAGCTCGATGACGCTGCCGCTCTTACCCGCTTAAGCAATGGATTCTTTATGACGTTCGGCGTAGCGTTATTCGTTAATCATAACAGTGGAGTTTCTATGCAGCTCGACCCTAAGAAGAAAAACGATAAAGACCCCAAGCAGAGCAACCCTAAAGCCGACCCATCGCGCAGCCCAAAAGACGAATCTTCCCGCAGCGGTGGCATGGGTGGCATGATCGGCGAAGGCCGCGCCGACGAAGGCTCGCGCGGCGGCATGAAGGGTGAGCAGTAAGCCTCTCTATCATCCATAATTGTAAAATCTCCCCGGATTCCGCCAGCCTGGGTTCTCCAGTGCTGTCCTCTGCCATGCTTCTGAGCCTTTATCTTTGACTTCAAGCAGTTATTCACGCTAAAGTGGCAGCCGAGGGGGTCGAAAATCCCCGGTTAAGTACGATAAGTTCAAGTGGGCTCGTATCAGCAAGCCTCACTTCCGCGCGCGCATGCGCCGGGAGTGAGCTGAATACAATACCCGCAAGGGGAATAAGCTCACGCCCTTAACCGGCGATTTTCGACTCCCGGCACCAGCCGAGCTGGTGCAATCAGACAATCAATAAGTTGACCGTACAGCTTCGGCTGTGCGGCTAACTTTTCGGGAGCACTGAATGCCGCTATCGCTCAACAACACGCTGATAAAAACTACTGGTCAGAGTATTTCAGGCCAGTCTGCGCATTTTGCTATTGATTGCTTTGACTCCAAGGGCATAGCCCTTTATGTTAACAAGCTGAGGGGGCTGAAAATCCCCGTAAACTGCGATAACTTTTTAAGTAGGCTCGTATCCCAAGCCCTGCTTCCGCGCACATGCGTCGGGAGTAGGCTGAATACAACACCCGCAAGGGAAATAAAGCCTGCGCCCGTTTACGGCGATTTTCAGCTCCCGGCACCAGCCCGAAGTCTGGTGCATATCAGCGCAAAACTGATGACATTACCGCGAGGTTTCGGCTTCGCGTGTGTGTTAGCGCGCGGGGAGAAAATATGCGTAAACCACTTATCCTAATATCCTTCCTGGCACTGGCTGCATGTGCGACGAGCCGGGACTTTGAGCAAGAAAAGCGCCAGTTTGAGGCCGACGTTGACGCGCTCGGCCAGGAAGCACAAACAGCCTATTATACCTGCCGCTTTGTGCGTCACCTTTGGCACTGCCGCGACGAGATATGGCAAAAACAGACTAAGCCTCATGCTCCGCCTGGTGATCAGCGCGAGTTCTTGCTGCGCTATATCGACGCAGTGGAACGGCGCGGCGCCAACCATGTGCTGAAAGCACAAAAGCTACCCTGCGGCGAAGTGATTTCCCTCGATTATTTCTTCTGGAGCGAAGGCCAAGAGGCTGTTTGCAGCGATGGCAATCATTACAGAATAGAGAGGGATAATAAGGGCTGGCGCGTCACATTACTTAATGAGGCGCACGATGGATTATAGGGCAAAAGCCAATAGCGAGGCGCTACAAGACAAAATGCTCATGGCGAATCTGGAGCCAAAACAGTTTGCCGGCGCTATCGGTATGCGCAAGGACCGCATCGAGGCACTGCTTGCCGGCGACGAACCAATGACAGCGCTCGAGCTGTACCGTTTCTGTGAGTTCTTCGGCTGCGCGCTAGAGGATTTCTTTATTGGTATATTCGATTTTCGCACTGTGCTTTCTGAATTTCCCAAAGAGGTCACGCCGGAATTTCGTGAAAAATACCTACTGCAATATTTCCGACAGATCCGTGTACCCGATGTGCAGAATTATATCTGCGGCTTGGTGCGAGCAATCGCCAAGGATGAGAGGTAGGACTATGGGGCGCATTCATCCATACGGCGAGCCGCGGACAGAGGATTCAGCCATCGGCGGTTTTTTTCTCTGGCTGTTCCTACTAGGGCTGGCGCTCCCAATGTCATACGGCTGGATACTGGTGAATATGGGATGGATAAGCAATGCCATGCTGTTTAAGGCCTGTGGCGTGCTTGGCGTTGTGGTCGGGCTGAAAGAGGCGATCGCTACGGCGCGCAGAAATGCAAAAGCTAGAAAGGCAGCAGCGCTGCAGCAAATTTCGGAGGTCGGAAAGGAAGGGTCACAAGACCGTCGGGCAGACGGTTATTATGCCGAGGAAAAATTATCAGTTGCTTCGAAAGCGACTTTAAGTAATTGCGAGGCCTATCAGAAATCCAGAATTGACCAACACAGCAGCAGCAACAATGCCTTACCACAGGTTCATCTTGTTGTTGATCGCTTTGAGGGTCAGACGGAGATTTCGCTTGATGGTTATCGTGATGGGGATAGTGGCGGTGGCGCTCGT
Organism: Alphaproteobacteria bacterium; assembly: GCA_020054105.1. Classification (GTDB taxonomy): domain Bacteria; phylum Pseudomonadota; class Alphaproteobacteria; order Rickettsiales; family SXRF01; genus JAGVLW01. The sequence goes on along the minus strand of JAGVLW010000003.1, from coordinate 2,226 downwards.
CGTCATCGCCATTGTCGTCCATTTGCAAAGCGTCCGGCATAGTCGGCCAAAACGCGTCAGCCACTATTTCGGAAACTATTGAAAGCATAACCAAGAGTAACAGGAATCGCATAACGCATCCTTATTGAATGCGGTTAGTTATGCAGCTTCGTCTTCACACTGCACAGCGCATTGATAGCTTCGCAGAGCGGGAGAGCTGGCAATTTTTTGGGTAACTTCGCGGAAGCAACGTATGACCATCGAGCAGGTCAGTTCACCGCTTCCGTTCTTTCGGAGCTCGCGTGTTAATTGTTGCTGTAAGCCGCAAAATATGGCATCCATATGCGCATGCGATAACGCATTTGTCATTTCATACCAGCTAAGGTATGTAGCGTCTGCCAAGCTCATATTTTGAGACATGTTTTCTAAGATTTTATTCATATAAACTCCCGTGTTAATGGTTATGGATGTTCAACAATCATTAGTTGAACAGAAAGATAATAACTCAATCACGGGTTTTATCCACAGGCATCTGACAGCGGGTGAAAAGTCAAGGCGGTTTTTGGTATGCTTGCGCTTACTGGGCGTGGCCTACACGAAATTTTTTATATCCATTTCGACAGGCATTAAGTCGTAATTTGCCGCACCCATGGTCATCTTAAAAACTTTAACAGCCGGGTCCTTGCGTAGGCGAGTTGGACCAATTCCTTTTGCATCGCAGGCGCAGTTTTACAGCCCAAGTAAATCGCGCGCAACTCGTCGCTGTGGTATGTTAATTACGATTTAACCCCATTTCCCTGCTTTGCAGTTTAGATTTCCATCGGTCTTCCATTAATTGAATATCAGCCAGACTTGCTGCTGTTCCGGCTACCTCTAGTACCGATACCTGGTAGTCACTCGGATCTCTGCTCTTTAGTGCCACGTTATTACCATGGCCGGTTCTTACATAGCATTGCCATCTTTGCCAAAAACCTTCGGAACCATCTGCCTTGCCTACATACTGTTCTTTAGTTTTTGGGCAAGTTAGGAGATACACGCCTTTAGCATTTTTGAGCACGGTTATCCAACCGCTAGGTAAACTATCTATATCTGAAAGCTGCTTTATAAAATTCAAGAACCCTGGAAATGATGGCTCCTGCAAGTGAGTGCGTAGCTCGATCACGGCTTTGTCTTGCCGATCTGGACGTTGTACCCACGCCCTGTAGCCGCTTCCCCATTCGATGAACAGCTTGCCGGCGAAGTCGCGTAACTTTGCATCAAGCTCTAAGTTATAAACGTCGCAGGTGCCGGCAATCTCAATGCCGCCGCCGGGCATAGGCGTATCTTGCTCTAGTCGCCCTCTGTATTGCGCTTTGTAGAGTCCTACAAACAAAGTTTTATTATCGGGCGTCGCAACAAAAGAGGCCCAATAGGGAGCATCAAATTTATTCCGGTCTTTTGACTGGTGCGATTGGTATAGCTCAAAATCAGCAGCGTCGTTATACCATAAAAAGTAAGGAGAGCGTCCCTTCGCCATGCGGCTGTCTTGATGCCGGAGAAGGCGTACCTCTTTCAGAGATAGCCCTTCATTTTCAAGTAATGTGTTAAACATAATCGGCATAGGTTGTCAGTACAGAAATCCTTAATAATGGTGCTCGCGGCCGGAATCGAACCGGCATGAGGAAACCCTCGACGGATTTTCTTACCTGCCACAACTTTCGTTGCCGCCCAGTGAAGGGCGTTTGGGGTCTGGACTATACCTTCACCATGACCCGAAGGTTTTAGGTGCTGCCCGTCTAGTCTCTACACCTTCCTGAAATTTCTTTCAGGCTTGGCTCGGTATTGGCATCAGCACGAGCTGGAAGCGTTCACCGAATTTGAGCAGTTCTACTTCCGGCATTTCCACCGGAGCACTCAATTTTCCAAGTCCGTTGCGTCTACCAATTCCGCCACGCGAGCTTAGTTACTTTTTAGATCGTGCCGCTCAAAAGTCCAAAACCTAAAACACCATAGCTTCCTATTTCTCACTACCCCCGCATATTACTCGGTGGTGTTCCGGTGGTGTTTCAAAGCTCGTCGTCCGAGCGGGGTGAAAAAGGTGCATCCTAAACACCTGTTTTCGAGTTCTTTTTTTCTCCATCTTTTTTAGGAGCTGCTAGGCTCCGCTGTTTTTAAGTCCCTTGCGTCTACCAATTCCGCCACGCGAGCCACATAGTGTCATACTTTATTTATAGCGGGATGCCAGAAAAAAGACTGTTTTACCGGTGG
>JAGVLW010000048.1 GCA_020054105.1 Alphaproteobacteria bacterium | reverse complement strand
TTCGACAAATTCTCCATGCAGGGCGAAATGCCGGTGCTGCTCACCAGCCCCGCCATCCGCCCCTATGTGCGCTCGGTCATCGAGCGGTTCCGCCCGTCAACGGTGGTGCTGTCGCAAAATGAAATCCACACCAAAGCCCGTATCAGAACATTGGGGCAAATATGAGAGAGGATGTCAGATATCAGATGCCAGATGTCAAAAAAATAGAGAATATTCTGTTTGCTTTCCGACATCTGACATCTGACGTCCGGCATCTAATCTCATTGCCAACCGGAGGTTGGCAATGAGGTTGCGCAGCTTCACCGCTCCCGATATGCCCGGCGCCATCGCCCTGGTGCGCGAGCAGATGGGTGAAGACGCGATCATCCTGCACACGGAAGCGACCGGCCACGGCAGCAGCATCCGCGTGACCGCCGCCATCGAGGCCGGCGAGGACCGCCAACCCGCCGACAAAGCGCAAACACTTTCCTTCAAACATTCCGATGCCGACAGCCTGCGCCACGACATGCAGAACATACTGCATTTTCATAACCTGCCGGAGTTGTTCGTCGCCAAGATCATGCAAAAAGCGACCGACCCGTTGCTTACCACCACCGCCGCCATCCACCGTATCGGCGGGCAAAAAGACGCCCATGCGCTTTCGCGCCTGATGCTGGAAAAAATGCTCGGCGGTTTTTTCGTCTTCGCACCGATCGCCTTCGAGCAGCTGCACAGCCCGCTCATGCTGGTCGGCCCGCCCGGCGTCGGCAAGACGCTGACCGTCGCCAAGATCGCCGCGCGGCTGGCCATGGATAAGAAAGGCAAGAATAAGCCGCTCGTCGTCATCACCACCGACAATAAGCGCGCCGGCGGCATCGAGCAGCTTGCAGCCTTTACGAACATTCTCGATACCGAGCTTAAAGTCGCCGCCTCGTGCGACGAGCTGTGGGCGCATGTGCATTCGGCGCCCAAGCAGGCGCGCGTCCTTATCGACACCGCCGGCTGCAACCCCTACGACCGCGCGCAGATGGCCGAGCTGGAAAACTACTGCACACAAGGCGTGATCGAGCCCGTGCTGGTGCTCACCGCCGGCGGCGACAGTTTGGAATCGATCGACATCGTCGAAAGCTTCACGGCGCTGCCGATCAAGAAAATGATGGTCACGCGCGCCGACAGCGCCCGACGCTTCGGCGGCATCCTGGCGGCGGCGGCGACGCACGGGCTGGCTTTCTGCAACGCCAGCCATTCGCCCAGCATCAGCGATCATCTGCCGCCGGTGGATGCGACGCTGCTGGCCGCGCTGATGCTGCGATACCGGCTGCAATCCGAAACGGGCAACGTAACAATGGAGCATTATGAACGGCAGGGCACATGAACACCCCAAGCACTAATAACATCGTCGCCATCGCATCGGGCAAGGGCGGCGTCGGCAAAACCTGGCTGGCGGTCACGCTTGCGCATCTGTTCGCACGCTCCGGCCGCCATGTGCTGCTGTTCGACGGCGATATCGGCCTGGCCAATGTCGACGTGCAGCTTGGGCTTACGCCGCAGCGCGATTTAAGCAGCGCCATTTCCGGCCGCCACACGCTGGCCGAAGCCATTACCCATTACGACGAGGGCAATTTCGACATCATCGCCGGCCGCTCCGGCTCGGCGACGCTTGCCACCTTGCCGCTCAACAAGCTCGAAGCCATCGGCAGCGAGCTCAAGCAGATGCAAAAAAATTACGATTTCGTGATTATCGATCTCGGCGCCGGCATCGAGCAGCATGTGCAATATCTGTCGAGCCTGGCCGGGCGCTGCATCGTCGTCGTCACCGACGAGCCGACCTCGCTGACCGACGCCTATGCCTTCATCAAGGTCGTACTGACCGGAAAAGGCGCGCCGGAAGTGGGCGTGGTGGTCAACCAGGCGGCGACGCAAAAAGAAGGCGAAGCGACCTACCATGCGCTCAACAAGGCCTGCATCAATTTCCTGAACATGTCGCCGCAGCTGATGGGCGTCATCCGCCGCGACAACAAGGTGAAAGATTCCATCCGCAGCCAGAAATCCCTGCTCATCAAAGCGCCGCACTCCACCGCCGCCACCGACGCCGCGGCGATTTCGATCAAGCTGATGCAGAAATAATGAGGTTTCGCAGGTTGCGCAAGTTGCGTAAGTTGCGTAGGCTTAGCCTGCATCACTTACGAAACCTTCGTAACGTTCGTAACCTACGCAACCTATGACTGACATCCGCCTCATCTCGATCATTCCGCCGCAGGCGGTGCAAGGGATCAGCCAGCCGCCCACCGTGCAGAATACCGGTAGCGGCAGCACGCCCGGCACCATCGAGAGCCTGACGCCGGGAACGACGCTGTCCGGTTTCATCATCAACCGCGATGCCGCCGGCAACCCGGTATTGCGAACGGAAAACGGCGATGTGATTTTTTCGAGCAATTTCTTCCTGAAAATCGGCAGCGAAGTCGTCATCCGCGTGCAGTTCCAGGGCGGGGAAACGCTGGCGCGCATCTTAAGCGTCAACGGCCAGCCGCCGGAAATCGCTGAGAAACTTTCCTCCTTTGCCGGCGACCCGGAAGTAATCGTCGGCGGCCATCTGGCGCAAAGTAAAACGGATGCGCCGGCAACCCAGGCAGCCCAAGCGGTGCGCGGCAACAGCGCCGGCCCGCAGATCACACTTTCCGGCACGCTGGTTTCTACACACGCCACAGCCGAGGCATTACCCGCAACACCGGCGGGAACCCAGCTTACTTTTAAATTGGTCAGCCTCAATGTCGCCTCCCCGCCGGCAACTCCGGCCGCGCCCCAGCTTGCCATCGGCGGCAATAATCCCAGTAGCGTCTCTTACGCCGCCTATGCGAAACTTGCCCCGACGCCGACGACGCCTACCGGCCAGCCGATAGCGGTTCCTATCGCCAGCGCGCAAGCGCAACCTGTGCAAAACCAACCAACCGCAAGCGCCGTTCCAACACCATCGGCACCGCTGCAAATCGGCCAAACGCTGAGCGGGCAGGTTTTCGTCAATGAACATAGCGGCGAGCCGCTGCTGCAAACGCCCATCGGCGTCATCCGCCTGGCGCCGGATGTGAAGCTGGCAAACGGCAGTCTGGTATCGCTCGAAATCACCAACATCGTTACGCCGCACCCATTGCAAGCAGCGGGCACAACGCAACCGTCGACGCCGTTTATGCAGCTGGCGACGCAATGGCACAGCGTACGCGATATTTTTTCGTTGCTGCTTGGCACAAACAGCCCGTTTGGCGCAAGCAACGCAGCAGGCGGCCTGCCGTCGCTGCTGAGCCTGGGCGCGGCGCGGCAGGATACGGCGGCGCAAAATACGACTATCGCCCAATCCATCGTCGCCGGAATGAGCGCCTATGTCGCGGCCTTGCGCAGCGGCGATATTCGCGGCTGGCTGGGCAAAGCCGCCACCGCCTGGCTGGAAGAAAACGGGCATAAGCAGCTGCTTAACAAGGCTGGCGGCGAATTCGCCGAGATCGCCCGCCATTATGCGAACGCGCCGCCCGGCCATTGGCAGCCGCTTTTTTACCCGCTGGCCTTGTTCGGCGAGCTGCATCAGCTGCGCATGTTCGTCAAGCGCGACCGCAAGGAAGGAAAAGAACAGGATCAGCGCAAAAAACCCGACGGCGATACGCGCTTTATCGTCGAGCTGGAACTCACGCAACTGGGCGAGCTGCAGCTTGACGGCTTTGTGCGAAGGCAGGACAAAAAGCTGGAATTCGACCTGGTGATCCGCTCGCTGCAAGGGCTTTCCGACGATATCCGGCGCGATTTGCTGGTGATTTACAACCGCATGGGCGAGGCCACCGGCTACCAGGGCGGGCTTACCTTCCAGAGCGTCAAGAATTTCCCGGTCAACCCGATGGAAGACATCGTCGCCTTGCATCCGGGCAGCGTGATGGCTTAGGCAGAGCGATATTTCGCTGTATTTTTGCCGGAATTATTCTAGATTTGCGCTATGCAGCCATACGCCGCCACTGCCGAACTACCCGCGCACAAAGCCTCGCTCGATGCGCTCTACTCGCTCATCCGCCCCGACCTGGCGCGCGTCGATGCGCTGATCCTCGAGCGCGTAAGAAGCGACGTGCCGCTCATCGCCGATGTCGCCCGCCATATTATTGCCTCCGGCGGCAAACGCATCCGCCCTGCCCTCACCCTCATCTGCGCGCAGCTCTGCGGTTATCGCGGCGACCAGCATATTGCGCTGGCGAGCGCCATCGAATTCATCCACACTGCAACGCTATTGCATGACGACGTCGTCGACGAAAGCAAGCTGCGCCGGGGCATCGCCACCGCCAACGATTTGTTCGGCAACAAGGCCAGCGTGCTGGTCGGCGATTTCCTGCTATCGCAGGCGTTCCAGCTCATGGTCGCCGACGGCTCGCCGAAAGTGCTGCGCATCCTCTCCGACACCTCGGCGATCATCGCCAAGGGCGAGGTCATGCAGCTGATGACCGAAGGCGCTCCGGAAACGACGACCGAGCGCTACCTCGAAGTGATCGCCGCCAAAACCGCCGCTTTGTTCGCCGCCGCCTGCGAGCTGGGAGCGGTGGCCGGCGGCAATCCTGCCTATGAAGCGCCGCTCTATGATTTCGGGATGCATATCGGCACGGCGTTCCAACTGATCGACGACGTGCTCGACTATAATGCCGACCAGGAAACGCTCGGCAAAACCATCGGCGACGATTTCCGCGAGGGCAAAATCACCCTGCCGGTCATCCTCGCCTACGCGGCCGGAAACGCCGAGGAAAAAGCCTTCTGGCAGCGCAGCCTGGGCGATTTGCAGCAGCAGCCGGGCGACCTGGCCGCCGCCATCCGCCTCATGGACAAGCACCAAGCACTGGCCCAGAGCGTCGCCCTGGCCGGGGAATATTGCGAGCGCGCCCGCCGGGCCATTGACGGCTTCCCGCCATCCCCCGCCAAAACCGCCATGCTCGATATGGTTGATTTCTGCGCCGGTCGCGTGTATTAAGGCGTTTCTCTTAATGTCGGAGTGTGGCTCAGCCTGGTAGAGCACTGCGTTCGGGACGCAGGGGTCGTAGGTTCAAATCCTATCACTCCGACCAACTAAACAAAGTTATGAATAATGGGTTTTGAGAACATCGTATCATCCTTTGCGGATAAAGTGCTTGTTAGAAGCAGCGTTCTAACCCCTTTATTGTGGCTATGTGGTATTTCCTTACCCACATGCCTTAGTGCTGCCGTTT
>JAGVLW010000038.1 GCA_020054105.1 Alphaproteobacteria bacterium | reverse complement strand
TGCTTCGTTGCAAGGCTTGCCCGTAGCGTAAACTATGGGCTTCGCCTTGCGCCTTGCATTTCATCAAAAATTCCCTCTGTCGCGTCATAAAAATATTACTGGGATAGGTTCTGGAAAACCTTTGCTCGATACTCACGTCTGTGTAATCGATTTTATGCGTGTGTGCAAAGGGGAAAGTAGAAGAAAATAACTAGGCGATGCCGACGCCCGTATCGATGGCCGCGCCCCTGCCGACATTCGGCGGGGAAAGCTCGCCGAGCATGGCGATAGACACGTTGGACCATTCATAATTATAGCTCGGGCTGGCGATGGCGCTGTAGTCGCTGAAACTGCCGCCGCCCGCGGAGGCGAAATCGCCGCCGCCACCGCCGGAGTCGCCGCCACCGGCGCTGCTGGAAGTCGGCGCGCCCGAGGGTTTAAACACCTCGCCGAACACGATGCCGGCCAGCGCGCCGCCGGGCGCGCCTTTGACCAGCGGGCTGCGCATGATTTCGTTATTGACCTGGATGCCGGCTTTCTGGATGTCGGTATGGGCGGTGATGCCGGTATTGAAGGCGCTTTTAATGTTGACGCCGATGGCTTTATGAATCCAGTCGCCGGTTTTTTCGAACAGCTTATTGATAAAATCGGACAGGTCTTCGGGCTTGGCATTCTCATCGGGCTTCCCGCCCATGCCAATGCCCATTTGCTGGGCGAGCCTGTTAAAATCGAAACCTTCCGGGCCGGCCATATTCTTTGTCCTCTTTGCTTATACTATACTAATAGCACAAGAAAATCATGCGACAAGTTTGTGACAATTACCTTTAGTTAATGTCACCCCGCACTTGTTGCGGGGTCTCCATCCATTTGCACGAGATCCCGGACAGCTCGCTTTTCCAGAAAATGCTGGCGCATTTAGGAAAACCGGCTTCCGGGATGACAGGAGCCTAAGCCAGCGAAGCTGGCAAGGCTTACCGTCAATTTGTCCTCTTCACCTGTTCCGGGCTGTCGAGGGAAAAGGTAGGAATATCAATGGTGAAGCTTTCACCGCCTTCGGTGGTCATGTCGTAGGTGCCGGTCATGATGCCCGACGGGGTTTTGAGCGCCGCGCCGCTGGTATATTGGAACGCATCGCCCGGCGGCAGCAGCGGCTGCTCGCCGACCACCCCGGCGCCGCGCACCTCCTGCACCGCCCCGGTGGCATCGGTGATGTGCCAGTAGCGGTTGAGCAGCTGCACGGTCTCGCTGCCGTGATTTTCCATCTGGATGGTATAGGCCCAGACATAATGATGCTCCGCCGGGTCCGACTGCTCGGTGAGGAAGGTCGGGATCACGGTGATTTTAATCTGGCGCGTGGTTTTGGTGTACATACAGGTGACAGGTATCAGGTGTCGGGATGCAGATAAAGAATTTTTTGCTTCCTGTTACCCGTTGCCTGTAACCTCCGCGACTAACCGTTGTAAAAATTCCACGCATTCCCCGATCTGCGCGATGTCGATAAATTCGTTGGGCTTGTGCGCCTGGTCGATGCTGCCCGGCCCGCAGACGATCGCGGGGATGCCGAACTCGTTGAACACGCCCGCCTCGGTGGCGAACGACACGGCATGTTGCGCGTTGGTGTTGGCGGCGCGCATCACGCGCTGGCGGATGGTGTCGGCATCCGGCGGCAGCGTGACCGCCAGCATGCGCGACATCGGCTTGGTGACGATGGTGGCGCTCGCATCCGTTCGCTGCATCTTGGCAATCCATTCGCGGCAATAATCGTCGAACTGCGCGATGAGCTTGTCGGGGTCGTCGCCGGGGATCGGGCGGATTTCCCAGTTGATGAAACATTCCTTGGCGATGATGTTGCGCGCCGTGCCGCTGCGGATGATGCCGACATGCAAAGTGGAGCAGGGCGGCTCGAAACGCTCGTCGCGCGCGCCGCTTTGCGCAATCTGCGCGCCCAGCTTGGTCAGGAAATGCACCAGCTCGCAGCCGATATGCAGGCTGTTGACGCCCAGATGCGGCTGGCTGGAATGCGCCTCCAGCCCATACACCGTCGTCTCGAACGACAGCACGCCCTTATGGGCGGTGACCACCTGCATCAGCGTCGGCTCGCCGATGAGCGCGAAGGCCGGCGCGGCAATATGATCTTGCATGTAGCGCAGCAGATGCGGCACGCCGATGCAGCCGACTTCTTCGTCGTAGGAAAATGCAAAATAGATCGGTTTTTCCATTTTCATTTTGGAAAATTCCGGCGCCAGCGCCAGGCAGGCGGCGATGAAGGCTTTCATGTCGGCGGTGCCGCGCCCGTAGAGCTTGCCCGCATCCTCGCGCAGCGCGAACGGATCGCTGTCCCATTGCTGGCCGGCGGTCGGCACGACGTCGGTATGACCGGAAAGCACGATGCCGCCGGCAACGTCCGGGCCGATGCGCGCCAGGAAATTGCATTTCACTCCGTCATGCGACGGCACGCGCATGCACGCAAATCCCAGCGGCTTCAGCATGCGCTCGATGAAATCGATGACCGGCAGGTTGGAGTTGCAGCTGACACTGTCGAACGCCACCAGCTGCCGCAATATGCCGATGGCGTTGGCGGTGAGCGGTGCGGTGCTCATGCGCGCGTTACTTCGGCGCTTTCAGCAGGCTGAAAAATTCCTGGCGCGTGCGCGGGTCGCTGCGGAACAGGCCGAGCAGGTGACTGGTCTGCATGCTGGTGCCGGGCTTCTGAACACCGCGCGCCGACATGCACATATGCGACGCTTCCACCACCACCGCCACGCCCCTGGGCTTGAGCACGTCGCCCAGCGCGTTGGCGATTTGCGCGGTGAATTTTTCCTGGATCTGCAAGCGTTTCGCGTAAATATCGACCAGCCGGGCGAGCTTGCTGATGCCGACCACTTTATTGGAAGGGATATAGGCGATGTGCACGCAGCCGTAAAACGGCACCATATGATGCTCGCAATGCGAGTTGAAATGGATGTCGCGCAGCACGATCATCTCATCGTAGCCCTCCACCTCCTCGAAGGTGCGGCTCAGGATGGTTTTCGGGTCGAGTCCGTAGCCGGCGAAAAATTCGTCATAGGCTTTGGCGACGCGCCGCGGCGTTTCGCGCAGGCCTTCGCGCGCCGGGTCGTCGCCGGCCCAGCGGATGAGGGTGCGCACGGCGTCTTCGGCCTGCGCGCGGGTGGGTTTTTTCGATTTACTCATAGTAGGATGACCAGATGACTAGATAACTAGATGACTAAGATAATAGAAGATTGGATTTATTTATGAAAGAAGATAGTATACCTACTTTTCTTAGTCATCTGGTCATCCGGTCATCTAGTCATTATGCTTAAGACATCCATTCCCTTCATCGATTTGCGCGGCAAGACGCCGATCGACCTGCTGCGCCGCTACCCCGATGTGGCGCGCGAGCTGATCGGCTGCGCGCGCCGCGCCCACGGCCTGGCC
>JAGVLW010000081.1 GCA_020054105.1 Alphaproteobacteria bacterium | reverse complement strand
GTCGCCGGCCTTGTCGAATTCCTTGATGAGCTCGCGCTGTTTTTTATTCAGCCGCACCGGCGTTTCCACCAGCGTATGGATATACATGTCGCCGCGATGGCCGCTGCGTAGCACGCTCATGCCCTTGCCGCGCAGGCGCATCTGATGGCCGTGCTGCGTGCCTTCGGGGATGGTGACTTTGACGCGCGCGCCGTCGATGGTCGGCACTTCGACGGCGCCGCCGAGCGTAGCGGTGGTCATTTTGATGGGCACCTGGCAATGGATGTCGGCGCCGTCGCGGGTGAAAAACGGGTGCGGCTTCAGCCCGATGAAAATATACAGATCGCCCGCCGGGCCGCCGCGCATGCCGGCTTCGCCCTCGCCGGAAAGACGTATGCGCGTACCTTCCTCGACGCCGGCGGGAATGGAGACCGACAAGGTTTTTTCCTTGCGCATGCGCCCCGACCCGGCGCATTTTTTGCACGGATCCTTGACGATTTTCCCGGTGCCGCCGCAGGTGTGGCAGGTGCGCTCGACGGTGAAAAATCCCTGGCTGGCGCGAACGCGCCCCTGGCCGTTGCAGGTGGTGCAGGTGGTGGGCTTGGTACCTTTTTCGCCGCCGCTGCCGCTACAATTGTCGCAGGTGACCGAGGTGGTGATGGTGACATTTTCCTGCTTGCCCGCAAACGCTTCTTCCAGCGAGATGTTGAGATTATAACGCAAATCGGAGCCGCGCGGTTGTGCGTTGGCGCCGCTGCCGGCGCCGCGCCTGCTAGCGCCCATGCCGAACAGATCCTCGAAAATATCGGCGAAGCCCGACGAGAAATCGAAACCGCCCGCGCCCGCGCCGCCGCCTGCGCCGCCCATGCCCGCCTGGTTAAAAGCGTCGTGGCCGTAGCGGTCGTAAGCGGCGCGTTTCTGGTCGTCGGATAGAATATCGTAGGCGTGGGAAAGTTCCTTGAACTTCTCCTCGGCTTTTTTATCCCCCGGATTCTTGTCGGGGTGATGCTGCATGGCAAGCTTGCGGTATGCCTTTTTCAGGTCATCGGCGCTGGCGTTTTTGGGTACGCCGAGGATGTCGTAATAGTCTTTTGCCATGGTCAGGATGCCGGATGAGAAGGATGAGCAAGATGAGCAGGATGAGCAGGATGAGCAAGTTATTTCTTTCTCATCCTGCTCATCCTATATATCTTGTTCATCCTTGTTTCTTCTTATCCTCATCCACCTCTTCATAGGTGGCGTCGACTACGCCGGCATCGTTGGCGGCGTTAGGTTCCTGGGCGGGAGCGCCGGCTTGCGCGGCCTTTTCCTGCTCGGCTTTGTAGAGCGCCTCGCCGAGCTTCATCGACGATTGCGTCAGGGTCTGGATGCCTTGCTCGATGCGGGCGACGTCGTCGGAAGCCAGCGCGTCCTTGAGCGAGGCGATGTCTTTTTCGATCGCCTCCTTGTCGGCCGCCGGAATCTTATCGCCATGCTCGGCGAGGTTTTTGCCGGCGGAATGGATCAGCCCGTCCGCCTGATTCTTGGCTTCGACCAGCGCGCGGCGTTTCTTATCTTCCTCGGCATTGGCCTGCGCTTCCTTCACCATCTTTTCGATGTCGGCGTCGGACAAGCCGCCGCTGGCCTGGATGCGGATCTGCTGCTCCTTGCTCGTCGCCTTGTCTTTCGCGCTGACATTGACGATGCCGTTAGCGTCGATGTCGAACGTCACCTCGATCTGCGGCATGCCGCGCGGGGAGGGGGGGATGCCGACCAGGTCGAACTGGCCGAGCAGCTTATTGTCCGCCGCCATTTCGCGCTCGCCCTGGAACACGCGGATCGTCACCGCCGTCTGGTTATCGTCGGCGGTCGAGAAGACCTGCGATTTCTTGGTCGGGATGGTGGTGTTGCGGTCGATGAGGCGCGTAAACACGCCGCCGAGCGTTTCGATGCCCAAGCTCAGCGGCGTCACGTCGAGCAGCAATACGTCCTTCACATCGCCCTTTAAAACCGCGCCCTGGATGGCCGCGCCCATGGCGACCACCTCGTCGGGGTTGACGCCCTTATGCGGCTCGCGGCCGAAAAATTCCTTCACCTTCTCGATGACTTTGGGCATGCGCGTCATGCCGCCCACTAAAATCACCTCGTCGATGTCGGAGGCTTTGAGCCCGGCATCTTTAAGCGCGTTGCGGCACGGCTCGATGGTTTTGGCGATCAAATCGTCGACCAGCCCTTCGAGCTTGGCGCGAGTGAGCTTGATGTTGAGATGTTTCGGGCCGTTCTGGTCGGCGGTGATGAACGGCAGGTTGACGTCGGTTTGCAGGCTGTTCGACAGCTCGATCTTGGCTTTTTCCGCCGCTTCCTTCAGGCGTTGCAGCGCAAGCTTGTCGCCGCGCAAATCGATGCCCTGGTCTTTCTTGAATTCGTCGGCCAGGAAGTCGATGATGCGCTTGTCGAAATCTTCGCCGCCCAGGAACGTATCGCCGTTGGTGGCTTTCACTTCGAACACGCCGTCGTCGATCTCGAGCACCGACACGTCGAACGTGCCGCCGCCCAGGTCGTAGACGGCAACCGTGTGGCCTTTTTTCTTGTCCTTGTCCATGCCGTAAGCGAGTGCTGCGGCGGTGGGCTCGTTGATGATGCGCAACACTTCGAGCCCGGCGATCTTGCCGGCGTCCTTGGTGGCTTGGCGCTGGGCGTCGTTGAAATAGGCGGGAACGGTGATGACCGCCTGCGTGACTTTCTCGCTCAAATAGGCTTCGGCGACTTCCTTCATCTTGGTGAGGATGAAGGCGGAAATCTGGCTGGGCGAATATTTCTCGCCGCGCACTTCCACCCAGGCGTCTTTATTATCGGCCTGGATAATCTTATAGGGCACCAGTCCCATGTCTTTTTTGACCAGCGGGTCGTTGAAATTGCGTCCGATGAGGCGCTTGATGGCAAACAGCGTGTTTTCCGGGTTGGTCACGGCCTGGCGCTTGGCGCTGTCGCCGACCACGCGCTCGCCGCTTTCCGTGAATGCGACCACCGACGGCACGACGTTGCGGCCTTCCGGGCTGTGAATCACCTTCACGTTGCCGCCTTCCATGATGGCCACGCAGCTATTGGTAGTGCCCAAGTCGATACCGATAATCTTACTCATAACGCAGTTCTCCCAATGATGATTTTGAATAATGATGAGCTAGATATAAGTGCGCAAATACGGATGACAACTCCCGGCATGCATTTTTTTCGTTCTTTTTTGCTGTTGAAAAATTACATAAATTAATAACCAAAAGAAAATACATAATATTTTGGATATATCCCATTAATTGAAAATAAATGTTAGAAAACAATATTTTTAACTAAGTATTAATAATTAATGTGTATTAACATAATCACTAATTAATTAACGAGGTATTAAAAATGGAATCAAAAACTATTAAAATAATCGAGGTCGCACGGGAGCTTCTAAAGACGCAGGGCTATTTTGTCGATAATCTCTGGCATGTCGAGGACGTTCATTTCATTTGCGAGCAAAACGGCCTGCCCAAAATCACCGACGACGACGCCATGGAGGTGTATCGCATCGCCAACGACCAGTTCGACGGCGATACCGGACTGTCCTGGCCGAAACTGGAACGGGCGCTGCACACCTTCCTGCACCGCAAGGCCATACTCAGCACGCTGTGCGAAAGCTATCCTACCTAAGATTCAAGGCGAGCAGGTAGCTCGACCTTTTTATTCTCCACATTCCCGCATCATGATCCATTCGCGATCGACCACTTCGCCCACCGGCGGATAATCATATTCCCCCACTTTGACGAAACCGTAACGCCCGTAAAAGCCCTGCGCCTTGCGATTTAGGCTCCACACGCCGAGATAGATGGCCTGCGCGCGGTTGTCCGCGGCATAGCGCAACGCTTTTTCCATGAGCAGATGGCCGATTTTGCGGCCGTGATGCGATCTCAGCACATAGAGCCGGTGCAGTTCCACCACGCGCTCATAGCTCGGTGCGAGCGGCAGCTTATAGGCGCCCCATTTCGCATAGGCGACCGGCTGGCCGTTGCTTTGCGCGATCCACAATTCGCAGGACGTATCAGCCAGCTGGGCGGAGAAATTTTCCGGCGAATAATGCTCGCGCAAAAACGCTTCCAGCGCTGCCGGATCGTAATGGCTGAAGGTTTCGCAGAAAGTCTGGCGGGCTAGCTGGGCCAGCGTGTGCGCGTCGGCCGGCAATGCCCGGCGTATGTGCAAAAGGCTAGGCCGTGTGGGCATAGTATTTCACCTTTTTCGTTCGTAGCAAAAAAGCCTGAATAATAGGAGAAACGCGCCGGCCGTAGCCGGGACTACGGACAAGCGTTTCGACGCCGTAGTCGGGCTTTTTTGCCGAACCCGAAGGGCAGCGTGTATTTTTGCGCCTGCGTCGCTAAATCCCTGGCGCGTAGTCCGGGCTACGCTCTGCGGGCTTTGCCTAGCAGGCGCAAAAATCCCCAGCTGCGAAAATGGCGAAATACTATGCCCACACGGCTTAAGCGTAGTTACGCCTTTTCTTCGTCTTTTTTATCGTCTTTTTTCTTGGGCGCGGCCTTGGCTTCGACCTTGGCGTCGGCAACGCTATTGCCTTTGGAGGCCACCGAGAAATTGCCGAACTTGTTCTGGAATTTTTCCATCTGGCCCGTTTTGCGCAGGTTCACGCCGCCCACCCATGCCGGATGCGTCTTGGGATCGACATCAAGCTGCAGCACGTCGCCTTCCTTGCCCCAGGTGGAGTAGGTGTCGTACTTGGTGCCGTCGGTCATCTGGACGGTGATTTTATGGTAGTCGGGGTGAATGTCAGCTTTCATATGCCAATCCTTGGGAATTCTACTATGCTGGCTGACTTGCTTGCGTTTTTTCGCTTCCGGTACGCACGTACTAAAATGTACGCTTGCGTTCCGGGTCTTAAAAAACGCTTCGCATTCAGCGCAGCCTAGCGAATTCCTAATTTGTTATTAGGGAGGGGTTTGTTAGCCCAAATGGGCAGCCAATGCAAGTGAAATAGTCATCCTGGACGGGCGATTTGCAAAAACGATTGAAAACCAGGCAACTAGCCGTTAACAACAAGTCATTACACAGATGATATAAATCGTCAGAATAGGCCAAATGCGCAGGAAATTTCGAGTGCGTAGCGCAGGGTAGCAGCGCTACCTGAGCAACGAAAACGAGAAATTTTCCAAGCAAGTTGGCCATTATGGCGATTTATTTGATGGGGGGTTAGCTCAGTGGTTAGAGCAGGGCGCTCATAACGCCTTGGTCGGGGGTTCAAGTCCCTCACCCCCCACCACGCTTCGCCTTCGGCTTCGGGTGGCTTACGCCACTTTGCGTAAGACGCATGAAGGCGATCTTAGGCGTAGGAGTGCGCTACGACGTAAGTCCACCGAAGCTCTAGCGAAGGTGGAAGCTCCCGTAGGGAGCGAAGGAGGGCTGGCGCGACTGGTTCACAAAATCCCCATATCTGCACCATTATTTTCAGCCTCTAAATTAAGCCGCATTCAGCGATATTTTACTCATATGCGGCAACGTCCGATCAATTGATACGTTGGGTTCGAGGGCGCTGACATAGCGTAATTCCCCGTATTTCCCGTTATAATCGGGTATTTTTCCGGCGCAAACCCGGTTTTTAGGGCAATTACGCGAGAAACATGCCGCAACCATCACATTTTACGCGACATCGTAAATGCTTATGCTACTACTACGCACGCACTACCTGCTATTTATCTATAACTAACAACCCAAGGAGAATATGACTATGGCATCGAAATTAGCACGCAAAGTATCTGTGAAAAAGAAATCCGCACCGGTGGCCGTTGTGCGTCCGGTGAGGGAACGCCTTACCAAATCGGCAATGCTCGGCATGATCGCCGAACAGAACGGCGTAACCCGCGCGCAGGCGGCCGGCATCATCGCCAGCCTGGAAAGCCTGATGCTGGGCTCCGTGCATCCCAACGGCATCGGCGAATTCGTTTTCCCGGGCCTGCTGAAAATCACCCTGCGCAAAGTTCCCGCCCGTAAGGCCGGTACGCTTATCCGCAACCCAGCCAATGGTGAAATGATGAAAGCCAGCGCCAAGCCGGCTTCCGTCCGCGTGAAAGTGCGTGCTTTGTCGAAACTGAAAGCCGCAGCGATCCGCTAATTTTTACGATAAAAAAACCACGCGTGGGCAACCGCGCGTGGTTTTTTATTGCCCGAATATACAGGGGGAGTAAAAACATTAGGCAATGCGGTAAGGAGACGTACATCATTTTTAATTAGGGAGAGAGAAAATGGCTAAAATTCTTTGTGTCCTCTATGACGATCCCATCGGCGGTTACCCGGCATCCTATGCGCGCGACGCCATCCCTAAAATCGACCGTTACCCCGGCGGGAAAACGACGCCGTCGCCCAAGCAGATCGATTTCAAGCCCGGCACGTTGCTGGGCAGCGTCTCCGGCGGGCTGGGTTTGCGCAAATTCCTGGAAGGCCAGGGCCATACATTTATCGTCACGTCCGACAAGGAAGGCAGCGATTCTGTATTCGAGCGCGAGCTGCCCGATGCCGACATTGTCATTTCCCAGCCCTTCTGGCCGGCCTATCTCACGGCGGAAAGAATCGCCAAAGCCAAAAAACTGAAGCTGGCGATTACCGCCGGCATCGGCTCGGACCATGTTGACCTGCAAGCCGCCATCAAGCAGGGCATCACGGTGGCCGAAGTCACCTACAGCAACAGCATCAGCGTTTCCGAGCATGCGGTGATGATGATCCTGTCGCTCGTACGCGACTACATCCCCTCGTATAAATGGGTGGTGGATGGCGGCTGGAACATCGCCGATTGCGTCTCACGCTCGTACGATCTCGAAGCCATGGAAGTGGGCACGGTGGCTGCCGGCCGCATTGGGCTCGCGATCTTGCGGCGGCTGAAACCGTTCGACGTCAAGCTGCATTACACCGACCGCCATCGGCTTCCCGAAAGCGTCGAAAAAGAGCTGAACGTGACCTACCATCCGAGCGTCGAATCGATGGTCAAGGTCTGCGACGTCATAACCATCAATGCGCCGCTGCACCCGGAGACGGAGCATCTCTTTGACGACGCGCTCATCGGCAAAATGAAGCGCGGCGCCTATATAGTAAATACCGCGCGCGGCAAGATCTGTGACCGCGACGCCGTGGTGCGCGCCTTAAAGAGCGGGCAGCTCGCCGGTTACGCGGGCGACGTCTGGTATCCGCAGCCGGCGCCCAAGGACCATCCGTGGCGGACCATGCCCCATCACGGCATGACGCCGCACGTCTCGGGCACTTCTCTTTCCGCGCAGGCGCGCTATGCCGCCGGCACGCGCGAAATCCTGGAATGCTGGTTTGAGAAACGTCCGATCCGCGAAGATTATCTGATCGTGGATGGCGGCAAGCTGGCCGGCGCCGGCGCGCATGCCTACAGCGTCAAAAAAACCGCCTAGAGCATTTTCCATTTAACTGTGCGCGTCGTTATCCTTCGGACTCGGCGTGCTCATGTACCAAGCTGTACACTGCGCGCGCCTCGCCTCGGCTGCCTAGCGCACAGTTAAAGCGAAAACGCTCTAGCGTCCTAACAAAGGCGGGTGATGGCGCGCAATTGCTGCGCGCTTTCCTCTTCCAGCGCGTGCCTGCCGTTTGTGACGACTCTTTTGCCGGCGACGAACACATCGGTGATGGCGGGAGTCACGGCAAATAGCAGCGTATCGAGTATTGCGTCGCCGTCTTTTTCGGCGAGCAACGCATGATTCGTCGATAGCACCATCATGTCGGCGCGCCGGCCCGGCGCGATCTCGCCCGCGCGAATGCCAAGCGCCTTGGCGCCGCCGCCCGCCGCCTGCGCAAAAAGCGTGCGGCCTACCGATGGTGTTGCTTCGCTGCACAGCACTGTGCGCTTGCGGGTGATCAGGCGCTGGGCATATTCCATCAGCCGCAATTCCTCCCACGGCGACACGCAGACATTGCTGTCCGACCCGATGCCGAAGCTGCCTTGCACTTTCAAATATTGCTCCGCCGGAAAAATCCCGTCGCCGAGATTGGCCTCGGTCGTCGGGCATAGTCCAACCGTTGCGCCGTTTTTTGCCATGCGAATCACTTCATCCGATGTCGTATGCGTCGCATGGATCAGGCACCAATGCTTATCCACCTGATGATGGTCAAAGAGCCATTCGGCCGGCCGCTGCTTGCTCCAGCCAATGCAATCCTCGACTTCTTTTTCCTGCTCGGCGATATGCATATGGATGGGGCAATCCGCCAAATCCAACCCCGGCAGCGCCTCCAGAATCCGTTGCAACGTCTGCGGCGTCACCGCGCGCAACGAATGCGGCGCGATGCCGAGCGTAATTCCATCGGCCTTGCCGTATTTTTTCACCAGCGCTTCGACCAGTTGCAGATAGCTGTCGGCATTATGCACAAAACGTTTTTGCCCGTCATTGGCGGCCGCGCCGCCGAAATTACCCGTCTCATACATCACCGGCAGGTGGGTGAGGTGAATGCCGGTTGCCTGTGCCCCGGCGACGATGCGGTCGGAAAGCTCGGTGATGGACGCATACGGTTTTCCATTGCCGTCGTGATGCACATAATGGAATTCGCCGACGGCGGTATAGCCGTGTTTGAGCAGATCGATATATAAAGCGCGCGCGATCGCCTCGATATGCTCCGGCGTCAGTTTACGCGTAAACCCATACATCGTCTCGCGCCAGCTCCAGAAATTATCGCGGCCCTTGCCGGAGGTGATTTCGGTGAGCCCGGCCATGGCGCGCTGAAACGCGTGCGAATGCACGTTGGCCATGCCCGGCAGCACGAGGTCGAAAACGGGCGCTCCGGGCGGCGCTTTGGCGGCTTTTTCGATGCCGGCGATAGTACCGTCGCTGCCGATGCCAATCAGCACATCGCGCTGCCAGCCTTGGGAAGTCAGGGCTTTGCGGGCGAATAGGGCATTCGGTCTTTCCCATTGCATGGGGGCACACCTTCTTTATGATACGGACGTTTTATACCGGAGATGCAGGTGACCGACAACCGAAACTGGGATACGCTATGGATCAACGCCCGGCTGGCCACGATGGCAGGCGGCTACGGCATTGTCGAAAACGCCGCGCTGGCCATCAAGGACGGCCGCATCGCCTGGCTGGGCGCCATGGACGCGGTGCCGGGCGAGGCGCGTGAAACCCGCGACGCCAAGCAAGCCTGGATCACGCCGGGGCTGATCGATTGCCACACGCATATGGTATATGCCGGTAACCGCGCCGAGGAATTCGCCATGCGCCTGGCCGGAAAATCCTATGCCGATATCGCGAGAGATGGCGGCGGCATCCTCTCCACCGTGCGCGCCACCCGCGCCGCCGGCGAAGACGATTTATACGCCGCCAGCGAAAAGCGCCTGCCCCCGTTCTTGCAGGAAGGCGTCACCACCGTCGAAATCAAATCCGGCTACGGGCTCGACCGCGAAAACGAAATGAAAATGCTGCGCGTCGCCCGCAAGCTTGGCGAGCATTATCCGGTGAGCGTGCGCACGACGTTTCTGGGCGCGCATACGGCGCCGCCGGAATATAAGGGCAACGAAGACGCCTATATCGACGCCGTATGCAACGACATGATTCCCGCCATCGCCAAGGAAAAACTCGCCGATGCGGTGGACGGGTTTTGCGAGACGATCGCGTTTTCGCCGGCGCAGATGACGAAAGTGTTCGAGGCGGCAAAAAAACACGGGCTGGCGGTGAAGCTTCATGCCGAGCAGCTTTCCGACCAGGGCGGCGCGGCGCTGGCGGCGCGTTACAATGCGCTGTCCGCCGACCATCTCGAATTCGCCTGCGAAGAGGGCATTGCGGCAATGGCAAAAGCCGGGACGGTCGCCGTACTGCTGCCGGGCGCGTTTTACATGCTGCGCGAAACGCGCAAGCCGCCGGTGGATTTGCTGCGCAAACATGGTGTGGCCATCGCCATCGCTTCCGACTGCAACCCCGGCACCTCGCCGGTTGGCAGCTTGCTGCTCATGCTCAATATGGGCTGCATATTATTCGGCCTCACGCCCGAGGAGGCGCTTGCCGCCGTCACGCGCAACGCCGCGCGGGCGCTGGGTATTGAAGGTTCGGTCGGCACATTGGAAGTGGGAAAAACCGCCGACATGGCGCTATGGGACATCGCCTCGCCGGTGGAACTTAGCTACCGCCTGGGCTATAACCCGTGCATCGGCACCGTCAAACAAGGAATCTATCATGCAAGACATCACGCTTAACGGCGACTCGCTCGACATTGAAACGCTCTGGCGTTTTTCGCAAGCCGCGCTCGACCCGAAAGCGCGCATCAAGATCCGCATCGAGCCCAAGGCAATGGCGCGCGTGAAAGCCGCCGAAAAATTCGTGCACGACCTCGCAAGCAGCGGCGACACGGTCTACGGCCTCAATACCGGCTTCGGCTATTTCGCCAAGACGCGCATCCAGGAAAGCCAAATCGAAACCTTGCAGCACAACATCATCCGCTCGCATGCCTGCGGCGTCGGCGACCCATTGCCGCGCGACCTGGTGCTCATGCTGTGGCTGATCCTCCTCAACTCGGTCTGCCGCGGCCATCGCGGTCTGGCATCGGGAAAACTCCAATCCATCATCCGCATGCTGGAGGCAGGCATCCTCGCCGTCGTGCCGTCGCGCGGCAGCGTCGGCGCGTCCGGCGATTTGGCGCCCACCGCCCATGCCGTGCTTGCCACGCTGGGCGAAGGCGAGTGCAATGTGCCCACCGCCAAGGGATTTGCGCGCATGAAGGCCTCGGCGGCGCTGAAAAAAGCCGGCATCAAGCCGATTACGCTCGGGCCCAAGGAAGGGCTGTGCCTGATTAACGGCACACAGCTTTCGGCGGCGCTCGCCGTCAAGCTCTGGAACGAAACCAAACAGCTCGTCGATACGGCGAACCTGGCGGCGGCGATGAGCATCGAGGCGTTGCGCGCGTCGCATCACATGACCGACGATTTGCTGCTCAAAGAGCAACGGCAAGAAGGCACGCTCGCCTGCGGCCGCGCCATCGCCAAATGGCTCGGCGGCGAAACCGGCGTCTCCAAAAGCCACGCCGATTGCGACCGCGTGCAGGATTCCTATAGCTTGCGCTGCGCGCCGCAGGTGCACGGCATGGCGTGGGACGAGCTGGCGCAGGCGAAAGAGACGCTTGCGCGCGAGATCAACGCCACCACCGACAACCCGCTGCTGTTCCCCGACCGCAAGCTCGTCATCCATGGCGGAAATTTCCACGCCATCTACCCGGCGCGCGTGTCCGACAAGCTCGCCATGGCGATTACCACGCTTGCCGCCATTTCCGAACGGCGCGTCAACACCGCCATGCGCACGGAAAAATCCGGCCTGCCGACCTTCCTCATCGAAAATGGCGGGCTCAATTCCGGCTTCATGATGGTGCAAGTCACCGCCGCTGCGCTGGTTTCCGAATGCAAATCGCTGTGCTTTCCCGCCAGCGTCGATTCCATTCCCACCAATAACGACCAGGAAGACCATGTGAGCATGGGCCCCGGCGCCGGTTTAAAGGCGCTCGAAATCGCCAAACATGCGCGCTATGTGCTTGCCATCGAACTCCTCATCGCCGCGCAGGGCCTCGATATGCTGCGGCCGCTCAAAACCTCCCCGCGCCTGGAAAAAGTCAAAGCCGCCATCCGCGCGCGCGTGAAATACATGAAAGAAGACCGCTTCATCTCGCCCGACATCGAAGCGGTGCATGAGCTGGTGAGGGGAAATTTTCTCCTTAAAAACTAATACCAGAGTTATACACAGCTTGGACTTAATATTTAGATCTTGATAAAGCATTGATATAAAATCACTCGGCGCTATTAAAATATACCATTGATTTTAATATATAAATTATGATACTGACACGTTGTAATAGTTTAATTCTGATATAAGGGGGATAAAGGAATTATGGCAATTTCAAGTCCTCAAAATTTATTACAACGACTGTTAAAAGAACCCAAAGAGAGTGCTTGGGTAGAATTCAAACACAATAACAATAATCCTGATGAAATAGGTCAATGGATATCAGCTTGCGCTAATGCGGCAATTTTAGTGGAACAGCCTCGCGCTTTCCTTGTGTATGGCGTGGAAGATACAAGTCGAACAGTGATTGGTACAAACGTAAGTTTACACATGATGAAGAAAGGCGGGGAGAATTTTGAGAATTGGATAAATCGCATGATCATACCTCGATTAATGATCGATTTATTAGATTTTGAAGTTGATGGTAAAAAGTGTGCAATCATCGTTATTGAACCTACTTACGATAGGCCAGTTAAGTTCGCGGGAACGGAGTATATACGCGTAGGAGAAAACGTAAGAAAATTAGCTGACCACCCAGAACATGAGAGAGCTATTTGGCTTGCAACCGGGCGCAGAAAATTTGAGGATGCTATTGCCTCAGCCCATCAAAATGAAGAGCAAGTTATCGAAAAACTTGATGTTGATACGTATTACAGATTGGCTAAAGAGGAAAAGCCCCAAAAGCAAAGTGAAATAATAAGGCGCTTTCTCGCTTGTGGTTTTATTGTTGATGATATGGAGGGTGGGTTCGATATTACGAATCGAGGAGC
The DNA here is from genome assembly GCA_020054105.1 of Alphaproteobacteria bacterium. Lineage (GTDB taxonomy): Bacteria > Pseudomonadota > Alphaproteobacteria > Rickettsiales > SXRF01 > JAGVLW01. The sequence continues at coordinate 39,565 of JAGVLW010000081.1, read as the reverse complement.
TATAATTTTTGCGCGTAATATTACGATATTTCCGTCCATAGCCTCTAAATCAATTAGGGTTATTAGGTATAAGGGTACAGACAAAAGGGAATCTATCGGAGAGATTGAGGGCAGGAAAGGGTATGCCGTAGGATTTGCTGGCCTAATGAAATATATTACGGATTCCGTGCCATCTCAGGAAAAATATATAAATGGCATAAGAACAATGGAGCCTATTTACCCTGAAACCGCTATCCGAGAAATTATTGCGAATGCGCTTATTCATCAAGATTTCGTCGTTACCGGAGCTGGGCCGGTCATTGAAATTTATTCAGATAGAATAGAAGTTACAAACCCAGGAAAATCATTGGTCGAGAGAGATCGCATGATTGATGAGAGGCGTTCCAGAAATGGGAAATTAGCAGAAAGCATGCGCTCGCTTGGACTTTGTGAGGAGCGAGGGGGTGGCCTAGATAAAGCACTCATCGTAGTTGAGGAAAAAAATCTGCCCGCTTTTGCACTGGATTCTTCTGATAATTCGATGAGAGTAACCCTATTTGTGCCTAAGAAATTTAACCAACTCACAAAACCAGAAAAACAATGGGCATGTTTTTTACATTGCGTTTTACGATATGTAAAAAAAGATTACATGAGCAATGCCAGTCTCAGAGAAAGATTCTCTTTGCCCCCAGAAGAATATCAAGCGGTATCAGCTATCATTAGCGAATCCATTAAGAAGAAACGTATTGTTCCCGCAGATGCAAAACAAGGCAATAAATTTGCTAAGTATGTCCCTTACTTCACTCGATGATTAAACCATCGGCAACTTCAGCCCGTTTTCCCGCGCACACTCAATCGCAATCTCATAACCCGCGTCGGCGTGGCGCATGACGCCGGTGGCGGGGTCGTTGGTGAGGACGCGCTGCAAACGCGCCGCCGCTTCTTTGGTGCCGTCGGCGACGATGACCATGCCGGCATGCTGCGAAAAGCCCATGCCGACGCCGCCGCCGTGATGCAGGCTGACCCAGGTGGCGCCGCTTGCCGTATTTAACAGCGCGTTGAGCAGTGGCCAGTCGGACACCGCATCCGAGCCGTCGCGCATGGCTTCGGTTTCGCGGTTGGGGCTGGCGACCGAGCCGGAATCGAGATGGTCGCGGCCGATGACGACGGGTGCGGAAAGCTCGCCGCTTGCCACCATCTCGTTAAACGCGAGGCCGAGCCTGGCGCGCTCGCCGAGCCCCACCCAGCAGATGCGCGCGGGCAGGCCCTGGAACTTGATTTTTTGTTGCGCCATGTCGAGCCAGCGATGCAGGTGCGGGTTGTCGGGGATCAGTTTTTTCACCATCGCGTCGGTTTTGAAAATATCCTGTGGGTCGCCCGAAAGCGCCGCCCAGCGGAACGGGCCTATGCCGCGGCAGAAAAGCGGGCGGATATAGGCGGGCACGAAGCCGGGGAAGTCGAAGGCGTTTTTCACGCCCGCCTCGAACGCCATCTGGCGGATGTTGTTGCCGTAATCGACGACGGGAATGCCCTGCTTGTGGAAATCGAGCATGGCGCGCACTTGCGTGGCCATCGACGCTTTGGCGCGCTTGACCATTTCCTCGGGATCGCGCGCGCGCAAGGCGGCGGCTTCCTGCATGGTCATGCCTGCCGGCAAATAGCCGTTGAGCGGGTCGTGGGCGCTGGTCTGGTCGGTCACCGCGTCGGGGCGGATGCCGCGCTTTACCAGCTCGGGGAAAATCTCGGCGGCGTTGCCGAGCAGCCCGACCGATACCGGCTCTTTTGCACTGCGGATAATAGCCAGCGCCTCGTCGAGCGACGTCGCCTTATGGTCGAGATATTTCGTCTCCAGGCGTTTTTCGATGCGCGTGGCGTCGCACTCGACGGCAAGCATCGACGCACCCGCCATGGTGGCGGCCAGCGGCTGCGCGCCGCCCATGCCGCCTAAGCCCCCGGTTAAAATCCATTTGCCGGAGAGGTCGCCGCTGAAATGCTGGCGGCCCATCTCGACGAAGGTTTCGTAAGTGCCCTGCACGATGCCTTGGCTGCCGATATAAATCCACGAGCCGGCGGTCATCTGGCCGTACATCATAAGGCCCTTGCGGTCGAGCTCGCGGAAATGCTCCCAATTCGCCCAGTGCGGCACCAGGTTGGAATTGGCGATGAGCACGCGCGGCGCGTTTTCGTGCGTCTTGAACACGCCGACCGGTTTTCCCGATTGCACCAGCAAGGTTTCGTCGGCGGCTAAATCTTTCAGCGTCGCTACGATGGCATCGTAACATTCCCAGTTGCGCGCGGCCTTGCCGATGCCGCCATAGACGATGAGCTCGTCGGGATTTTCGGCGACGTCCGGGTCGAGATTGTTCATGAGCATGCGCAGCGGCGCTTCGGTGAGCCAGCTTTTGGCGGAAAGCGTCGTTCCGTGCGCCGCCTTGATCACGCGCCGGTTCGCCATCGCTCGTTCGGGTTTTACCATCTGTTCCTCGCCTTGCATGAATTAGTGCCAACGGGTAGCATAACCGGATGCCAACGCAACCCTATCTCTACAGGCCGGGCACGGTGCCGCTGATCGTAAGCATGCCACATACGGCGGCCTACGTTCCCGCCGCCATCCTAGACCGGTTTGTCCCGGCTGCCAAGCAACTCCCCGACACGGACTGGCATATCGACCGGCTTTACGGTTTTGCAGGCGTGCTCGGTGCGCATATGCTCACGCCTAGCTATTCGCGCTATGTCGTGGATTTGAACCGCGCGCCGGACAACGCATCGCTCTATCCGGGCAAATTCACGACCGGCATCTGCCCGACCACTTTATTCGACGGCGCGCCGCTTTACCAGGAAGGCCAAGCGCCGGACGAAAAAGAAATTGCGCGGCGCATCGATGATTATTGGCAGCCTTATCACGACAAGCTGCAATCGCTCATCGATGAACTGAAAGCACAGCATGGCCGGGTGGCGCTGTTCGATGCCCATTCGATCTGCTCGCAGGTGCCGACGCTTTTTACCGGCGTGCTGCCCGACTTGAATTTCGGCACCGCTGACGGCAAAACCGCCGATGCGGCCTTATGCGAAAAGCTGCTCGCTTGCGCCAAACGCAGCGATTATTCCGTGGTCGATAACGGCCGCTTCAAGGGCGGCTATATCACGCGCCATTACGGCAATCCCGCGCAGGGCGTGCAGGCCGTTCAGCTCGAGCTCGCGCAAAAAAATTACATGCAGGAAACCCACCCTTTTGCCTATGACGAGGCGAAAGCGGGCCGGCTGCAGGCCGTCCTGCAAGCATTGCTATCGATTATTATTGAAGATATTTCAGCCGGTTAACTTCTCGCTCGGGCTGTCAAAAAAACTTCACATTAGTCCTGTGGGTTCAGAGGCTTCACCCGTGCTATGATGGGGCATGGACATTGAAACAAATTCCAGCGCCCTTCCTGCTACGCCAGCTCCTGCTGCGGAAATCCCGCCGCCCGCGCCCGCCCGCGGAAATTTTTTGCAGCGCAATAGCCTTTGGCTTGCCGGTATTTTAAATCTTATCGGCGATGTCGGGTTTTTAGGCAACGGCATCAAGACCGGCGATACCTATAAGAAATTCGGTGGCGGCATGTATACGCTGGGCGGGTTGAACCTGGCGCTTTTCGGCCGCGTCAAGCCGGAAGAAAATTTGCGCGAAATTACGGAAAGCACCGCCGAGTTCCTCAAGCAAAAAACCGGTGGCCTGCCGGAGGGCTCCGAGCTTGCCGGTGTGGCGGCGCATAAAGATGCTGCGCAAAACGGCCAATTCTTTTACCGCAACGCCGCGCAAAATACTCTCTATGGCTATACGATGGGTGCGGGCGCCATGCTGGCGTCGGGCATCAAGAAGCACCGCGCCGGCCTGGGATCGGCGGGGCTGTATTACGGCATCAGTTCGCTGGTGTTTAAGCTTGCCTCGCTCGTCATTCCCGAAAAAGCCTTGAAGGATGACGGCGAAAAAAAGAGCAAGGGCTTCATCGGCTGGATCCGGGAAAAGCCGCTGCGCGTGTTCGGCTACGGCTCGATGGTCACCGACTCGCTGCTGGCGCTCGACACCTACCAGGATTTCCGGCGCAACCCGCAAAAAAGCGGCTATGCCTGGACGGGGGTGACGGCCGTCACCTACATTCTCGCCGATCTTATGATGGCCATCTCCAATAAAGACCCGGCCAATGCCGGCGGCAAATTAAATACTGAGGAGCAACAGCGCGTCGAGAGGCTCGCCGCCGATGCCATCGCCCGCGAGCCGAGGGAAGCGCAAGCTGCTTTGGTGCGCGAGGTGGCGGAATTTTTAGCCGCGCAGCCGCAGATTGCCGGCAAGGCGGACGCCATCGCCGCATCCATCGCGCAGCAAGCGGCGCAGATGGACAGTCCTGCCTGGGCGTCCCGCGTTAAAACCGACGAGCCGGCCTTGCAGCCCATCCGGTAAATTATCCAGCCATCTTGTATTGCAACAGCGCGCTGCCCAGTATCTTTGCCACATATTCCTGCTGCTGCGGCGAAATCTCCGTCCATAGCGGCAGGCGGATCAGGCGGGCGCTCGCGTCTTCGGTGGTGCGCAGCGTGCCGCCGGCGCGGCCATGTTTACGCCCGGCGGGCGAAGAATGCAGGGGAATATAATGAAACACCGCCCCGACGCCTTGCTCCTTCAGCCCGGCAAGCAGCCGGGCGCGGTCGGTCTGCGGTGGCACCAATACATAATACATATGGGCATTGTGCCGGCAATCGTCCGGGATGATCGGGCGGCGCAGCAGGCCTTCTCGTTCCAGCGGCGCCAGCAGCTCATGATAATGCTGCCAGGCGCTCGCGCGGCGGGCATTGATGTGCTGTGCCTCCTGCAATTGCGCCCATAAAAATGCGGCGATCAGCTCGCCGGGAAGATGCGACGAGCCGATATCCTGCCAGGTATATTTATCCACCTCGCCGCGGAAGAAGCGGCTGCGGTCGGTGCCTTTTTCCCGGCAGATTTCCGCCTGGGCAATATATTGCGGGTCGTTGATCAGCAAGGCGCCGCCTTCGCCCGATATGATATTCTTGGTCTCGTGGAAACTGTAAGTGCCCAGCTGCCCGATGCTGCCTAGGGCCCGGTCTTTATAGCAAGATAGCATGCCCTGCGCGGCATCCTCGATCACGGTGAGCCCGTATTTTTTTGCAATCGCCATGATGCCGTCCATCTCGCAGGCGACCCCGGCATAATGCACGGGCACGATGGCGCGGGTTTTTGGCGTGATGGCCGCCTCGATCAGCGCCTCGTCGAGATTGAGCGTATCCGCCCGGATATCGACGAATACCGGCACGGCGCCGCGCAGCACGAACGCGTTGGCGGTGGAGACGAAGGTAAAAGAGGGCATGATGACTTCGTCGCCGGGGGTGATGTCAAGCACGATGGCGGCGATTTCCAGCGCCGCCGTGCAGGAATGGGTGAGCAGCGCCTTGCGCGCGCCGCTGTAAGATTCCAGCCAACCCTGGCACAGGGCGGTAAATTGGCCGTCCCCCGCCAGCACGCCGTCGCGGTGCGCCTGCGCAATATAATCGAGCTCCCTGCCGGTCATATACGGTTTGTTGAAGGGAATTTTCATGCCATGCATTCCATGATCCAATGCGTGTAAGGCGGCCATTTGCGATGCACCAGCGTTGCCGATACCCGGCTGAACTGCGCCGCCATGAGCGCACTATACTGCTCGCCTTTTCGCACATTTTGGCCACGATCGCAATCGATTAGCAGCCGCGCCAGCGGATTCTGGCCCGCGCAATAGACCGGGTCTATGGTGATAAACCGGCCTGCTTGCGCCAGCGAGCGTTTCACCAGAGCCAGCAGTTTGGCAACGTCGCCGTCATCCATGTGGTGCAGCAATCCGCTGGCGATAATAATATCGAAAGGCGCATGGCGGCTGGCGGCGGCATCGTCGTATAATCCGCAATGGAATGTCCCGCGCGCGCCGTGATGTTTGCGCGCGAAATCGATATAGGCGGACGAGGGGTCGTACCCTTCATACTGTATGTCGCCGGGTAGGTAGTCCAGCAGCTGCGCGGTGCCGCAGCCGATGTCGAGCAGGCGGTCGCCCGCTTGCGGCCGTATGTGCGTAGCGACGAATTCGCGCCGGCAGCGCCGCCCGCCCATCAGGTCCTGCAAGGCGTTATAGCGAAGCGGCGAGGCCAGGACGGCCCTGAGCCCTGAATTTATCTCTGCCATCTACAGTTCCCGCATTGCGTTATTTTTCGTATTCCGCACCGTGTTATACATGCTAGAAGAAGGTATTGCGATAACCCCTATACACTGCTGTGACCATTATATCCATCAAATCGGCCATGAAAGAACAGGAGATGCTATTCATTATTGGAACCGGGCGGTCGGGCACGCACTGGATAGCGCGCCTGCTGCAATCGCACCGCGAATGCGCCGGGCTGATCGAGGTGGATCCCATTTTTTCCTACGCGACCCGGATGGCGCTTAACCCGGCGCTGTGCGAAGAGCTTATGCCTAAGCTTATCGCCGAATATCGAGCGGAAGCGGCCAAGGTGGCCCCGAAGCTTTTCTTTGACAAGAGCCATCCCAATATCTGGCATGCGCAAACGTTGGCGGAAATCTTTCCGAACGCCAGATTCATCGGCACCGACCGCAGCGTGTTCGGCACCGTGGCCTCGATGCTCAAACATGGCGGCGTGCAGGATTGGATCAGGCGCTGGCGGGAATATCCCGTGCCCAACCGATTTCTCGGCATCGATGAGAGCAACAAAGATGCGTATGCGTCGCTGAGCCTGGCGCAGCAATGCGCGCTCAGGTGGGAATCCCATAACCGGCGGATGCAGGCGCTCATTCCCCTGCTCGGCGGCAAGCTGCATATCGTCAATTACGAATCGCTGCATGACGATCCGCCGGGGGAACTGGAAAAAATGCGGCGCTTTCTGAACCTGCAATCCGATTTTCCGCCGCCCGAAATCAAGAAAATCTCGCGCGATCTGTGGAAAACGGAATTAAGCAGGGAGCAGATCGCGCAGATCGAGCGCGTCGTTTCCGGCTAGCCCATCACGCGCCGGCCGGGCGCTGCTTGATCACCTTGGCCGGGTTGCCCGCCACGACGCAGAAAGGGGCTATGGACCTGGTCACGACGCTGCCGGCGCCGACGACCGACCCCTTGCCGAGCACCACCCCCGGCAGGATGATGGCATCCGCCCCGACCCATACATGGTCCTCGATCACCACCGGCTTGGCGATATCGGGTAAGTTGAGGCTGCCATAATCATGGCCGCCGGCGTATATTTTCACGTTCGGCGAGAATACCACCTTGTCGCCGATGGTAATGGTGCCGTTTTTGGTTCTGACGGTGGCAAAGAACTGGCAGCCCCTGTTGATGGCGACGTGGTGGCCGATGGTGATTTTGCCGGGATAGCGGAAATAGGTTTTGTAATCGATAAGAGGCGACCTTCCGAGCTTTTTGAGCGCCGCTCTGAAGATCACGATCCTGAGCGGATGCGGCAGGAATTCCATGCAGAAGAAAAGTATATTGTAACAGAACGAATAGATTCCAAATAACCCAAGCGCGATTTCCCGGTTCATGCCTTTATGCCTCCCATACCGCGATGTCGAAGCCGGTGCGGCCATATTCATTGCCGTTATAAAGCATCCAGCGCCTGCCGCCGTGGTCGAAAACAAACGGGTAGCAGATCATCTGTGAATCCCAGCCGCTGGCCGACACGTCGATGCCCGCCTCTTCGTCCTTGCGTACCCAGCGTCTGCCGTCATGCGATTCGGCATGGCGTATGCGGTAGGTCGCGGCATCTTTGGCGGCGCGCGAGCAGAACCACATCTTCCACAATGCGCCGTCGCGGATGACCCTTGGCACGCCCAGAGCGTACTCATCCGCATCGCGGAAATCGACGGCGATTGTACCGTCGCGTTTCCAGTTTGTCCCGTCATCCGATTCGGCATATTCCAGATGATAGTAATGCTTGGGGCCTTCGGGCGTTGCTTCCCAACGCACGCAGGAGGTAAACCAGACGCGAAACCGCTCGCCGTCATGCATGACTTCGGGCGTAGCCGTGAAATGCGGATATTCTTTGGTGCGATCGATAATCGGGCCGTTGAAGCACCGCTCGAAGCGATGTTGTTTTTCATTCCATTGCGCCAGTCCGATGGCATTGCGTATCTTCACCGTCACCCCGAGATTAATGCCGGTGTAGTAAAGCAGTTTGCGGTCGCGGACGTTGACGATGCTGTTGGGCAACGCGCCGCTATCGTCAAAACAGCCGAGCTCGCCCGGTTCCAGGACGGGCTTGTCATGAAGCCGCAGAACGCGCAGCGGGTCTTTCATGTCGATTTCGAGATAAGCGCCGTGGCCGCGGTTATATTTATCGCGCGCGGAAAAATAAATGCGGTAGAGATCGCCGTCCAGCCGTTCGGCGATAGGGATCATGGCGTGCGAAAACATCCAGTCGCTGTGGCCGTCGGCGCCGAAAATCCTTCCCAGTTTTTTCCACGCCATGTGCCGCCTCAGAGGGTTTTCAGGCGCGTGCTCGGCACGGCCGAGCGTTGCGTGGCCTCGCCCATATACACGCCCTGCGGCGCGGCGTCGGCAAGCAGCAGCGCGCCGGCGCCGATGATGCATTGCTCGCCGACGACGATATGATCGCGCAGGGTGGCATTGACGCCGACGAAGCAGGCATCGCCGATGCGGACATGGCCCGAAATCACGGCATGGGAGGCGATGAAGCAATGGTCGCCGATGACGCTGTGATGGCCGACATGATTGCCGCTCCACAAGACGGTGTTGCTGCCGATTTTTACGAAAGGCTGCAGCACATTATTTTCAAAGATAAAGCAGTTATCGCCGATTTCGACATTATCGAACGTGGTCGCCTGCGGGCTGACATAGGTTGCGAGATTGTATCCCGCCGCCTTCATCGCGTGGTATTTTTCCCTGCGCGCCGTATTTAAATTATGGTAGCCGATGGCGACGAACATGTCGTGGGTCGATGGAGGGAACACGTCCGCTACGCACTCGGAGGTGACGACGGGAAGCCCCATGAACGCGTCATTCTTGGCGTATTCCTTATCGACGCAGAAGCCCGCCACGACATAATCGGTGTGCAGGGGAAAAAGATAAGCGGCCAGCTGTCCCATATCGCCCATGCCGAAAATCACCAGCTTTTTTGTCATGGCTCGCCCCGGTAGATCGAGCGGATGACGGTATAGGGCCGGTCTTTGACCTCGCTGAACATTTTAGCAAGGTAAATGCCGATGATGCCCAGCGACAGGATAATCACGCCGCCCAGCACCCACAGCGAGACGATAAGCGACGTCCAGCCGGAAACGACGCTGCCAAGCACCAGGTATGAGCCCAGGTAAAACAGCACCATGACCAGCGCCGAGGCGGTGATGAACAGGCCGAGATAGAAAATGAAATTAAGCGGCCGGTTCGAGAAGGAAGCGACGCTGTTTGCCAGCAGGTCGAGTTTTCGCATGAGGCCGTAAGCACTCGAATTCTTGCTCGCCTTATCGAACAGGCAGGATTTCTGGCGGTAGCCCGTGAGCGCCGCCAGGCCGGCAAAGACCGGCTCATGCTCGCGGTGCGTAATCAGGCTGTCGACATAGCGCCGCGTCATGAGGCGCACGACGCTTATGTTTTTTCGATCTTGACGCTGGAAAGCAGATTGAACAGGTCGTAATAAAACCCGCTCATGCGCTCGACGAAGCCGCCTTTGCGCGTACGCTGCACGCCGTAGATGACGTCGGTTTCCCGGTCGCCGTCCAGCAGCTCCCAGAATTGCCCGAGCAGTTCGGGCGGCTCTTCGAGATCGCTGTCGATGAGAAATACGCGCTCGCCTTTCGTGTGCGCAAGCCCCGTCATCATCGCCTTGTGATGGCCGAAATTGCGCGACAGGTCGATGACGGCCACATGGCTGTCGGCCTTTGCCAGCGCCCTGGCGCGCTGGCCGCAATCGTCGGGCGAGCCGTCATTGACGAGAATGATTTCATAGTCTTGCGTGATGCGGCCAGCCGCCGCGCCGATGCGCCGGTGGAACTCCTCGAGATAAGGCGAGGAAAGATACAGGCTGGCGACGATCGAGAGTTTCACATTGCCCCGCATTTCATGTAGCGGCGGGCGTCTTCGCCGCAGTTAAAGAGCAGGTCGACGATGCTGACGCCATGCTCGAACGCGCCGCCCTGTTGCGGGTAGGCCGGGTAGCCGTCGTAATCGAACCAGCGAAGCGCGATGCCCGCCGCCTGGAACAATTCCGGCTCGATATAGCCCCGCGCCGCCGGGCCTGAAATATATTCCGTCGCCCCCGCCTGCGCGCACAGGCTTACGATGCGCTGCGTTCTCCCCTCCGGCAGCGCGTAATCCGACGAGCGGGTGATTTTTGTGTCGATGCGAAGGTAATCGCAGATCATTTCCGTAAGGCTCCGGTTAAGGTCGCTCAAATGGGTAAAGCGCCGCTCATGGTAGTAGGGCGCGAGCCGTTCGGCAACCGCCTTGAAATGGGGCGCCCGGCCGTAATACTGGCAGAAATTCTTCCAGTGTTTTTCCTGCCATGCATTTCCGCTGATTTCCGCCTCACGGATAAGCTGCGGGAATTTTCCCTTGATCGTCACCGGCACGGTCAGCCAGCGGAGCCCCTGCGGCGTTTTGATCTTGTTGCGGTTGCGCCAGTCGCTGCGCGTATATTGCGCATCGTCATAGAGGATGAATTCGTCCGCCGCCGCGATCAGGTCGAAATAGCCTTTCCAGGGAATGTAGTTGGATTGGACGATGGCGACTTTCTTCATTGCGGCTCCGCCTTATTCTCCTGCAAGGCTTTGCGGCTGACGCAGCAAAGACCGTCCTTGCGCAGTGCCAGCCCGCCAAGCTCCGGCGCCAGGTAGTCGCATTTGCCGATATACCCGCTACTGCCCTGCGCCAGCAGGAATTCGCGCACTCTGCCTTTGAGCGCAAACCCCATGAAGTTCGGATTGACGTAGGTGGCGAACATCGGGCGGGGGGCGGCTTTAAAGACCGGGTACGACGTGTCGTCGAGCACCAGGTCATGCGCATTTTTCGGGTCGATGCCGCATTGTTCGGCCAGCGCCTCTATCTGCCGGTGCTTGCCCGCCGCCCGAAGCGTCTGGTAGGAATTATGCTGGCTGGCGAGGGTCACCTGGTAGATCACGGCATTGCGCGCCAGCCCCGGCCCGACATTGATAATGACGGCGCCGACGCTCATCATAGCCAGCGCCATGCAGGCGGTGGCTATCCGGCGTCCCGGCCGGCCGGCCGCCAGTTGCGAGAGCCACAGCGGGGCGCTAAGCAGCATAAGCATGATAAGGCAGGGGACGACCAGGCCGACGCTGGTGAAATGAAAACGGTTGTAATGGAAACCGTACATGAGCAGCGAGGCGGCCAGCGCCCAGGCAAGCCAGTCGGAAACGTCCGGCCGCTGACGTCGCCTTATCATGCCGGCCAGGCGAACTGCGATGACGCCGATGACTCCGGCCGTGATTACCAACCAGAGCGCATCGATGGCGTAGTTTAAGAGGGCGATCAGGGGCGCCGGGAAAAAATACGGCGACGGCGGCAGCCAGCTTGATTGGTAGCCGGGGGCGATATGGATGTGCCGGGTGATGGCGGGGATGGCTTGCATGAGGTTATGCGTGCCGCGCTCGAAGAATTGCAGCGGGTCGCTGGCCAGCAGCGGAAGCGGCAGCGTGGCTTTGCTGAATATCTCTATAAGCGGCGGCACTTCGTTGCAGAACCACAATATGCGCGCCGCATGCGCATAGCTTTGCCAGGCCGTCGCCAGCGCGAAGGCGGTAACCGCCAGGCAGGCAAGCCGGCGGTGTTTCCCCAGGGCGAGGATAATGGAAACGATCACCAGCGGCAGGAAATACAGCGCGCTGGTATGCAGGAAGAACAAAAGCGATATTACCAGCAGGTAGTATAGCGGAAGATAGGCGCTCTCCCGCAAGCGCAGCGGCGCCAGCGCGAAAAAAGCGATGCACAGCACCATGCCTTGTTCCGGGCGCGTCAGGACCAGCAGCAGCGGAACCACTCCCAGTAGCTGGAGAGCGACGAGCGTTGCATAGAGCATCACCCGCCTATCCTTCGCGAGATGCCAGGGCGACAGCCAGGCCCATAACAGCCAGAGCCACAGGCAGGCGCCGATCACCCCGGTCAATCGCATGCCCAGCAATCCCTGCGGCGAATATAATATCGCCAATAAGGTAGCGCCCGGCATGAGGGTAAGCGGCGCGTCGGCCACAAAGGAGGCGGAGCATTGCGGATAGAGCGTAATCAGCTTCCCGCCTTCGAAGAACAACCGCTCATGCAAGAAACGATAAACCAGCTCGTCGACATAGATGGGCACGAGCGCGCCCATGAGCAGCATCAGCCCCATCGCCCAAAGGGTCATGGGCGCCAGGCCGGAGAATATGCGGGCGAGTGAAGGCATCATGATGGGTGGGAAAATGCCATAAATAATCCCCGGCAGCTATGACAATTTATCGCAATAACCGGTTATAAAAACGTAACAAAAGAATTCCTTTATCTTTCGCTGCCAAGGATTTAGCCAAAGAAAGGCTTGAACCGCAAGGAAGTTTCCGATAAGGATGCTGATTGCAATCAACACAGGGCAGAAATGTAATTAACATGCTGATCAGCAATCTGAAATTTGGCTTTTCAAAAAGCGTCTTCCGGTGTCTTGAAGGGCGCATGACGTAACATGCATTCCAACAGTTTTGTCAGCGTTCTCATCCCCGTATATAACGCCGGTCCTTTCCTCGCCGAGGCCGTTGAGAGCGTGCTTTGCCAGTCGCACCGGAATATGGAGATACTTTGCTGGGATGATGGGTCGTCGGACAATTCACGGCAGCTATTGGATGAATTGGCGGCCCACGATGCCCGCATTCGCCTGTTTTCCCATGACGAAAACCGCGGCATCATCGAGACGCGCAATGCGCTTCTGGAGCAAGCCCGCGGCGACTATATCGCCTGGCTCGATGCCGACGATATCATTTTGCCCACCAAGCTTGAGCAGCAGCTGCATTTTCTTTCCCGGCATTCTTCCTGCGGCGCCGTAGGCACCGGCGTTGGCTTTGTCGATCTTGGAGGCACGCTGTACAAGGAAGAATTTTATTCGGACGATCCCGTGCGCCAGCGCAACGACCCGCAAATATGCTGCGCGTCGGTGATGGTCAGGCGCGCGGCGGTGGAGCAGGCCGGCGGCTTCCGCGCCATCTATCATTACGGCGGCGAAGACGGCGATTGGCTGCTGCGGATCGCCGATTTCTGGGAGGTGCGTAACCTGCACAAGGCGCTCTATCGCTACCGGCAGAATCCCGACAGCATTTCGCATAAGAATATCTCCGAGATTCGCCGCCTCGGCGTCATTGCCCGTTATGCTGCGCGCATCCGCCGGCAGACGCAGTCATGCCCGGTCGATAACGGCCTGATCACCACGCTGGCGGATGATTATTTCATAGATTCCCCGGCATTTACGCCGGAAGAGAAAGTGACGGCGACCACCTTTCCGCTTGGCAGTTTTCCGCCGCTGGTGACCGTCGCCATGCCTTGCTTTAATCGTTTTCCCCTGGTGTTAAAAGCATTGGCGGCGTTGGACAAGCAGATATACCGGAATTTCGAACTGGTGATTTACGATGACGGCTCGGAAAACCCGCTTGCCGAAACCGAGGCGTTCAAAACACTTGCCGCGACATTGGGATACAGGCTGCGCGTGGAAAGGGGGAGCGAAAATAAAGGCCCCGCTTACGCGCGAAACCGCATTCTCGATGCGGCGCAGGGCCGCTTTGTCATGTTTCACGATTCCGACGATATCAGCGAGCCCGATCGCATCAAAGTGCTGCTGCAGGCATTGCTGGGCACGTCGGATTGCGTCGGCATGGGGTCCGGTGTGCATTTCATCGATACGTCCGACGGCATCCTCGGCACCGAATCCTATCCCCCGCTGGCGGCCGGGAAGTTTGGCTTTTTCGGGTGTTGCGCCACCTTTATGTACCGCTTCCGCGAAAACAAGGATTTGCGGTTCGACGGCAATAACCGCAAATATCCCGAGGACATCGAGTTTCTGCTGCGCCTGTCGGGCAGGGGCTATTTATACAATCTGCCCAACGTGCTTTACCGTTATCGCAAGCATCACAATGCCATCACCTCCGACCCGCAATGGCGGGACTATTGCATGCGCTTCATGCTGACGCGGGTGGCGCGCGATATGAATGTCATTTCCAACGGCGAGCTGAACCTCGACATGGCGCCTCTTTTTCTGCGCAGCATCGATGGAACCGTGACCGGCAACATGGTGGTCGCCTGGCTGTGGCGGAAGTGGCGCGTCTGCGGCGGCAGCCTCATTTCGCTGCTGGCGCTGGTGGTGTTATTTCGCACCAGTTTTATCCGCATGTTGTGGTGGCGCGTCATCTGCCGCCTGCCCAACGTCATTAAAACCCGACTGATCCGCCTGGGGTATTGGAGTAGAAGGATAACGCGCAATGCGCCCAAGAAAATCTATAGGAAACTTCAAAAAGCCGCGCCGGCGGGTGTGTGGAGAATCATTGTCGGCGTGCGTTACTGGCTCTTGTCGCCGCGCGCCAATAACCCGGATGAAATTACCGTGCGCGTGCTCGATAGCTGGGGCGATGCACAGGAAGCGTTGTCCATGCTGCTGCCGGCCGGGACGTGCAAATGGCGCGGCGTCCGCTTCATCACTCATTCTTCATGGCTTACCAAGCCGGACTATTACCTGATCCTCAACCAGCCCGCCGTCGATACCACGATTCGCGCCCACCCGTCGCGTGTGCTGTTTGCCCTAGGCGAGCCGCCGACGCGCGCGCATCAGGTGCTGCATGACGGGCAGGGGGCCGGCACGACCGTATTTACGCCGGACGAAACGGCCAGCAAGCGCGAGGCCAATATGGAGCGGCGCTTCATACCCGTGCCTTGCATGACGCGCACATGGTCAGTGAAGAAAAATTTCGACGAGCTGCTGAGCAGCGGCGACGAAATAGTCAAAACGCGCAAGCTGAGCTGGGTGACGAGCAACCTGAATATATTGCCCGGCCACCGGCGGCGCCTTGCCTTCCTGGAGAAGCTGCGCGCCGAGATCGATTTCGACCTGTTCGGGCGCGGCTTCCAGTCTATCCAGGACAAATGGAACGCCCTGGAGCCGTATAAATATTCGGTGGCGTTTGAGAATACGCTCGCTCCGCTCTACTTCACCGAAAAACCGATGGATTGCTTCGTCGCGCTGACGGTACCGCTTTATTGCGGCTCGCCCGCGCTTGGGCGCTATTTTCCCGAAAAAGCCTTTATCCGCATCGACCCCGACGATCCCAAAGTCATCCATCACATCCGCGACATTCTGGAATTCGACGATTACGCCGCCCGGCGCGGTGCGCTGGAAGAGGCGAAAAACCTTGTGCTCACCAAGTACAATATGTTTATATACCTCGCCAACTGGATCAAGGCCCAGCCCGCTTACGACGGCCCCAAAGAAACATTTCACCTTAAAAGCAGTAGCATCGACTGGAGTTTAGAGGAATGAAGGCATTTCTTGAGTGGCTGCGCTATATCCGTCATTTTGCCTTCGAGGATCTGCGCAAGCAGCATGCGCGCTCGTCGCTGGGCTATTTCTGGATCGTGCTCAGCCAGTTCGTCAATATCGCCGGCATCGCCTTCGTGTGGGGGATATTGTTCAAGCAGGACATACGCGAGTTTTTCCCCTATATTTCCGCCGGCGTCATCGTTTGGAATTTCATCTCGGGATCGTTCAACGAAAGCACGCGCGCATTCGTATCCAACGCCCCGATCATTCAGAATTTCCGCTTTCCCGCCTGGGTGTTCCTGGCGCAGATGGTGATCCGCTACGGCATCGTGCTCATGTATGCCACGGCCGCGCATTTAATCGTATTTCTCCTGTGCGGGAAAACGCTTGCCTGGGCGCACCTGCTGATTGTGCCGACATACCTGACCGCCATATTGCTGATGATGCAAGTAGGCATCCTGCTTGCCTATATCGGCGCGCGTTTCAGAGACTTTCCGCCGGCATGCGGCAATCTCGTCTACCTCTTTTTCCTGGTGACGCCGATCATTTGGAAGGCAAAGAGTCTGCCGGCGGAATACTGGTATCTGATCGCGTTTAATCCCTTCGCCCATCTGATCGATTTTATGCGCCCGCCGCTGCTTGGAGAAGTACCGACCTTTGCTAACCTGTACGTCATCGCCTCCATGCTTGCCGTTACCTTTGTCTTGCAGCTGCTGGTGAGCCGCCGCTATGAAAAACACCTTGTGTACTGGGCGTAAGGCACATCATGATCCGACTCGAAGCGGTAAATGTCAGCTTTCCGGTATTCTATAACGATGCGCTGCGCTCGCTGCGCGGCTATATCTCGACTCGGGCGCAGGGGCGTTCTTCGGTCGAGTCCAGCGGCATCATCCATGTAAACGCATTGCAGAATATCAGCATGACCGTCGAGCGGGGCGAGCGCGTCGGCATTATCGGCCTCAACGGCGCCGGGAAAACCACCTTGCTTAAAACCATCGCCGGGATTTATGCGCCTACGTCCGGCAGCCTTACGGTGAAGGGGGAATCGCGGGGTTTTTTCAACATCAGCGCCGGGCTGGACCCCAATGCGTCGGGGTTGCGCAACATCCACAACATGTCATTTTATTATACGCGCAACATAGACGAGATTAAGGAAAAAATCCCGGAAATCATTGCATTCACCGAACTCGACGAATTTATCTATATGCCGGTGCATACCTATTCGTCAGGTATGCTGGCGCGCTTGATGGTGTCGGTGGCGATTCATTACGAGGCCGAGAATCTGCTGTTCGATGAGGCGCTGGGCGCCGGCGATGCGAGCTTTCACGAAAAACTCAACAAGCGTGTTCTCAAGATGGTCGAGGATGCCAAATGTTTTGTGCTGGCTACGCATTCATTCGTCCTGATGCGGCAATATTGCACCAAGGCGCTGCTGCTCAACAAAGGCAAGATGGAATGCTACGGTAATATCGACGAAGTGATCGAGCGTTACATCGTATTAAATAAGGCCAGCGCATGAAAACCTATCTCTATAGTTGCGGCGGTTCCGGCTATACCTACTTAAAGCATTTGCTGAACTGGCATGACCCGACCGTGCATAATCCGCACCAGCGCATCTCGGTGTTGGGGCAGGGGGTAAAATTCGTCTATGTATTCGCTAATCCCTACGACGTGTTGCTGTCGTTTGAAAAAAGAGGCTACCTGAACAACGTCAACGCCGTCGGGCTGTTGCAGGGCGATGTCAATTATTTCCGTGCCCACGGGTGCAAAGGGCTGGATCATTACCTCGATCTCGAAACGGATTGTTTCATGTTCGGGCATCATTTCAATTCCTACTACACGAATGCCGGCACGGGGCTGTTCGTTAAATACGAGGCGCTTGCCGATAAGCTGGAGGCGATGCGGGAATGGGCCGGGGTGGAATACATCCAGAAAATTCCCTTCGCGAAACGCACCAGCGACTATGCAAACCTCCCGGCGGAAAAGCGCGACAAGCTTCGTGCCCGGCATGGGCGCTGGTTCGACCATTGCCAGCGCCTGCCGTCTTTCTTCACCAACCGGCCCTTCAACCAGGAATTTGTCTATCCCTACCTCTCGGATTCCCACGCCGATATGCAACCCGGTTCTGCGTCATATGAAGATCGCGCTTAAAAAAATACTGAAGTTGGTATGGTACAAGGCCTATTTGCCGCTTGCGCAGCTTATCGGCATTAAAAACATCGAAGCGGCTTTCGCGCATACTAAGGATCCCGGCGCTTTTGGCAATCAACTGGCGGATTTGTTGACCAAATTGCCCCAAGGCGCGCTTTCCGTCGTCAATAGCCGGGTGGCCGCCTATGCGTTCCTGGCGCATGTGGGCAATCTCACGCGGCTGTTTGGCGTCAATTTCGTGATTGACGCCGGCGCGCATTCCGGCCAGTTTGCCAGCACGCTCTACGGCTATGGCGGCTATAAGGGCGAGATGCATTCCTTCGAGCCGGTGAAAAAATATTACGATGTATTGGCCGGCTGGCTGAATCATTATCCGGGCTGGAAGGCCTATCATGCCGCCCTGGGCGATGTGCCGGGCAAATCCGTCATCAATGTCGGCAAGGGGCATGGCGGCACGTCGTCGCTGCTGGCGCAGACGGAAAATCTGCTGCGTTTCGCACCCGACTGCGCGCTGGGAGATACCGAAGAAATCGTCGTGCACCGCGTCGACGAGCTGTTTGGCGAAATTCTCGCCGACCCGGCCAGGCGCGTCATGCTCAAGCTCGACGTGCAGGGCTTCGAAAGCCAGGTGCTCGATTCGTGCGGGGACTATCTTTCGCGGGTAAAGCTTTTGCAGGTCGAAATGTCGTCGATCCCGCTTTACCAGGCGCAGGCCTCTATGGGTGAATTATGCACGCGCCTGGAAAAGGCCGGGTTCGCCTTGGTGCATACCTGCAATAATTTCGGCGTTCGCGATTCCATTTTCATCGATTATGATTTCCTGTTCGTGCGGCGTGAGGAGTTGGAGCAAATGGGCGTCTATAGCAACGTAAAATTTTAAGGGCGGTTATGTACAGTCAGAATAACGAAGAAGAAATCATAGTAAAATTTTTCAAGGGATCGAGCACCGGGACGTTCCTCGATATCGGCGCCTATAACCCTTTCAAGTTTTCCAATACGCGGGCGCTTTACGAGAAAGGCTTCAAGGGCGTGTTCGTCGAGCCGTCGCCCACCCTCAAGCCGGCCTTCGAGAAGGCGTACGGCCAGGACGAGAAAATCCAGCTGCTGCCGCTGTGCATCGGCGCCAAAAACGGCGTCGTCGATTTTTACAATGCCTGCGGCGACGCGGTATCGACGACGATCAAGGAAGAAACGGTGCGCTGGGAAAAGGGCCTCGGCGTGAAATTCGAGTTGCTGCAGGTGGAGATGGTCGACGTGCCGACGCTGATTAACCGCTGCATGTACCGCACGTTCGATTTCATCAACATCGACACGGAAGGCAATGTCTTCGAGATTCTCGAGCAGATCGACCCGGTCGCCCTGGATTGCCAGCTGATGTGCGTGGAATGGAATTCGCAGAATAAGCAACAATATGAAGCGTATTTTGCCCGCTTTGCCATGCAGAAGCTTCTCGAAAACGGTGAGAATCTAATCTATGCAAGAACTTAAGCTCACCCGCGCCTTCTGGCTGACCAGCGCCAATGTCGGCGATAATCTAAATCATTTCCTGCTGTCGCGCCTATGCGCCGACCGGCTGGTATTTACCCCCATCGAATCGGTGCATACGAAAATCGTTGCCATCGGCAGCATCCTCAATTGGTGCAACGAGTCCTGCATCGCCTGGGGCCCCGGCCTGGCAAGCCAGACCGATTGCGTGAATCCGGCGATGAAGATTGCGGCGGTGCGCGGCCCGCGTTCCCGCAAGCGTGCCGTTGAATGTGGCCTTAAAGTGCCAAAAGTCTATGGCGATCCGGCCTTGCTGCTGCCGATGGTGTATAAGCCAAAGCCCATATCCGGCGGCAGGCCGGCGTTGATTCCGCATTATGTCGATCAGGATACGGTCTTTCACCGCTATGCGCCGGACGCGGCGTCAGAAACCGTGACGCTGATCGATGTGCTTGACGCGCCGGAAGCCGTTATCGATCAGATTGCCGGCGCCAGCTGCGTCATCTCCAGCTCACTGCACGGCATCATCATCGCCCATGCGTACGGCGTGCCTGCCGCCTGGGTCACGTTTGGCGGACCGATCGGCGGGGACGGCATGAAATACCACGATCATTTCGAAGCGGTGGGGCTTGTCGCGCCGGGCGTGGTCGATGTGGCCGATCTGCCGGACACGGCAACGCTCATCGCGCGCTGCGAGCCGTATTTTACCCTTACCCCGCGCATCGACACGGCGCCGTTGCTGAAGGCTGCGCCCTTTCCGCTTAGAAAAACATTTATCCTGTAAGGTATTTGCTCAGCAACCGGCCCAGATCCTCAAAGCGCACGGGCTTTCCGATATAGTCGTTCATGCCGGCCTGCAGGCATTTTTCTCGGTCGCCCTGCAACGCATTGGCGGTCATGGCGATGATAATGATACCCTGTCCGTAATCATGCTTGCGGATTTCGGCGGTGGCCTGGAACCCGTCCATCTCCGGCATCTGGCAATCCATCAGCACCACATCGTAGCGATGCGCCTGCAACTGCTCCAACGCTTCCTCGCCGCTGGCGGCCACGTCCACGTCGCAGCCCATTTCCTCGAGCATGTATCTGGCCATCTTCTGGTTGGGCAGGTAATCCTCCACCAGCAATATTTTGCCCTTGAAGTGGAACTCCGGCGGGTCTTTATCGGCCGTCGTTTTCGGCAAGGGCAGGGTGTCCGCCCGCAGCAGGCTGGTGAGCATATTAAGCAGCGCCGACGAGCTGATCGGCTTGACGAGATGCCCGGCAAAGCCGGCTTTTTGAATATAGGTTGGGAGCGTAGCCGTTATCTGCGACGCCAGAAGCACGATCGGAAGCTTGGCAAGATTGGTGAAGGCGCGCAGCGTGCGGGTGATTTCGCCGGCGGCCATTTCCGGCAGCGCCTGGTCGATGAACAGCAGATGGTAGGCCTGTGGGTGCTGCACCATCCGCGCCAGCCCCACCGCCACCGAGGCCACCGTGTTGCAGCCGATGCCCAGCGGCTCGAGGAATTCCGACATGGCGCGCTGGGTATAAACGGAAGGATCGACGACGAGCACGCGCTTGGCTTTGAACAATGTGCGCAGCGAAGCGTCGTCCACGACCGCATCGCTGTCGATAGCAAAAGCGATGTCGAACGAAAAGACCGATCCCTAGCCGACGGTGCTGCTGACATTGATCTTGCCGCCCATCATCTCCACCAGCCGCTTGCAGATGGCAAGGCCCAGCCCGGTGCCGGCATATTTTTTCGTGGAAAAATCGTCGAGCTGGGTGAATTTCTCGAAAATAAAACCGAGCTTATCGGCGGGAATGCCGGCGCCGGTATCTTCGATGGAAAAGCGCAGCGTCGCCGTGTTCTTCGAGCGCGCGATGCTTTCCACCTTGATCGTCACCTTGCCGTTGGTGCAGAACTTGACGGCATTGCTGGTCAGGTTGAGCACGACCTGCTTGAGGCGCAGCGGGTCGCCGAGGATGGCCAGCGGCACGTCGTCGGCGCACACCACCTCGAGCGTTACATGATTAGCCTGGGCGAGCTCGGCCATGATCTGGGCGATTTCCTCCACCAGCGCGCGCACGACGATGGGCAAGGTCAGCAGGTTGAATTCGCCGGCCTCGATCTTGGAGAGGTCGAGGATGTTGTTGATGAGCCCCAGCAGCATGTCGCCGGCGGTGTTGAGCGCGCCGGCATATTCTTTCTGCTTGGCATCGAGCGGCGTATGGGCGAGCAGCTCGCTGGTGCCGATGATGGTGCTCAGCGGCGTGCGTATCTCGTGGCTCATATTGGCGAGGAACTCGGTTTTGGCGCGGTTGGCGAGCTCGGCCTTCTCGCGTTCTATCTGCGCGTCCTTGAGTGCGGTTTCCGCCGTTTTTTTTGCGATAATCACCTCGTTTAAGGAGGTTTTTAGGCGATCTTCGGTCTGCTTGCGCTTGGTGATGTCGCGCGCCACTTTCGACACGCCGGTGATCAGCCCCGACGCGTCGTAAATCGGCGATACGGTCAGCGACACGTCGATGCGGCGGCCGTCCTTATGCAGCCGCACGGTCTCGGAATGATCCAGGCTCTTGCCGGTGCGCAGCTGGGCGAGGATCTGCTGCTCTTCGGCCCAACGCTCCGACGGGATGATGAGGCTGATATGCTGGCCGACAGCCTCGGCGGCGCTGTAGCCGAATAACTGTACGGCGCCGCTATTCCACGAGGTGATGAAGCCATCCATCGTGTTGCTGATGATGCTGTCGTCGGAAGACTGGACGATGGATGCCAGCAATTCCATCATCTCTTCGCTGCGCTTGCGGTCGCTGATGTCGCGGATGAAGGCGGTGAATTGATAATGCTGCTGCAGCTTCTGCGCCGTTACCGTCAGCTCGACGGAAAGGACCTTGCCCCATTTATTGAGCGCCGGCAATTCGATGCGCCGGCCCATGATGGTGCTCTCGCCGCCGCTTAGGAAGCGTTGCAAGCCCTGGTGGTGCGCCTGGCGGTATTCGGGCGGGATAATCATCGCCGCCATCTGCGTGCCGACCGCTTCCTCGTGCGACCAGCCGAAAATAGCTTCGGCCTGCTTGTTCCATTCGGTGACGCGGCCCTGCTCGTCCATGCCGATGACGGCGTCCTGCGCGTTGTCGATCATGGCGCGCAGCTTGCTTTCGCTGTGCTGGAGCTGCAGCTCGATGCGCGTCTTCTTATAAATCCCCGCCGCCAGCGCCAGCGCCAAGATGAGGCCGGTGATGCCGGCGATGGAAAGTGCCAGCATGTCGAAATTCTGGTTGGGGTCGTAGCGGCAATCGGCATAGGGAATCATCACCGACGCCCACATGCCGGTGTAATGCATGCCGCAGATGCCTGCGCCCATCACCAGCGCGGCGGCAAGCTGGAACAGGTAGCGGTAGCCGCTGCTGGAGCGGGCGAGCTTGAAGGCCATCCACAAGGCGGCGGCGGAGGCGGCGATGGCGATGGCCACCGACAGCAGGAAAATGTCGCCGACGTAGCGCAGGTCGGCGTCCATTTCCATGGCGGCCATGCCGGTATAATGCATGGCGCAAATGCCCAGCCCCAGCAGCACGCCGCCGATCAATATATGCCAGGCCGACAGTTTTTGTCCGGCGACGATCGCCAGCACGCCGTAAGCGACGAGAATGGCGATGAACATGGAAAGCAGGGTGAGGCCGGGATCGTATTCCACCACCATGCGCATCTTATAAGAGAGCATGCCGATGAAATGCATCGACCAGATGCCGGCGCCCATCGCAAACGCCCCGCCCCAATGAAAGAGGCGTTTTTCCGCGAGGCTCTTGCTATTGACTAATTGCTGGGCGAGTGCGAGCGCCGTATAGGATGCAAAGCTCGCCACGACATAGGACAACAGCACCAGCGGTAGCTGATACACGCCTTTTTCGACATTGTCGGGCAACGCGCCGTAAATGAAAAAAGACTCAAGCATAGCAGCAAACAGATCTATGAGATGGATCCAGGTCGTTGCCCCATAGTAAGACAATTACATGCGCACTCAAGCGATATTAGTGTTTCAGCGATTTGCGGATGATGGCGCCCAGCAGCGCCTGGCGGATCATGTTTCCCGAGCAGTTACTTTTCGTCAAGAATTCCTGTGCGCCATACTCTAAAGCCGAGCGCACGGTCGCCGCATCGCCGTGGCCGCTGAGGACGACGATGGGCAGCGCGGGAAATTGCTCGCTGATGGTCTTGATCGATTGCGGGCCGCTGGAATCGGGCAGGCCGAGATCGAGGATCACTGCGCTGAAGTCTTTATGCGCCATGCGCGATAGCGCTTCTTCGAGCCGGCCGACGCGGGTGAGGTCGAATTCATCGTCGATGGCGTAGAGCTGCCGCTCTGTCGCATGCGCTTCGTTGCGTGAATCCTCAATTAACAGAACCGGGATTTTTTCTATCCCAAGCACGTCGGCGAACATCGTCTCCTCCTGGTTAAAGTCAATTTACCAATTATACGCTCAATACGAATAAAATACCCATATTTTTATTGCTCAGCGCCATTTTCCGGCTAAGGCATTGGATTAGCGCCGGACGCAAAAGATAGCTGCAATTTGAACTAAATTTGCAAAAAATATGGCGCATAAAATCTGTCCAAAATGCGACACAAAACCGTTTAAATAATGGATCCTTTATAACGTTGGCCTTATAATTTACTGGATTATTATGTGCCGAGATTTTATGCAGCCGAACCTGCTTTCCATTACACCCAATGCGACGGCGATGATGCCGGAAGAAGACAATCCGGCGGCGCTGTCGGAAGCGCAGCGCCTGCGCGCCGATCTCGAATTATTCAGCTACATTGCTTCGCATGATCTGCGTGCGCCGCTGCGCATTATGTCGGTCGGCTGCGATGAGTTGAGCGAGCATCCGGCCATTGCTGCCGATGAGAAGGCGGGCGCGGCCCTGCGCATGATCGTGAGCCAGTCTTCGCATATGCAATCACTGCTCGACGGGTTGCTCGAATATATGCGGCTGGAAACTTTTCCCGTCAAACATACGCTTCTCGACATGGATGCCGTCGTCGCCACCGCCATCACCACATTGGAAGCCGAGATAAACGCCAGCGGCGCCACGATCACCTGTGCAAAGCTGCCGCAGGTTTGCGGCCATCGCGGGCGCATGACGCGGCTATTTGCCCATCTGCTCGACAATGCGATAAAGTTTCGCGGGCCCGAACCTGTCAAGATCCATATCTCGGCGCGCCGCCTGGGCAAGGGCTGGGAATTTTGCGTCGAGGATAACGGCATCGGCATCGACGAAGAATATCACGGCATTATTTTTACCCTTTTCCAGCGGCTCCATACCAAAGAGGCCTATCCCGGTATCGGCGCCGGGCTGGCGCTTTCGCGTAAGATCGTCGAATCGCATGGCGGCGCCATCCGGGTGGAATCCGCCTTGCAAAAAGGCAGCCGGGTTTATTTCACGCTGCCAGAGTTAACCCAGGAGGCATTATGCAGTTAGCACAAATGGTGGATCCGGAAGACATCACTGTCCTTCTGATCGAGGATTCGCGGACGGACGCCGCCGCCATCACCAAGGCGATGATCCATGGCGAATCGTTTTACAATTTCAACATCACGCGCAAAGAATCGCTGGAAGAGGGGCTGGATCTCCTGCGCAGCGGTATCGCCGTCGACGCCGTGCTGCTCGACCTCAATTTGCCGGATGCCAAGGGCACCAAGGCCATCAACGACGTGCACGATGCGTTTCCCGAGTTACCTATCGTTGTGCTGAGCGGCTATTCCGACATGGACATCATCCACCAGGCGCTGCATGGCGGCGCCCAGGAATTTCTCATCAAGGGCGAATGCAGTGGTGCTACCATCCGCCAGAGCATCTACCAGGCCATGGTGCGCAAGCAGATCGAGCAATCGTACCAGCGCGGGGACAAGCTATGAGCGAGCATGACAGCATCCGCAAGGCCTATTACCCCGACCTGGTGATACTGGTGGTGGAAGACCATACGCTGTTTTCGCGGGAGATGAAGCATGCGCTGCCGCAGCATAAGGTCGTGTTCGCACGCACGGTCGAGGACGCCAAGGCGCGCTATGACGAATGCCTGCCCGACATGACCTTCCTCGATATCGACCTGCCCGACGGCAACGGCTTCGAGCTGCTCGACTATCTGCGCGCGCGCGAGCCCGATGCCTATGTCGTCATCCTGACCGGCAGCAAATTGCCGGAGGATATCGTCACTTCAAGACAAAAAGGCGCGCAGGGCTATATCATCAAGCCGTTCACCCGCTCCAAGATCGAGCCCTATATCGAGCAATATTGGCAGACCCGCGAAAAAGACATCAAGGCGCAAATCGCGCAGACTGAGCATCACCGCGAGCAGGCGGCGCATGCTTCCGATCCGCTGAAATCCTAGGGATTTTTCGCGAGCGTTTCCCCTTAACGTCGATTTTATAAAATCAGCGTTACCCGCAAATGGCGAACTTAGCCGGAGTTTGCCAGCATTCGCTCACAATCTGTTAAGGAGAGCGTATGCTGCGTCGAAGCCTGATGGTGTTATGTTTGTTATTTTTCCTGCCGCTGAGCGTCGTTTCTGTCCAGGCGGCGGATGCGGACAGCGCCCGCCGGTTTGTCGACGAGGTGGGAAAGAAAGTGCTCGCGGTAGTAAACGGCCAGGCGGCGGAGGCGCAAAAACAGCAGCAATTGCGCCAGCTATTTTCCGAGCATGTCGATATGGAATGGATGGGTCGCTTCGTGCTGGGGCAGGGCTGGGCAAAGGCGACCGAGGACCAGCGTGCCCGCTATCTGGCGGCGTACCGGGAGTATTTACTGGCGCGCTATACGACTAACTTCGCCGATTATGCCGGCAGCAAATACACCATTACCGGCGCCAAAGCGGAATCCGACGGGCAATTCACCGTCGGCATGCAGGTGAACTCGCCTAACGCCAAGGAGCAGGAAGTGCAGGCCGGCTACCGGTTGCGCGCCGCCGAGGGCGGGCAGTTCAAGATCATCGACATCATCATCGAGGGCGTGAGCCTGATTACGACGCAGCGCTCGGATTTCGGGGCGGTGGTGCAAAAAGACGGCATGGATAAGCTGATCGAGCAGGTCCAGGCCAAGGCGCAGGCAAATCCCTGATTTACGCAAGCGTCAGCAGCAGCGCCTCGTGGTCGGAATAGGGCTGCGGGATGATTTTCAGCTGCGCGCGCTTGGCGATGCCGTGCGAGCAGATGCATAAATCCAGCGGCAATTGCACGGTGTGAAAGCGGAAAGTGGGCACTTCCTCCTGGCTCATCAGCACCAGGTTATTTTCATGCAGCAACGCCGCCAGCTCGCCGAAGCCGCTATGGATGTTGAAATCGCCCAGCAGGATAATCTCGCCCGGCGTTTCCTTCAGCAGCGCGCGCACTTGCAGTAGCTGCTGTGCGCGCGTGACTTTTTTTAGCGAGAAATGCGCGAAAAACAGCGTCAC
Source organism: Alphaproteobacteria bacterium (assembly GCA_020054105.1). GTDB lineage: Bacteria > Pseudomonadota > Alphaproteobacteria > Rickettsiales > SXRF01 > JAGVLW01. Next base: position 12,980 of record JAGVLW010000081.1, on the reverse strand, counting down.
GCCCGGCGCGAGGGTGATTTTATAGATCAGCCGCTTGGTGCCGTGGGTGAAAAAAATCTTTTCGTAAGGCAGCTTCTGCTTGGCGAGGAAGCCGTTGCTTTTGCCGCGCGTCAGCGGCAGCGAGCGCAGGCGGCTGAGCGGCCCGTATTTATTCTCGATGTCGAAAAAAGGATATTGCTCGGTGACCAAAGCTTCCAGCTGGTTGAAGGGGCGCGTGCGCGCGGAGCCCTTGTCGATTTCCACGAAGCAGCATATGTCGGGCTGCTCGCGTTCTATTATCTCCGTTATCTGCTTGAGGCAGGCATCTTGCACCTGGCGCGAGCAATAAATATGACGATGGGCATAGCGAAAATGGTTGGCCAGGCAGCCGTCGATGCCGCGCAGATAACCGAGATTGCTCATCAAAATGGTGGTCATTGAAAAAACACCTTCAACATTCTGGCGGCGCGGCCGGCCAGTTTTTTCCACAAGGGAACGTTACGCCAGCCCTCCCAGGTCAATTCCGTGCTGCAATGCAAGTCGGCGAAGAATTGCTGTTTCAAATCCGCGATGGCCTCTTTCTCGGTTATCACGATATTGGCTTCGCGGTTATAAAAAAAGCTGATGACGTCGAAATTGGTGCTGCCGACCGTCGCCCAGCTATCGTCGATGATGGCGGTTTTGCTATGCAGCACGGTTTCCTGGTAATGGAAGATGCGCAGGCCCGCCTTCAAAAATCGCGGCGTATAGGAAAGGCATATCCAATCGGCCGGCCATACGTCGGAATATTCCGGCACCAGTATTTTAATGTCGACGCCGCGCGCCTGCGCCTGCCTGAGCAAGGCAAGGAAACGGCGGTTGAGGACGAAGAACGCGCTGGTGATGTAAATATATTGCTTCGCCTCGCTTACTGCCCGTACCAGCTCGTTATACACGCCGCAATGTTTTTGCTTGGGGCGGTTGATGAAATAGAGGAAGCGATGGTTCCGGCGCAGGCGCATCCGTTTGGCTTTTTTTCGTAGGATCCGGTTTTCGATGTCGTCGAAAGCCTGGCGGATCTGCTCGACGACCGGGCCGGTGACGCGCATATGCGTGTCGCGCCAATGGCGCATGCGCTCGGCCATGCACACGCCGCCCGTATAGGCGATGGAAGAATCGATCAGCAGGGTTTTCGTATGGGTGCGCGGGAACCAGCGCCACGGCATCACGATCGTCCAGACATTGATGGCATTGTAAAAATGCAGCCGCCCGCCATGGCGGCGCAGTTGCTTGACCAGCGACGAGCGCACGAGCATGGCGCTGCCGAACGTATCGCAGATGAGGAATATTTTTAAGCCTTCTTTGGCCTTTGCGATGAACAGCTCCATGAAACGCCGCCCGACCGCGTCATTTTCCATGATATATTGCTCGAACTCGATGGAGGTGCGCGCCGCCTGGCAATCGCGGTACATCGCATCCCAGGTTTCGTTGGGCCGGTAGAAGAAGCGCCAGGAATGCATCGAAGTATCTTGCTTGGCGGAAGACATAGGCAGGAACCTATCATATCCAAAAGAAAAAGGGAGCGCGGCATGCGCTCCCTTTTATAGCCAATACATTTTATTGGCTATGCCAGCTTAGGCCGAAAGCCAAGCTGGCCGCGCCGTAGGCAGCGTCAAAATGCGACAGCATTTTGTTAGTTTTATATAGTTAACGGTGCATGGCGTATCAGCGGGCGGCGTCCGCGACCACCAGGACTTTTCTGGCATTGATGTCCTTGCCGAGCATGCCGCTATCGACATAGCCGATCACCGTCACTTCGGCGCCCTTGGTCAGCGCGGCGGTTTCGGGGGACTGGACATCCACCTTGATCGAGCCGGTGTCATCGGCAACGGTGAATTTCTTCTCGTTATCGACATCGGTTACCTTGCCCGATACTTTCACCAGCCCTTCCTTGGGCAGGCTGTTGATGCTATAGGTGGTAGCACCCTCCAGCGAAACGCCGGTGCGGCTTTCAATCGTATCGCCGACAGCCTGGGCGACGTTTTTATGGACGGTGACCTGGCTGGCATTGATGTCGGTGGTGAGCATGCCCTTATCCACCACGCCGGTGACCGCCACCGTGTCGCCTTGCTTGAGCACTACCGACTGGTTGGAGGCGATCTCCACAGCGATCGTGCCGCTTGCGTCGCGCAGGAGGAATTTACGCTCGTTTCTTACCGTATCGACCGTGCCGGTGATGTTCACCTGGCTGCCGTTTCCCATATCCTTGATGTCTTTGATGGCTGCCAGCGCGCTGGTGGATACAAGCGTTGCCAGCCCTGCGATCACGAATCCGTTGCTATAGTTTTTCATGGTTAATCTCCTCATAAGGTTACACATATTCAGCATGCATGAATTTAGGAAATCCTTCCTCAGGAAGCCATACTCACTGCACGCTTGGATATAAGAAACCTGTAAAGACTTTCCCTATTCGACTCCTTATGGCTTTTTTATATGCAGTTATATTTGTTAACATCACCTCACCCTATCGGGAATTTCAATCATGTATAAAATTTCCTTATTCTATGGGCTTATTGCCATTAGCCTGACGCTTTCCCCTGCCTATGCAAAAAATATTCCTGCTGTCGATACGGAATTCGACGAAATCCTCGCGCAGGATCTCTCCGCCCTTACGGTCACATCCGTCGCCAAGCGCTCGCAGCGGCTCGGCGATACGGCGGCGGCCGTCTACGTCATTACCCAGGAGGAATTGCGGCGGGCGGGGATTTACTCGATTCCCGAAGCGTTGCGACTGGTTCCGGGGATGCAAGTCGCTAAATCATCCTCCGACCGTTGGGCAGTATCCTCGCGCGGGTTTAACGGCACGCTTAATAATAAACTGCTGGTGCTGATCGACGGACGCGCCATCTATACGCCGGTATTCTCCGGGGTGTATTGGGGCGATCAAAGCACCTCGATCAATGATATCGACCGCATCGAGGTGATACGCGGCCCCGGCGCCAGCCTTTACGGTGCCAATGCGGTAAACGGCGTCATCAACATCATTACCAAATCGGCCGAGGATACGCAGGGCAACCTGGTGTCGGCGACCACCACCAGCAAAGGCAACGGGATGTACGAAGCGCGGCATGGCGGGAAGACCAATGATAACAGCTATTATCGCGCTTACGCCCAATATGTGGATGCGGCAAGCTGGTACAAGGGCCGCACTGGATTCCGCCTGGATGGCAAAAGCGCCGACAAAGATACCTATACGCTGCAAGGCGACGCTTATGGCGGCGGGCAGGATGCCAGTCTGAACACATGGACGTTGGTTTCGCCCTTCAGGGAAACCGTCATCAGCACCGACGATTCTTATGGCGGCAACCTGCTGGGGCGTTGGAATCATAAAATCTCGAAGGATTCGGAACTGAGTTTGCAGACGTATATCGATCATTATGCACGGCTCGAGTCGAATTTCGATCAACATGTCAGCACGGCGGATGTTCAGCTTCAGCAGACAATCCGCCTGGATGAGCGTAATAATTTCGTTTGGGGAGCCGGCGCACGCCTTAATTACCTGGATTTGGTCAGCACCTTTTCGGCAAGTGTCAATGACCGCTATGACCTGCAGCATATTGTCAATGCATTCGTGCAAGATGAATATGCGCTGGTACCCGAGACGCTCTATCTGACGCTGGGTTCTAAATTCGAGCATAATAATTTCACGGGGTTCGAGATCCAGCCGAGCACCCGGCTTGCTTGGCATCTTACCCAGAACCAAACGCTTTGGGGCGCTATCTCGCGTGCGGTGCGCACCCCCAGCAGCATTGAGGAAGATGTCAACGTACTCGGGCTAGTCACGGCGGGACCGACCAAATCCCGCATTATAGGTAATCCTAACCAAAAATCGGAGGAATTGATCGCTTATGAACTGGGTTACCGTATCCAGCCCGCCAGCAATCTTTCCTTCGATACGGCGCTATTTTTCAACGATTTCGACAAGCTGCAAACCATCGCTACGGCGGGTGCATTCTTTACCGGCAGCAACGGCAGTACGATTATTCCTTACGCATATAATAATCTGGGTTCCGGGCAGGTATACGGGGCGGAAATTGCTGCCAATTGGAACATCAACAACGATTGGCGGCTGGCTGGAAGCTATACCTATTTAACGATGAATCTACGTGTATTTCCCGGCACGGCCATTTCACTGGAATCGAGCGAACTGCTGGCGCCGCGCAACCAGTTTTCCGTACAGTCCTATTATAACCTGAGTGACACGGTGCACTGGGACAACATGATCTATTACGTCGATCATTTGTCCGCGCCGATAAACGATTATGTGCGCTACGATACAAGGATCGCCTGGCTGGCTATGCCTGGCCTCGAAATCAGCCTGATCGGCAGGAACCTGATCGATCCCCACAAGGAATTTCCAACGCAGCCGCAAGTCGAAACCGATCGCAGCCTGATCGGCCAGATCCTCTGGAAATTCTAGGCCCCTATGCGCAGCCTCTCCACAGGTATCGTAAAATGCAAGCAGGCCTGCCGCCTTACGCTCGCAACAAGCGTAATCCTCTGCCTTTTTTCATTTCCCAGCCATGCGGACGAGCGCCAATATAAAATCGAAGCGGCGTTTCTTTACAGTTTTTTCAACTACATCACCTGGCCCGATTACGCTTCGCCTCAGGAGCTTCGGGAACCAATTATATGCGTCTACGGCATCGACCCCATCCTACCTTACTTGAATTACATCCGCGGCAAAATGGCCGGGGAGCGCACGCTTTCCGTGCGCGTGACCGACAGCGATATGACCGGCTGCCATATACTGTTCGTGCGGCATCGCCTGGCTTCTAGCCTGCAGGATGCGCTGGCCGGCAATACCTTGCTGGTATTCAAGCTCGACGACCCGTTGGATCGCGGCGGCATGATAGAGCTTTCCGAAGACGGCGACCGCATGGCAATGAGAATAAACCAGTCCCGGCTTGAGCGCAGCGGCTTTCAGGTCAGCTCGCGGTTGCTCGACCTGGCCCGGAGGGTAAAGTAGAAACATGATAAGCAATTCCCGGATTCTCAGGCGGTTTCATTCCTTGTCGCTGCGGCACAAGCTGATCGTCATCATCGTGGCGACCAGCGCCTTGGCGCTATTGCTGTCATCGGGCATCAACATACTGTACCAATGGAACTTGGTCACCCAGGAGGCCATCAAGAAACTGGAAGTCACCGCCGAAGTCGTATCGCTGCAATCGCGCGCCGCGCTTGAGTTCATGGATCCCAAGGCGGCAAAGGAAAACCTGATGTCCCTGCGCCTCGATCCCGCGATCGAAAAAGCCTGCCTCTATGACGAGCAGCAATCGCTGGTCGCCGTCTACAATTTCGCTTCCGCGAAAGAAAAAGTTTCCATCGACTGTCTGCTGCCGGCGGCATACGGCGTCCATTCGCATTTCGGCAATCTGGAATTGCACCGTCCCATACGCATCGAAGAGAGTGGCCGTATGCTCGGCAGCCTGTATCTGCAATATGATCTCAGCGACATTCATCTACAGCTTATCAACGTCGCCGGCGTTAAATTCAGCGTCATATTCTTGGTGTTAGGCCTGGTATGGCCGCTCTCCCAATATTTCCAGCGCATCATCTCGCAGCCTATCGTCGATCTGTCGACCACCGCCCGTTCATTCTCGCGGGATTTGAGCAATCCCATACGCGCGCGCAAATTCAGCGATGACGAGATCGGGGAGTTGGTAGACGTCTTCAATACCATGATGCAGGAGATTTACGACAACGAGAAGCAGTTGGGCCAGGTGATTGCCGAATTGCGCATCGCCAAGGAGAGCGCTGAGGGCGCCAATCAGGCCAAGAGCGAGTTCCTCGCCAATATGAGCCACGAGATACGCACGCCGCTCAATGCGGTGATCGGCCTGGCCAATATTCTGAGCCGGACGCAGCCGCTGACCGAGCGGCAAAAGGAATTCATCGAGACATTGCGCGTCAGCGGCGACAATTTGCTGTCGCTCATCAACGACCTGCTCGATTTCGCGAGGCTGGAGGACGGCTCCGTCGTGCTGGAGCGCGTGGAGTTCGACCTGGTTCAGACCACCCAGAACGTGATCAGCATTCTGGCGGTGCGCGCCCAGGAGAAGAAGCTGCAGCTGATGGTCGATTTGTCGAAGCTGCAGCATCGTTATTATTTAGGGGACGCGCTGCGCGTCCAGCAGATCGTCATCAATCTGGTCAGCAACGCCGTCAAATTCACTGAAAGCGGCTATGTCAGGATCGCCCTGTCGGAGGAAAAAAACGTAGAGAGCGGTCTTGACGAGGTGCGCATCGAAGTCAGCGATAGCGGTATCGGCATCGCGCCGGAGAAGCTGGTTACTATTTTCGATAAGTTCACCCAGGCCGACGCCTCGACCACGCGCAAATACGGCGGCACCGGGCTGGGGCTGGCGATCAGCCAATCGCTGGCGCTGCACATGAACGGGCGCATCGAGGTGAAAAGCAAGCTGGGCGAAGGCTCGGTTTTCACGGTGCTGCTGCCGCTGCCGCGCGCCCAGAGGAGTAAATCCGCTGAGCCGTTGAAGCTAGCGTCTGATCCCGTTTCCGACGAATCGTTTACGGCGGCGGCGCGCAATACCGTGCTTCTCGTTGAGGATTATTTCCCTAATATTCTCGTCGCCTCGGCCATACTGGAGCAATTCGGCTATGTTTACGATGTGGCGCATGACGGCGCGCAGGCGGTTGCTAAGTTTCAGCAACGGAAATATGCCCTTATCCTCATGGATATTCAGCTGCCCGGCATGGACGGCATGGAGACGGTCAGGCGCATCCGCGCCATCGAATATGCGAAAAAGCAAAGCAAAACCCCCATTATCGCGGTAACGGCGTTTGCCATGGCGGGGGACCGGGAGAAATGCCTGCAGGCGGGAATGGACGAGTATTTGACCAAGCCGTTTTTATCCGAGGAGCTCAAAAAGAAAATAGATGGATTATTAGGGAGTGAAGTGTCGTGACGGATAAAAGCAAAGCACACATCCTGCTGGTGGAAGACTATAAAGCGAATGTCCTGGTGGCGACGGCGCTGCTCGAGGAATTCGGCTACGATTACACGGTGGCGGGTAATGGGCAGGAAGCGCTGCAGCTGATAAAGGATCGGCCCTTCGACCTGGTGCTGATGGACGTGCAAATGCCGGGCATCGACGGGTACGAGGCCACGCATTTCATCCGGCAATGGGAGCAGGAGCGCGGCCACGGGCATGTGGCGATTATCGGCATGACTGCTCATGCGTTGACCGGCGATCGCGAGCGATGCCTCGCTGTCGGCATGGACGATTATATTGCCAAGCCGTTCCACCCGGATGAATTCAAGGCCAAGCTCGAACAGCAGCTTGCCAAACTGGGATTATAGGTTTTTTATAAAACCGCGGGTAAGGCGTTATCGTTTCCTGACCTTGGAATTGCCACAGTGAGCAGATGTGAGGGATAGGCCTTCACACCAAGCAACAACCAAGGAGATAAGCCATGAATAAGAATACGATCCAAGGCGATTGGGAACAGGTAAAGGGTAAGGCAAAGCAATATTTTGCCAAGCTCGGCGATACCGATCTTGAGCTTCTGGCGAAAGGCAAAATGCAGGAATTCAAAGGCAAGGTGCAGAAGGCCTACGGCAAAAGCGAAGAGGAATCCGACAGATACATCAAGGATTTCGAGCAGAGCTGCGGTTATTCTTCTTCCGATAGAGCCGCCTGATTTACTTTCTACGCATACAGAAATCGCCCGGGGGATTGCCTCTCCCGGGCGATTTCTTTTGGCAGGGATTTTAGCGCGCTGGCTCCAATACCGCCACGGGCACCATCGTGGTGGTTTTATTGACCGTGGTCGTTTCCTGCATGCCGGCGGGGCAATGCCCCACTCTGCATGCCGGATCGTAGATGGTCCTGCGGGTAGTGGTGGTCACCTGTTCGCCCGGCAGATAGGTGTATTGCGGATATTGAAACGCCGCTAATTCGCGTTCATTGGCGATGAGCCCATCGATCTTATACAATATGCCGCCGGCCAGCAGGTTGGTGGAGGTGACGTTCCTGCCGCCGACGACAGCCGGTGCGGCCACGGCGATAAAGCGTTTATCGATGCTGTAGAGGCCACCTCTTTGCCTGACCACATCGGTGACATGTACTTCGCCGGGCACAATATGATTGCGCATCACGTCGGCGATTTCGCTGCGGCACGATGCCGCATAAAAACATGGATATTTCTCCGCCGTAAGCTTGGCGAAAGCTTCGTTAGTCGGGGCAAACACGGTGTAGGTGGCGTCTGCCCGCAACTCGCGGTTCACGCCGGTATTGACCAGCGCTTGGTAAAAGCTGGAAAGGTCGGGACGTCGTTTAATGGCGTCTTCGATCGTGGCGTTATCGGCCATGGCGGGGAAGGGAAGGATGCATGCGTTTATCAGCAATCCTGCAATCATAGTTCTCTTTTTCATAAATGTCCTCCTTGGTTACTTAATGACGATATGTTCCCGTTTCGCCGCTACCGGGTTATTTCCATGTAAAGTGGACGGAAGCGGGCTTGCCCTCGGCAACGGTGATGTTTTGCTTGCGGATCTGGCCTTCGCTATCGCCTTCGACGACATAGTTGCCGGGAGGGAGGTTGGCATAAAATAGCGGCCCGGCCTGCGTATCGAGCAATTTCTCGCCCTGGCGGTTGGAAATCACCACGCGCGTATCGCCGACATAGGCGCCGGATTTATCGGCGCTGACGATGGAGAGGTTATAATCCTTCTTCTGCGCCTTCAATGCGTCGCGCTCCTCATCGCCGATGCCGCCGGTGACATAGGTAATGGCGCCTTCCTGCTGCGGCTGCGGGAGGGAGATATAGCCGGGAGTATAGCTGTAAGCCAATGATATGCCGGCGGCACTCATGGCGGCGGTAAGAAATGCTTGGGTGAAATATTGTGAGTAACGGTTCATAACGCCTCCTTCTCAAAATGACGATACCAGCTTAGCTACAACTTGCATAAGAATGCGATAGGAGGTTTTACGCCCGACATAAAACCGTCATCAAGGCGCACCTGTTTATGCAATCCTTATAATTCTCCTGCAGCTGCCTATCGTTTCTTCATCTCATTCCTGCAACGGTAAAGATGATGGCGGTACGCCACGCAACCATTAACCTCAAGGAGTAATGCCATGTATACCGCAACCAAGGACGACAATATTTCCAACCTGAAAAATTCCGCGCAGAATTTCCGCAGCGCCGCCGGCGACGTAGTCGGGGACCCCAAGGTCGATCTGCGCGAAGCAGCCGGCAAGGCCGGCCGCAGGGTGCGCGATCTCGTGCATTCGGCGGGCGACGAGCTTTCGCATGCCAAAGAGACGGTGACCACGCAGATCCGCACCAACCCCGTGCAGTCGAGCATGATCGCGCTGGGCGTCGGGATCGTGCTTGGCGTATTGCTGCGTCGCTAAAAGGGTGCTGCCATGCGTTTTGCACCGACCTTATTGCTGATTGCCGGCCTGGGCCGGGGCATTTATGGCAAGCGCCGGTTCCAACGCGTGTTTCCGATAGTGGCAACGGTCATCCTGCTGGTCATTATTACCGCTGCGCTGATGGGTGTGCTTGTGATAGGCGGCTTCTATGCCGCCTATCACCTGTTGGCAAGCCAGGGACTGACTTCGCAGACGATCGTGCTTACGATAGTGTTGCTCGCCTTGTTCGTTATGGCGGCTCTTTTTGCGGCTGTCGGTAAAGGCATGAAGCAAATAAAGACCTCCGTGAACACGCCGGCCGGAGAAGTGGTCGATGCGTTTCTCGATGGGCTGCTCGCCAAATAGCATGGCGACGTTTACTCACCCTTTATTTCGTCGCCGGTTCCTTCGCACAGACTTCTTATGCAAGGCATGATGTCCTAGAGACATCATCAAGAAAGGAAAATGATTATGTTTAGCACCACCTATTGTAACTCCGATCTCAAGGACAAAATCGCCAATTGCGCGCTGGAAAAACAGCAGCTGCACGAAGTAACGACGCTGGCGGCCGAGATTGCGCGCCTGCTCGTGCGCGATGAGGCGATCTTAAAGGAAGAAGGCGTGCGCAAGGAAATGCAGCAGCTGGAAGACTGGCTGGAAGCCGAGCGCAAAGGCCCGGCGCCGGCGGGCATTGTTTCCGAAAGCGGCATCGCCTGGCTGACCGGCTTGCGCGACCGCCTCAAATTATCGGCGCAGGAAGCGCAGCGCCTGGAAGGCGAGGGCGGCAATCCCAGCAGCAAGGACCAGGTCGAGAAAACCGAGGCGTTGCTAAAAACCATCCGGCGCATCGACAAGATCATCGATGAAAGCTCGGTGGCGCAACCTCATTAATCAAGGATCCTCTTATGTATAGCCATGCTTTTACCGTTCCCGATATTGACTTGCTCGTCTTGTTAGATGAGGAATTCGACAAGGTGGAAATTACGCCGCCTGCCGAGCATGTCGCGCCGGCGCTGCTGTGCGACGAGCTTGCCTGGGAAGACCAGCTTGATAACGGCGACGAAATGAGCCTATAATCTTTAAACCCCAAGAAGGAGACGTACATGCCGGAAGATAATAAGAAGAACGTTATAAAACTGGTCGGGGTGGCGGTGATCGTCCTGCTGGCCTATGTGGTGCTTACCATGCCGGACCGGCGCACACCTTCCGAACGGGTTGGCGATGCCATTTCCGAATTGCCCAACGGCGCCGACAAGGCGGTGCGCCAGCTTGAGAAACGCACGCCCGGCGAGAAGCTCGGCGATGCGGTTCAGGATGCTGGCGAGGAGATCAAGCGCAGTACCGACGAGAACTAAAAGAAATAGGGCAAATAAAAAGGGAGGGCAAACACCCTCCCTTTTTTATTACCTGAAATGGGGTTACTTGCGCCAGAACGGCTTGCCAAGATCGATATCGTCCTTGTCGGTTAGTGCGCCCGTGGCCGCGCCTGCTGCGCCGCCGACAACCGCGCCGGTCACAGGATTGCCGCCGACAATCGCGCTGCCAACGGCGCCCGCTCCGGCACCAATACCCGCACCTGATAAAGCCCTATCCGAAGTAGTATTCCCACACGCCGAGACGAAAGCGAGCACCGCAAGCCCGATGGCTGCCTGTGCGTAGGATGCATATTCTTTTTTCATAGATTCCTCCTTGGGTTAAGTAGCATGTTGGGTTAAACAGCACGATCACTGTAGCCCAGCCTATGCAAACTGTCTGTATTGAACCTATGCGAAAGATATAAGCCCGCAATAAACCCTCAATTTCCTGGTTTTTGCGTATTTCAGTATGGTTTTTTTATACCATTGCCGGAATAGTTGACATGATACTGATCCGCCTTTCAACACGCCTATACAAGAGCGAGGAACCTATGCTGCAGAAGAAAAACACCATCCTGGTCATCGAAGACGAACTGCCCATCCGCAAGGTGCTTGCAATCTCTCTCGAAAGCGTCGGTTACAAAATGATCGAATGCGATAACGGCAAGGAAGGTATCCGGCTTTCTGCCTCGGTGCAACCGGAGCTAATCCTGCTCGATCTCGGTCTGCCCGACATTGACGGCAAAGAGGTGATCGCCGGCATACGCCAATGGTCGCAAACGCCGATCATCGTCTGCTCGGTGCGCAATTCCGATAAGGAAATCATCGAGGCATTGAATGCCGGCGCCGACGATTACGTCACCAAGCCGTTCAACTCCGAGGTGCTGCTGGCGCGCATCCACGCCAACTTGCGCAAGGCCGCCACGCAGGAAACCGGCGAGCCGGAGCTGACCAACGGCTATATACGCATGGATTTGGTGCGCCACGAAGTATTCCTGCACGACAAGAAAACCCTCTTTACCCCCAAGGAGTACGACCTCCTGCGCTACCTGCTCGTGCATCGCGGTAAGATGCTTACCCATCGCCAGATACTTAAAGAGGTTTGGGGCGATGCCCATACCGAGGATTTGCAATATCTGCGCGTCTATATCAGCCAGCTGCGCGACAAGGTGGAACTCGATCCGGCCGCGCCGCGCTACATCGTCACCGAGCCGGGGATCGGCTATCGTATGGAAACGGTGACCGAGCTGCCCGCTTCCATCAGGGAATTGGCGACGGTGGAAGCCTGAGTTCTCTAGGCTTTGTGCGTAAGCCGAACCTGCATGACGTCGGTGCGGCCGCTGGCGAAGGCGGCGATGCAGGCGGAAAGATAGAATCGCCATAGCCGCAGGAATCGCTCGTCGTAGCCCAGCGCCCTGGCTTCGTCTTTATGGGCATGGAAGCGGTTCAGCCAATGCTGCGCGGTGAGGATATAATCCTTCCCGAAGGTGAACATTTCCTGGCCTTCGAGGCCCGCCTGCCTGGCGGAGGAAAGGAAGCGCGATTTGGACGGCAGCATGCCGCCCGGGAAAATCACCTGCTCCATGAACCCGCTATAGCGGTGTCGCTTCTCGAATATGTCGTCATCGATCGTGATCGATTGGATCATGGCGTTGCCGCCGGGCTTGAGGCATTTCTTGATCGTGCTGAAATAGCTGCGCCAGTAGCGTTCGCCGACATGCTCGAACATGCCGATCGAGACCACATGGTCGAACCGGCCGGAGATATGCCGGTAATCGGCGAGCTGCACCGTGGCCAGTTCTTGCAGCCCGGCGCGGCGCAGCCGCTCATTCGCATACTGTTCTTGCTCCTTGGAAAGCGTGACGGCGGTGACAAACAGCCCCTGGCGCGCCGCCGCTTCGGCAAAGCCGCCCCAGCCGGCACCGATCTCCAATATATGCTGGCCGGCGCGCGCGTCGAGCTTGCGCAATATGCGCTGGTATTTGGCGTCCTGCGCGTTCTCCAAGCTGCGATTGACGTCGTTTTCGAACAGGGCACAGGAATAGGTCATGCCTTTATCGAGCCACAGCGCATAAAAATCATTGCCGAGATCGTAATGCGCCATGACGTTGCGGCGGCTGCGCCACAGGGAATTGATGCACAAGGTCTGCCGCAGGTATGTCTTGAGCGCATGCCAGGGCTTGCCATAGAAGAAACGTTCGAGCGACGGGGCGTTCATCAGTCC
>JAGVLW010000042.1 GCA_020054105.1 Alphaproteobacteria bacterium | reverse complement strand
TGTGCTCTTCCGATCTCGCGCCGCGCGTCTGGATGGCGGCGCGGCCGAAAGCCAGCGCATCGCGCTGGGCGCTCACCACTTCGAAATAACTCACTTCGCCTTGCTGGTAGCGTATCTGGTTGAGCGAGAAGGTGCGCGCGCTGGCGGCGGCGGCGACGTCTTGCTGCTGCGCCTGCTCGGCGAGCAAGCGCTGGTCGGTCAGCGCATTTTCGACGTCGCCGAAAGCGACCAACGCCTGCTGGCGCCAGTTGGCCACCGCCTCGTTATACGCGGCCTGCGCCGCATCGACGCGCGCGATGGTGCGGCCATTATCGAACACCGTCATGGACAGCGCGCTGCCGGCAAGCTGCCCAAGCGCCCAGCTGCGGCTCGACCATTGCAGCACGTCGGAAAGCTCGGTGGATTGGAACCCGCCGGTGGCGGTGAGGATGAGCCGCGGGAAAAACGCCGTGCGCGCCACGCCGATGCGGCGGTTCGCCGCTTCCATGGTCGCCTGCGCGGCTCCGATGTCGGGGCGGCGCAGCAGCAGCGCCGAGGGCAGCCCGGCGGGAACCAGCGGCGGCTGGATGTCGGTCATCGGCGCTTCGGCGAAATGATAGTCGGAAGGGTTTTGGCCAAGTAGCACCGCCAGCGCATTTTCCAGTACGGCGCGCGCGCGGTCGAGCGCGAGCAGGTCGGCCTTGGCCGTCGCCAGGTCGCTTTCGGTGCGGCTTAGATCGACGTCGTCCACCGTGCCGACTTCGTAGCGTTTGTGCATGATGCGCTGCGCCTCGGCGCGCGTCTGCACGGTTTGGCGCAGCAATACGCGCTCGGCGTCCATCGCGCGCAAGCGGAAATAATGCTGCGCGACGTCGGCCTGCAACGCCAGCAGCATACTATTATAGAGTGCTTCCTGCGCGTCGGCTTCAAGGCGCAGGGCACGTTCGTTGTCGAGCACGCGGGCGAATAAATCGACTTCGTAGGAGGCCGCCGCGCCGGCGGAATAGAGCGTGTAGGGCTTGAGTTTATTTTGCGTCGGGCTGAAGCCGGCGGTGCTTGCATCGGCCGCCTTGGCGCGTACGGCATTGGCATCGGCGGTGATTTCCGGAAGGAGGGTAGAGGCGCTCGCACGCACCAGCGCGCGCGACTGCTCCACCCGCGCATGCGCCGCCTGCAGCGATTGGTTGGCCGCCATCGCCTGCGTTTGAAGCGCGTCGAGATCGGCATCGGCAAAACGCTTCCACCACTGCCCGCGATTTTCTTTTTCGAGCGACACGGCCGGCTGCCATTGCTGCGTGGATTTGGCTTCGGCGTCGGGCTGTGCCTTGAACGCCTGCGGCAGCGACATTTCCGGCAAGGAAAAATCCGGCGACAGGCTGCAAGATGCCAAAGGAACGGCAAGCAAACATAATAGGTATAAGTCTTTAGTCGTTAGTCGTGAGTCGTTAGTATTTTCTTTGCTAACGACTAACGACTCATGACTCATGACTTGCTTGTTATTCATGAGGCTTCTCCGCATGGATGGGGCATTCGCCCGCCGTGTGCAGCGTCGAAGGAAAGAGCGTGCGCAGCGCCACATAAAATACCGGCGTTAAAAACAATCCGAAGAAGGTGACGCCGAGCATGCCGGAGAATACGGCGATGCCCATAGCATGGCGCATCTCGGCGCCGGCGCCGGTGGCCAGCACCAGCGGCACCACGCCCATGATGAAGGCAAACGACGTCATGAGGATCGGGCGAAGCCTGAGGCGCGCGGCTTCCACCGCCGCCTTCATCGGCGACATGCGCTCGCCGATCTCGAGCTCGCGCGCGAATTCGACGATCAAAATAGCGTTCTTGCAGGCTAGCCCGACCAGCACCATGAGGCCGATCTGGGTGAAGATGTTGTTGTCGCCGCCGGTGAGCCACACGCCGATGATGGCGGAGAACAGGCACATGGGGACGATGAGAATCACCGCCAGCGGCAGCACCAGGCTTTCATATTGCGCGGCAAGGACGAGGAATACCAGCAGCACGCAGAGCGGGAAAACAAGCACCGCCGTATTGCCGGCGAGGATCTGCTGGTAGGTGAGCTCCGTCCATTCGTAGGTCATGCCCTGCGGTAGGGTTTCCTCGACGATTTTGGTAATCATCGCCTCGGCCTGGCCGGAGGAATAGCCGGGCGCCGGGCCGCCATTAATGTCGGCGGCGCGGTAGGCGTTATAGCGCGTGGCACGCTCGGGCCCGTAGCTTGGCGACACTTTTACCAGGCTGCCCAGCGGCACCATCTCGCCCGCTATGTTGCGCACTTTTAGCTTGGCTATGTCTTCGGCCTGGGCGCGGAAAGGCGCGTCGGCCTGCACCACCACCTGGTAGGTGCGGCCGAATTTATTGAAGTCGTTGACGTAGAGCGAGCCGAGATAAATCTGCATGGTGTTGAATATGTCGGTCATCGACACGCCGAGCTGCTTGGCCTTGGTGCGGTCGACATCGACCAAAAGCTGCGGCACGTTGATCTGGTAGCCGGAATAGACGCCGGTTAAGCCCGGCGTCTGCCATGCCTTGCCCTGAATTTCCTGAATGACACGGTAAAGCTCGTCCTCGCCGAGATCGGCGCGGTCCTGCACCTGCAATTTGAACCCGCCGGACGTGCCCAGCCCCATCACCGGCGGCGGCGGCAGCATCATCACGAATGCGTCTTTGATGACACCGAATTGCATGTTGAGCGAACCGGCGATGGCGCCTGCCGACAAATTACCGGAGTTGCGCTCGGAAAAGGGTTTCAGCGGCAAAAACACGATGCCGGCGTTCGAGCTGTTGGAAAAGCCGTGGATGGAAAGGCCGGGGAAAGCGACGGAGTTTTCGACGCCGGGCGTTTTCAGGCCGATGTCGGACATCTGGCGGATGACGGCTTCGGTGCGATCGAGCGACGAGCCGTCGGGAAGCTGCGCGAAGCCGATGAGATATTGCTTGTCCTGCGCCGGAATGTAGCCGCTGGGCACATGATTGAACAGGCCGACGGTGATGGCGATCAGCACGAGATAGACGCCGATAAAACGCCCGCGGCGCATGAGTGCGCTGCCCACGCCACTGGCGTAGCGGTCGGAATTGCGCTTGAAAAAACGGTTGAACGGCACGAACAGCCAGCTCAGTCTACGCTCCATCAGCCGGCTCAGCCAGTCTTTCGGCTCGCTATGGCCTTTGAGCAGCAGCGCCGCCATAGCGGGCGAGAGGGTAAGCGAGTTGAACGCCGAAATCACCGTCGAGATGGCGATGGTCAGCGCGAACTGGCGATAGAACTGGCCGGTGAGTCCCGAGATGAAGGCGATGGGAACGAACACGGCGACCAGCGTCAGCGAGATGGCGATGATGGGGCCGGAGACTTCGCGCATGGCCTGATAGGTGGCGTCGCGCGGCGACAGCCCGTTTTCGATGTTGCGCTCGACATTCTCGACGACGACGATGGCGTCGTCGACGACGATGCCGATGGCCAATACCAAACCAAAGAGCGACAGCGCGTTGATGGAAAAGCCGAACGCATGCATCAGCGCGAACGTGCCGACGATGGAGACCGGCACGGCGATCAGCGGAATGATCGAGGCGCGCCAGGTTTGTAAAAAAAGAATCACCACCAGCACGACGAGTGCGATGGCTTCGAGCAGCGTGTGGATCACTGCCTTGATCGAATCGCGCACGAAGGTGGTGGGATCGTAGACGATGCTGTAATCGACGCCGGCGGGGAAACGCTGCTTGAGCTCCGCCATGGTTTTGCGCACGCTGTTCGACAGCTCCAGCGCGTTGGAGCCGGGCATCTGGAAAATGCCGAGCGCGACGGCGGGCTTGTTGTTGAGCAGCGAGCGCAGCGCATATTGCGAGCCGCCCATCTCGACGCGCGCCACGTCGCGAAGCCGCGTCACCGCGCCGCCTTTTTCGGTGCGGATGATGATCTCCTCGAATTCCTCCGGCGATTGCAGGCGGCCTTGTACGTTGATGTTGAGCTGCATCTCCGCCGCCTCGCCGTTATAGGGTGGAGCGCCGATGACGCCGGCGGCGACTTGTACGTTCTGGTCGCGGATGGCGTTTGCCACGTCGTTGGCCGACATGCCGCGCGCCGCGACTTTCTCGGGGTTGAGCCAGACGCGCATGGCGTAGTCGCTGCCGCCGAAAATTTCCACCTGGCCGACGCCTTCGAGACGGCGGATGCGGTCGCGGATGTTGAGTGTGGCATAGTTGCTTAAATAGAGCGGGTCGTAGCTCTCGTCGGGCGAGAGGATATGCACCACCATGGTGAGATCGGGCGAGCTTTTGACGGTGGTGATGCCGAACTGGCGCACGATGTCGGGCAGGCGCGGCAGCGCCTGGTTGACGCGGTTCTGCACCAGCTGCTGCGCCTTGTCGGGGTCGGTGCCGATCTTGAAGGTGATGGTGAGGTTCATCATGCCGTCGGAGGTGCCTTGCGACGACATGTAGAGCATGCCTTCGACACCGTTGATCTGCTCTTCGAGCGGCGCGGCGACGGTCTGCGCGATGACGCGCGGGTTGGCGCCGGGATATTGCGCGATCACCTGCACCGAAGGCGGCACCACGTCGGGATATTCGGAGATGGGCAACTGCCACAGCGAAATGAAACCCGCGATAAAAATCAGCAGAGACAACACGGCAGCGAAAATCGGGCGGTCGATGAAGAATCTTGATATATTCATCGTGCCTTCTCCGAAGGTAACAGGTGACAGGTGACAGGCGACAGAAACAACATATCAATCTTTTGGTGTGTCTTGTTTTTGTGTTTCTTCTGCCACCTGTTTCCCGTCACCTGTGACCTGCCCGTCCATCGGGACGATCTCCGGCATTACCGGCTGGCCGGGCATCATCACGCGCTGCGTGCCGCTGACGATGATTTTTTCGCCCGGCTTCAGGCCGCTTTCTACGATGCGCAAGCCGTCGGCCATGCCGCCCGGCTTGATTTCCCGGCGCTCGGTTTTGCCGTCCTCACCGACGACGATGACGAATTTATGGTTCTGGTCGGTGCCGATGGCGCGGTCGGTGATCAAGATGGCATCGGCCTCGCCGACGCCGCCCAGCTGCACGCGCGCGAACAGGCCGGGGATCAGGCTGCCGTCTTTATTGTCGAACATCGCGCGCACGCGCAGCGTGCCCGAGCCGGTATCGAGCCGGTTATCGAACGATTGCACGCGGCCTTCATACGGCACTGCCTGCGCGCCGGAAAGCATCAGGCGTACGGGGACGGCATTCAGTTTTTGCGTATCCGTTCCCGCCGATTGTATGTAGCGCAGGTAGCTTTGCTCGTCGATGTCGAAGTCGGCATAGATCGGCTGGCTGGTCACTACCGTGGTCAATATCGGCGCGTTGCCGCCGGCATCGACGAGGTTGCCCACCGTGATCTCGGCGCGGCCGACGCGGCCGGTAATCGGCGCTTTGACCAGCGAGTGCTCGACATCGAGCTGGGCGCGGATCAGCTCGGCGCGCGCGGCCAGCGCTTCGCTCTTGCGCTGGTCGAATTCACGCTGGGGAATGGCCTTGTCGCCGATCAATAATTTCGCGCGCGCAAACTCGGCTTCGGCGAGGGTAGCGCGCGCCTGCGCGGCCTGCAAGGCGGCGGCGTAGGGCCGCTGGTCGATCGTAAAGAGCGACTGGCCTTTGGTTACCCATTGGCCTTCGGTGAAGTTGATGGCGTCGATCGTGCCGGAAACGCGCGGGCGGATTTCGGCGCTGTCAACCGCCACCAGCCGCCCGGAGAACTCGCCCCATAGCTGCACCTTGCGTGCGATCACCTCGGCGATGCTTACCGGCGGCGCGGCGCCCATCATGCCCGGCGGGCCGCCGGGATGACCCAGGAAATGCGTGTAGCCGTAATACAGCGCGGCCAGAAGGACGAGGATAAGGATGGTTTTTCGATTCAGCCAGCGCAACATGAAAACAACTCCCGGAATGAAATGCGTTGACGGCGGTAATACATCATGTATAAATAGTACTTATATGAACTATCCATATATAACATTTTAGACCGGGTCAAGCGCAAGATACGCTGTTATGCTATATTTATTTTCCTATGGCTAAGAAAAAAACACCCTGTTCTATGGACTCCGGCGAGATTCCGGTGCGGCACCGGCTGGTCAAGCTGTTCTGGCTGCTGGCGCCGGCCT
>JAGVLW010000013.1 GCA_020054105.1 Alphaproteobacteria bacterium | reverse complement strand
CAAAAGCGATTGGCTGAGCCCGTGGATGGTTTGTATGCGCACGCCTTCCGGCGCATCGAGCACCTCGGCAAACAGGCTGCGCGCGCGGCTCATCAGCCTGGCATCGGGGGTATGCCCGATAAGCCCCCCCAGGGTATGTTGCAGCGATGCCGCATCGGCCATCACCCAGCGCCCAAGCTCGCGCAATAGGCGGCTTTGCATTTCGGCGCTGGCAGCGTTGGTGAAGGTCAGGCAGAGGATTTTTGCCGGCGGCACGCCATGCAAAAGCAGGCTAAGCACCCGATTTGTAAGCAGATTGGTTTTTCCCGCCCCGGCATTCGCCGACACGAACACCGACGCTTGCGGGTTGAACGCAGCATATAAAGGAGGTGCGTTTTGTGCGCTCATTTCAGGGTTTTTTATCGAAACCTTCATAAAAGATTAATGTAAAATCAAGGAAATCTGCGGTAAAATAGGTGTATGACGATGCAAATACAAACCCACACGACCGGCACCGCGCCGAACGTCCTGTTCATGCCGGGACTGTTCAACGAGACTATGCAGCTGCTCAAAGACGCGCACGAATATTTTTACCTGTTCGGCGAAGACGACCAGGCACGCATCAACGCCGACCTTAAAACGCTTTATTCCTGCGAGATGTCGCGCATCACCTTGCGCTTGTCGTCGATCATGGCATGGATCATGGTGCAGCGCGCGGTGTTCTCCGGCAAGATCGCCAGCGAAGAAGCCGCCAGCCGCTACGGCCTCGATTTCCGCGATATCTGCATGGTCGATAACCGCATGCTGCGCGGCGTGCTGCCCAGCTATGTATGCTTCCTGCTCGACCGCAGCTTTGAGCTCTATGAGCGCGTGATGCGCCTCGACGAGCAGATGAAAAAATCCGTTCATTAGACTTCCTCCCATTCCTGCCGCCGCGTCAGATGCGCGTAGTCGTTATAGCGCGTGAGCATCCTGCCATTGGTTTGCGCAAAATACGGCTGATCGGGGTTGTCGAATTGCATCACCAGTGCCTCGAGCCGCTGCCGCGTTGCTTCTAAGTCCATAACGATCGGCACGATCTCGTATTGCTCGCGGTTGCCCGAAAGCTTCCAATATTCCATCTGCGCTATGGTACCCGCGTGGGGTATGGGCGGATTGAGCGCGCCATGCATGGCAACCAATGCTTCCAGCCCCAATTGATTGGCCAGGCCGTGCTCGATGTCTTTTTTCTCGGGAAGGCTGCCGGTTTTGTAATCGGCGATGACCAGCGACCCATCATGGCGCGCTTCCAGCCGGTCGATGCGCGTCGACAGCGCAAACGGCTTGCCGCCGATAGCGAATTCCCAGCGGCCTTTGCGCTCGCTATAAACCTGCGAACATAGACTGCGGCGCTGCATCTCCTGCTCGATATACCATGTGCCGATGGCCTCGAAGCGCGGCCACCACAGGCAGGCGACCGCCGGCCGGTCGGCGAAAGCGGCGAAACATTCGCGTCCGCAATCGAGCAACGCCGCATAGGCATCGGGCGGAAGCTGCCCAAGCCAGCGTTTGCCGAAAGATTCGATGGCGGCGTGAATCAGCGTGCCGAAATCGGCGGCGTCGGGATCTTCGTCGAGCGGCGCAAGTTTTTTCAGTCCGAGAATATATTGCGCGTAAATCATATACGGATCGCGCAGCCAGGTGTCGATGGCCGTCACCCGCATGTTGCGCGGCCGGGCGGAAACCGGCGGCGTCGGCGCGGGCGGCGCTAGCGGCGACATGATTTTCGGCGCATCGAAAAGTTTTGCGCCATGCGCATAATCGGCGGAAACGTCCATCCGCGCGAGCAGCCCGGCATCGTGACCGCCGACAAATGTAGTAAGGCGCGTCAGCCAGCGCGAGGGAATAGTTGGCGTTCCGGCGACCTTACGCGCACGCGTCAGCAGCACTTCTTTCGCATGGCACAGCACATGGAAATCATGCGCGCTCTGGCCGATTTCGCGCTCCAGCGCCGGCAGGCCGAACGCCTCGCGCATCGGCCGGCTCATCCACGGATCGGCCCCCGGCGCGCCCGGCCAGCTGCCTTCATTGAGACTGCCGAGTATGACCAGGTCGAATTGCTGCAGGCGCGCCTCCATCGGGCTTACGATGGAAAGCCGCGGATGCTGGCCGAATGCCGGGCGGTAGATTTGCCCGGCCAGCAGCGTTTCGAGCAGGCCGGGATAGGTCAGCGGATCGATCGGCGGCAGCAAATCGGCATGGGCGGCGATGTCGCCGAGGAACGCCGCCAGCTGGTTGCCGGCATGTCCCGACCATAATAATTGCTCGCCGTTTTGCGCGGCAGTGGACGCCATATATTGCGCAAAGGCAATGTGCGCAGCCAGCAATTCAGAAAATGCCACCGGTTTTTTATCGCTGAAATAACGGGCGAACGTTTCGTAATGCGGCAGCAGATTGCCCAGAAATTTTGCCAGCTCCGGATGGCCCGCTGCCGCTTTGCGTAAAGGCGCGATGCCGCTGGCATGGCGGATGCCGCGCAGCAGATGCTTATCAAGCAGGCGCGAAAACGCGCGGCATTGCGCCGCATCGACGCCCGCCGCCGCCAGCGGATGACGCAGCAATGCCAGCAGTGCATTGGGCGCCGCGGCGGATTGCGCCAGCTCGACGGCAAGCCGCAGGAATATCGCAGGTGGCGTTGCCGAAAGCGGCATGCCGGCGGAATCGTCGATGGCGATGCCGAAGCGTTGCATTTGCGCTGTCACCATGCGCGCCAGGCTGCGGTCGGGCGTGACCAGCGATGCCGTTTTTCCAGGCGTTTCCAGCGCCTCGCGCATGGCAATCGCGATGACGCGCGCCTCCGCCAGCAGCGTATCGGCGGTTGCCATTCTGATATCGCGAAACCCTTCCGCCAGCGGTGCGTTGGCCGTTGACCAATGCGCGGTCATGGCTGGCGGGTCGAAGATTCGGCGCAGGCAATCGCCGCGCGCGCGCTGCACATCTTCGTGGTCGCCGAGCAGTTTTACCTGCGATCTTTTGCAGTGCATAGCTTCCAGCAATTGCTTGATTCCGTATTGCGGATGGGTGGGCTCGAGCAGCTCCCAGGCTTTATCTTCGATAGGCGCATCCAGCCCCGGCAACACGACCATGCCCAATGGCATGCGCGCGATGGTTGCCAGCAATTTGGCGGTAGCCGGCTGGCTGCCGGTCGAGCCGGCGGCAATGACGGGATACCCCGGCGGGGTATCTTGCCAGCTTTTCGCGGTTGCCAGCAGTAGGGCATTGCGATGCTCAACCGGGTCGCTCACGCCCTCCTTTTCTAGAATTTTCGGCCAGTGATGGGAAACGATGCGCAGGAAATCGACCGTCTGCTGCCAATGTGCGGCGAGTGCTTCCGGCGCCAATGCGGAAAGCGTTTCAAAATGCGCACCGTGGCGCGCGACCTCATCGAGAAAATCGGCAAGCTGCCGCGCGAGCTCGGCGGCCTGCGCCATCGAATAAATACGTCCCGGCTGTTGCTGTTCGAACTGCATGACCAGTCGCGTCAGCAGCAGATGGCGGCGCATCGGAGAAATGGCGGGCAATGGCGGCTCGCTTGCCGTATTCCACAGCGTCAGCGGGTCTTCTTCCATGTCGCCGATCGGGCTGATGCGCGGAAGCAGCATCGGCATGCCGTTATTTTGCCGCAAAAATGCCTCGCGCAAGGTCCGGCAGGCGCGGCGATTAGGCAGCAATATCAGTGTATTAACAAATTGCGCCTTATCCTGCCCGTAGCGCGCAATTAACCACTGGGCCAGCAGCTGCGCAAAATTCTGCCCGGCGGCGATTGTTGTACACTGTAGGGCTGAATTCATGATATTTTAACCGGTAGAAATGTATAAATAATCTACAGTTTACCTTACTGCCTATCGTTTGTTGCAACAAGCATAATGACCGAATTCCATGAACATCCCCGTCGATAGCATCCATAAAGTGCTCCAGGCCGAGCTGGCGCTGCTGTGGGCGGCGCACCGGTCGGCGGGGCTTGAAGGCTATATGTGCCTTTATTCGCTGCCGGAGCAGGTGCCGTTTCGCTCGCGCGAGCCGGGCATCGCTTTTTGGTTTTCGCCGGAAAATACGCAGGAAGCCGTGCAGCTCGTGCTGCATCACTTCAATCGCGGGATGCTTCCCAACACGTCGCTGCTGCTCAACCCGGTCGTGCACCGCAAAAACGACGACGGCAGCTATACGCCGCTGGGCTCCGGCATTATCTGGGCGACGTCTTTATGCCTGGGCGTTGAAGTTCTGAACAAGAATTCCGCCGAGCGCATCTGGGAGCTGGGCGGGCTGGCCAGCACGTTCTATCGCGGCGAGAACAACCAAGCGGGGCTTAAAATCATCGCCATCTGCGATCAGGCGCAGCCTGTGGCTGCGGACGGTAAAACCATCACCGGTTGCCGCGAGCTGTACGAGCTCGCCTACATCAATAGCCCGCAATATGCGCAATTTTACCTGCTGTCCGGCATCACCTATCTCAGCAATAACGGCTTGTTCCATCACGACGACATCGCCGAGCTTTTCCCGAAAGGCGTGCTGAGCGAGACCGCCGACATGGACAAGATCGCCCAGGAATCCGCCGTCAATGTGCAGAAAATCCTCGATGCTGCCTATTGCTGGAAAGCCTACGAACATCACCATTCGCTTTACCAGAAATTCGGCACCGACCCGGAAGACGTGCCGAACAATATGGGATTTTTCACCCTGGTCGCCCGAGACATCGAGCTGTTCGACGCCACCGGCCCGATGCGCAAGGACGCCGACGAGATGTTCGAATTCATCGTGCCGGGCCTGGTGCCGCGCGGCAGCGTCACGCTGCTGGCCGGAACCGGCGGCTCCGGCAAAAGCAGCCTGGCGCACCAGCTTTGCGTGCTCGCCGCCACCGATTACGAGCCGGGCGAGGAAGCGCCGCGCTGGCTCGGGCAGCGTGTTGCCATCGAAAAATGCAAAGGCGTCTGCATTTATTTCTCGGGCGAGGACGGTCCGCCGATCATCAATGCACGCGCCTCGATCTTCGACCCGAAAGGCCGCGCGCGCCGCCTGATGTTCCAGCGCACCGATTTCGGCGATGGCATAGCGTTTCGCAAACATCTGGAACGCCTGCATCGGATTCCCGACATACCGATCATGGTCATCGACCCGGCGCGCAAATATTTAAGCGGCGGCGAGGAAGATTCCAACGCCGTCAACGATTTCTTCGAAACGGTCGAGGAATTCGCCATCTCGAAAAACACCGCAGTCGTCGTCGTGCAT
The DNA here is from genome assembly GCA_020054105.1 of Alphaproteobacteria bacterium. GTDB lineage: Bacteria > Pseudomonadota > Alphaproteobacteria > Rickettsiales > SXRF01 > JAGVLW01. The sequence continues at coordinate 55,877 of JAGVLW010000013.1, read as the reverse complement.
CATTTGCAAAAAGGCGCGCACCCTACTTCTGCCGCCGAGGTGCTCGACATGCTGCGCGGATCGCAGGTGTTCGTCGACCGCCCGCGCGTTATCATCGGCATGTTCCGCGACGGGCCTTACACCATCGCCGGGTTGGCCAAAAATAACATCCCGCCCAATCTGGGCATGGTATCGGAAGAGCGCGTGTTCGCGCGCGACCCGCGCCGGTTGCAGCTTATCTGGCTGCCCGGCCATGACGGCGTGCGCAATGCCAATTTATCGCCGGAAGAAATAGAAAAGCTCGCCGAAGAGGCAAGGCTGGAAGGCCGGTTGTAATCAACGCTAAGTATTGACGGTGCGGCGCTCGCAGGGGCTGCCTTCAGCGCCGACGCACGGGCTCTTAAGATCCGGCTGCTTGCTGGCGCAACCGGTTGCAGCGATCGCCAGCAGTCCAAGTAAAATCCATTTTTTCATAAGCGTTTCCTTCAAAATTCAGGGCTAACTTTACAATAGGAATACCAAGAAAGCAATATTACTAACGTTGATTACTCATGTTGCTGAGTTGATCGGTTAGCTTTTGCACCGCGCCTTTATTTTGAATATCGTTTATACTTCGTTGCGCCTCACTACTACTACCGGGAACACCGCGGCTGCCAATACCAGAAAGCGATTGCGTCAGCGAGCCCTGCCTGCCGCCGGCGGGCGAGAACCATTGCGATAGCGAGCCTTGCATACTCATCAGGTCGGTGCTGGCGCCGGCGAGATCCTTCGCGATTTGTATCACGACGCTGTTAAAGCGGGTGGCAAGCTCGGCCAGCATCAGGAAGATGAGAATGTTGAGCAGGTCGAGCGGGAAGACCGGCAACGTCTGGCCATTGCTGTCCACTTCCGGGCCCGTCCACGACCATAGGCCGCCATATTGCTCGTATTCGCCGGCGGAATTGCGAATGTTAAACCGCCAGTAATGCTTCTCGAACGGCGTGCCGCGAACGCTGTCGGCGGCTTCCGTCCAGCAGACCGGCGGCGGGTTCGAGGGCGAATCGTAGGTAATGATATTATCGATGGAGCCTTCCATCAGCTTGATGAAGAATGCGAAGAACACGAATAACAGGATCGGCTGCAGGCAGGCATTGACCACCTGGTTCAGCCAGCCGTCGAAAATATGGCGCGTTCGGTTGAATAAAATGCACACTAAGAATATGGGCGCCAGGCCGAACAGCAGCGTTTTGATCACCAGTGACATCAAATAGACCCACATGGCGGTCAACAGCGCGGCGATGAGCGCCCGCAGCGCAAAACCGAGCAGCAGGGCAAAAATCACGCCGTACGGGCCGGTGAACACGATCGCAAGCAAGGTAATCCACATTTTTGCCGATACGGCCTTGGCAATAACACCGTCGAGCGCGGCGAAAGGATAGGCATTGCCGCTTTGCGGGTCGTAAGGAACGCTGATACCACCTACGGATATGCTCGTGACTTCGGCGATGATCTCGTCGGTGCCGTCGTTAAAAAACGTTACCACATTGTTGTTGAAGAATCCCCATGCCCCGGGAGATAATAAGGTAACGATGATGCCGACTTTGATCATGCGCACGCCGAAATCGAACAGCGTCAATTGCACCATGCCGAAAGTGAATAAAATGCCGTAGACGGCAATGTAGAGCGTCAGCACCGCCCGTGCGATTTGTTGAAAGCCGCCGTCGCCGGCAATCGTCTGGAACATGGCTTGCGAAATGCCGCTCAGCGTATCTTGAATGTCCGTCACGATGGTCGAAAGCAGTCCCTGCCCCGCCGGCACATCGGGAATAATGAATTGCGGATCAGTCGTGCAGGTGCCGTCCGGCGTCGCCGCTTGCGCGAAAGCAAGGTCGGGCGACATGACGAGGAATAAAAGCGCCAGGCACAGCAATGGCCAGAAACGCTTGGTAGACGATGAGTGCATATTTGAACGTAACATCATTTTGCCAGCCCATCCGCAAATTTATTTCTTGTTTCGTTGAGTAGGTTCTTGGTTCCGGTCTCATACGAGGTCGGCCCCATGCTCACCACCGTGCTGACACCGGCGATATCGCTTGCGATGGCCGGTATCTTCCTGACGATCGACATCATGAGCGTGGCAAAAACCCAGAGCTTGACGAAAGCGAAAATCAAGGTCTGCGTAATCTGCACATCGTGTGTGCCGAAGCTGATGCCCGGCAGGTTGAACGTGCCCGTATCCTGCGCCCGTCTGAATAGCGGAGCAATATTCGATTGGATTGCCGGATCGCCCAGCGCATTGGGGTTCGACATGACACGCAAGTCCGAATCGGCGCCCGGATCTGCCGGCATGAGCCAGGAAAATAGCGGCTGATTCAGCTTGAAGAAAGCGCGGAAATCGAGCGGCGCATCGGCCGGCAGCCCATCGCACGCCGCCGGTAAATTCAAGCCGGCGTTGAATAATGCGGTTATCCTAAAGCCGATCACGCAAAAAACCTCTCCGATAAGATGGGAGAAAATGCCCATGAACATGGCCAGGAAGGCAAAGAGCAGCATGGGGGTCAGCATCGCCGAAAATAAAATATGCAGCCATTTGGTGAAATAACGCTCGGTCCAGAAAAACATCGCAAGCGGTATGATAAACGGCGAAATAACGATCATGAACGCCACAATCAGATAGGCGCTCAAATAGGTAAAAATAATGCGCACCACAAAAAATAATACATTGGCGATGGCCAGCAACCCGGAGAGGAACAGCAATATGCCGGTGGTCGATGAGAAGAGCGCGCCGGTCAGCAGGCCGATAAAGCCGGTCACCAGCGAATAGCCTGAAGCAAAACCGAGAAAAATCCCTAAATATTCGTCGATGCTTTCCCACGGGCTAAACCCGTTCGGTGTGCCCATGACGCTTAATTCGTCGAATATTGCCAATATCCATCCGTCCAGATTTCCCAGGTTGTAGCTGAATATCACGATCAGCCCCATACGGATCAGGAATCCTATGGCCTTGGGCATGAGCTGCCTCTCACCGCCCATGATGCGAATGCCGAAAACGGCAACCGCCAATGTGAATACGGCGCCGGTGATCGGCAGCATGAATTCTGAAATTCCTACCAGTAAATTGTGCATGGCGGCCTGAATCGTGCCCTTGATGCAAGTAATGATCTTGGTTGTGAAGTTATGATCGAGAATGGCTAGCCCCTGATAGTTTTGCGGGTTGCTGGCACAGGTCGTAATGTCGAAATGGGGAGAATCGATCGGCTGCCAGTCGTCTGGCGGAGGCGCTGCATGGCCATTCGACGGCAAGCAAAATAATAGGGTTGCCAATACCGTGATGCTTATTGTGACGAAGCGGAGGCGGAATACCATTATTGCCCTCCCCCCACGCCAAATCTCCGCGAGAGATTATCCCTGAGTTTCGTGAAGGAACTGCTGCCCGGCACGCCGAGGTTATTGCCGCGCGAATTGACACCGAATATCGGCATCGTTGTGCCGGAATCGCCAGCGATACCGCTGCCGATGAACGGCAGGTAATCCAGCATGGTAAAGAATATGTAGGCGGTAATCACCGCCATAATCAGCGTCAGCAGCAGGTTGACCAGGTAAGAGGTCACGTTGCTCGCCCCGCTCCAAGCGGCCAGCGTCTCCCAATCCACCACTTTTGTCGGTACGTCGACCTTGAAGAAATTCTTTGTCGTCTGCCCGGTGTTGGGGTCGCGATTCAAAAATCCGAAAATGCCGCCGGGACCGGTCCAGTCGGCATCGGTCGTGATGACTTCGCCGATGACGCCGGCCACGCCGGTATCGACGGTGCCGATATGCAAATCTTTGGCGACTTGCTCGGGGTCGAGCTTGACCGCGAATTCACCCTGCGCATTTTCGACAATAGCATATTTCCCATTCGCTTGTGCGCCGATGAGCGACGCGCCGAGCTGAAAATTGGGATCACTGAAATGATCGCCGGCGAGTGCCCGGTAAAGCGACCGGTCGCCGGTATAGACCACCGTGTCGAACGCAGCGACGAGCATGGCGAGATAAGCGAACAGAAGCACCGGCTGCAGCGCGAAGCTGAAGGTCAGCCTGTACCATTTTTCGAAATAGGCCTTGGTCGGGCGGAACAGGATCAGCGTGATAAAAATTGGCGAAACAAGAATCATCAGCGAGAACGCAATATAGGCAATGATGAAAATATACATCGCGCGGATCAGCGCGAAAATGAATTTAATCACCAGGTAAAACCCAAGCAGGGCGATAAAAATACCGATGGTGCCGGAAAACAAGCAGGTGAGCAAAAAGCCGGTCAGGCCAAAAGATAATGTGAATCCGGGCGCGCTGCCGTTGAGTGGAAAAATCCCGCCGATCAGGCTTTCAAGAGTATAGTCGATGCTGTCCCACACCACCAGGCTGCCTGATCCGACGGGGCAGCTGATGGCCTGGGAAGCGCAGATATAAGAAGTGACTACGGTAAGCAGCCATTCCATGGCGTCCAGCAGCGCGCCGAAAAGGCCACCTTCAAACGACAGGAAATAAGATGCGCCGAAGCTGGCGGTAAACATCACCACCGCGCCGATCTTGACGGCAAGCACAAACATGCCGCGCACCGGCGCGTCCTGCCTGCCGGTCATCATGCCTACGCCCCAGAAAGCGACGGCCAGGGTAAGCGCGGCGGCAATCGTGCTGGAAAGAAATGCGGAAAACGGCACCAGAAATTTGTAGACGGCCTGCACAACGTTTTCTTTCACGCAAATGACAATGCGTTTGGTCAGGCCGTAATTGATAATATTCTGTTCGGGATAGGCACCTTCCAGCGCTCTATTGATAGGGCATACCCTACCCGTCCACCAGCTGGTGGCATCTATCCGAGTGGTAAAATCGTAGGCGCTGGCGGGTTGCGCCCACAACATCGCAGGCAACCATGCCAGGGCAAGCAGGGTCAGGACGCGCAGAAAGCTAGTATTTTTTTGTTTCTTTGGCGGCAAATTTTTCTCTTTCTAACCTGACATTTTCCTGGAAAATCGGCATCCATGCTTCCGGCGCGTCGCCGACTTCGCTGCGTACCGTATCGAGGATGCTGATGGTTTCGGCGCGGGCGGAGAGCACGTTGATGACGTCGTCCATGTCGCTCAAATCGATGCGCGCAACCACGACATGCTTGCCCTGCTTGACCAGGAAATAGCGGCTGCCGGGATCGGTGGTCTTGAGCAGGTTGAACTCGCGGTCGCTGACCATGAAGGCTTTTTTGTAGCCTTCGGTGGCTTTCGGGTTGGGCAGGAAAATCTGCGTAGCGGTCTGCCGGATAAGCGTTTCGCTGATGGCGCTGTTGGTTGCGTCCTCGACGCTCTGCGTGGCGAACACCACCATGCCGTTGAGCTTACGCAGCGTCTTGAGCCAGTCGCGGATGCGGCCGGAAAATATTTTATTGTCGATCAGAGCCCAGGCTTCGTCGAGGACGATAATAGTCGGCGTGCCGTCGAGCGACAGGCTGATGCGGTGGAATAAATACAGCAGCGTCGGCTCCAGGCTGACGCGCTCCTTGAGCACCTCGCCCATCTCGAAGCCGAAACCGTTGCCCATCGAGAAATCGATGATGTCGGTGTCATTGTCGAACAGTCCGGCATAGGGCCCGCTGCTGTGCCACATTCTCAATCGCCCGGCCAGCGTGCCCGGCCCTTCGATGCCCATGAAGGCGGCAATGTTGCGCAAGACGCGGTCTTTTTTATGCAGCTTGTAATTGCCGGCCACCGCCTCGTTGATGCGGTCCATGTCCTCGGCGGTAAACGGCTCGTCATTTACTGTGACCAGCACATGCAGCCATTCGGCGAGGAACGTCCGGTTTTCCGGCGTGTCGGGCAGTTGCAGTGGGTTGAAATGGCATTTCTTGCCCGGCTCGATAATAGTAAATTTGCCGCCGATGGCGCGGATGAAAATCTCGGCGCCGCGATCCTTGTCGAAGAAGAACGTCCGGCAGTTGAATTTCTGCGCTTGCGCGCACAGGAAGTTGAGCAGCACGGTTTTACCGGCGCCGGTCGGGCCGATGATGGTGGTATGGCCGACGTCGCGGTTGTGGAAGTTGAAGAAATACGGCGTGCCCGATGAGGTGTCGAACACCGTCACCGCGTCGCCCCAATGGTTGCCGTCGATCTTGCCGGTCGGATAGTTATGCAGGCTGGCGAAGCCGGCCAGGTTCATCGTGCTGATGTCGGCGCCGCGTCCGATCAAATCGAAATTGGCGGGCAATTGCGCCCAGTAGGCCTGCTCCATCACGAATTTTTCGCGCACGGGGTTGATACCGATATTGACGAGCTCGGCGATGGCCTGGGAAAGGATTTTTTCCAGTTCCGGCAGTGACTCCTCGTAGCACAGCACGGTCAGCTGGTGCGGGCCGATGCCGACATGGCCGCTCATCAGCATGTCGAGTGCGTCGCTGATTTCGGCGATCTGCGAGATGGCTGCGTCTTCCGCCGCCATCATGCGCCGCTGTTTGATCTGCATGTTGCTGATCTTGGCGCTGCGGTTGGTGAATTTGTAGGATTGCGAGATGATGAATTCGAACGGCAATTGCAAGAATCCGTCGAGCAGCCCGGCGGCGGTGGCCGGCGCATATTCCTTGATGCTGATGATGCCGGCATAGCGTTTTTTCGTAGCGCCGGAGACCTCGATGGCGCGCGCGCCGAAATACAGGCGATAGATCGGCAGCGTCTGGGCGATGTTGGTCGCGCTGTAGCGGATGGGCTGGGTGAAGCCGCAATTGACCAGCCGCGCCAGGAACTCCATCGGCTCGGAAAACACGCCATGCTCGTTTTCGTATGTGGTGAGCAGGCGCGCGCCGTAATCCTTCAGCGTCGCCACCAGCCGGTTGACCGCTTCCGAAAGCTCTTTCTGCGTTTCGCGCATCGCTTCGATCTGCGCAGCTTTATTGGCCGCCTCGTTGGCTTTTTGCAGGAAATGCTGCACTTTCGCGGCGCCTTTGGTGTCGGCGGTGCGCACGACGGTGATGTACAACTCGTTGATGTAAGAATCTTTGGAATGGTGCTTGTCGCGCCATAATTTATCGACATAGGCGGCGAATCCTGGCGGCTGCTTGCCACCGGGATAGGCGCTCTGGCGGCGGCGGATGCAATGGAACCAGACAGCGAACGTGCCGTCGGCCATGCTCTTGAGCAGCGAATTGCGCACCATCTTTTTCATGTCGACGTCTTCGTCGTCGGCCGTCTCGAACGAGAACCCATCAAGTTTGATGATCTGCAAAAATTCTTTCTTGTGCGTGACGATGGTCTCCCTGTCCCAGTGATGATGGTAGGGAATGAACGTCGAAGCCGGAATCTCGAGCTTCGAATAGGCGGCTTTTTGCGTTTTGCGGCGTTGGAAGGTGTGTTTCATAGTCTCAATTAATAGGGGTCATAGGAGTTGGTGAAGCCATGATAGCCGCGGTTGACGCATTTATAGCCCTTCTGGATTTTCAGTATGAACAGTTCGATGGCGCGCGGCTCCTTGAGGCAAATCAGGTAGCCGATGAGATGCACGACCGGGCCGACGATGAACAGCACCTTGAAGCTTTGCATGTTGATGAAGAAAATCAAACATACCGCCGCATTGATGACGAAATACATGTAGCTGACGCCGAGAATCATGGTCGGGCGGGTAAGCCCCTGGAACAACGGATCGGATTGAAGGCGGCCGGAACCTGACATGAAGCGACTCCTTAGAGAAATTAACGTTTACAATAGGTTGTTTAAGAAACAATGAACGAAATTCTTATCTCACACATGGTAGCATAGTTTTGTTGCAGTTTTATGGCAGTCGCCATAATAGTTGTAGGCAATGAACCGAAAAATATCCGAACATTTTCCGGTCATGCCTTTTTATTAATTCAACATGCTGTATTATAATGAAAATAGCGATTCTTGGCTCCGGCTTGCTTGGCGTAACAACGGCCTATGAGTTGGCGCGACGCGGCGCCGAAGTCGTGGTGCTCGACCGGCAATCCACCAGCGGCGCCGAAACGAGCTACGCCAATGGCGGCCAGCTAAGCTACAGCCATGCCGAGCCGTGGGCGAATGCGGCGGTGCTGCCCAAATTACCGGGCTGGATGCTGCGTTCCGACGCGCCACTGGTACTGCGTCCCCGCGCCGATTGGCAGATGATGCGCTGGGGGCTTGGTTTTTTGCGCAATTGCACGCCCGCGCGCGCCGATTCGAATTGCGTCAACATGCTGCGCCTGGGGCTCTATAGCCGCCAGAAGATGGCGCAGCTGCGCGCCGCCACCAACATCGCATTCGATTTTTCCGCTACCGGCGTTTTGCATATTTTCAGTACTCAGCATGAATTCGAGCATGCCAGGCGCCAGAATGATTTTCAGGCGAAGTTCGGCTGCAACCAGAAGGTACTCACACGCGAGCAATGTCTGGAGATGGAGCCGACGCTGGCGTATACCGACCGCATTCTCATCGGCGGCATGCATGCCGATATGGATGAATGCGGCGACGCTTATATGTTTTGCAATAACCTTGCCGCGCATATCGCCGAAAAATACGGCGTGCAATTCCGATATGGCGTTTCGATTGACCGGCTGGTAACCGAGCAGAACCGCATGGCCGCGGTCAAAACGTCGCAAGGCGACGTCACCGCCGACGCTTTCGTGATGGCGATGGGATCCTATGCGCCGCTTTACCTGCGCCAGATAGGCATCGACCTGCCGATTTACCCGATGAAAGGTTACAGCCTCACCCTTAACGCCAATGAGCATTGCCCGAATATGAGCATCACCGACGGCACTTATAAAATCGTCTATAGCCGCCTGGGCGACCGCTTGCGCATCGCCGGTACGGCCGAGTTCGCCGGCTATAACACTAAAATCAACGAAGGGCGCATTACCCCCATCATGGCCGCCGCGAAAAAACTTTTCCCCAAGGCCGACTGGCAACAGGAAATCAAAAAATGGGCCTGTCTGCGCCCGTCGACTCCAACCGGTGCGCCCATTCTCGGCAGAACACGGTATCCCAATTTATTTCTCAATAGCGGTCGTGGCACGCTGGGCTGGACGCAGGCGGCGGGCAGCGCCGCAATCGTCGCCGACATTATGGAAGGAAAAACGCCGGAAATCATGACGCTCGGCCTTACATTAGGAGATAAAAAATGAACCGCGAACATATGACAATCGAGCAGGTCTATGAGCAGTTCGGCCAGCTCATTACCAGCGGCGAGCTATTTTACGATTGGCTGGGGTTCAATAAATGGCTTTTCCTAGCCATCAACCATATCCGTGGCAATACTTACGACCATATCATGGTGGCGCTCACGCGGTTGGGCGATCACAAACATTTCCTCTATGTGCTGTGCGGGCTTCTGGTTTGTGCCATCATTGGGTTTCTGATAAAAAAAATCCAACATCGCGCCGGGATGAAGCAATATGTGCTGCGTTGGGTAGGGGTATTTGTAGTAATCGCCATCGCCGCACTGGTCAACAGGCCGATGGTCGCGGCGCTCAAAGATTATTATGCCTTGCCGCGGCCTTATGTTGCGCTGATGCCTGTGTCGCCGTTGCTGGAAAATCCCGATGAAAAAGTCCATCTATTGGAAGAAAAATCTCCGGAAGATGCCAATCGCAGCTTCCCCAGCGGCCATGTCGCTTTTGTTACGCTGATCGTCGTCGCTTTGTGGCCGGTGCTTTCGGCCAATATGTCTTTTGTCGGCGTCTTGCTGATTTTTGCGGTGGGCTGGTCGCGCGTGTCGCTGGGCGCGCATTTTCCGGCCGATGTCGTCGGTACATTTCTGCTCATCGCGCTGACCACCTTCCTGCTGCGCCGCCTGATTTACTGGCTGCTATTTCGGCTGTTTAGGATTTCCTGTTGATGGAAACCGTCGCGGCCTATATCGACATTACCCATGCGGCCGCGCCGCCGCATCGCCTTTCCTATTATCACTGGGGTAATCCCGATGCGCAAGAAACCGTGCTTTGCGTGCACGGGCTGACGCGCAACGGCCGCGATTTCGATTTTCTGGCGCAGCGGCTTTCCAGCCGCTACCACGTCATCAGCGTCGACATGCCGGGACGCGGAAAAAGCCAGTGGCTGCCCGAGGCGACGCTCTATAACTACGCGACCTACATCGCCGATTTGCAATTTCTGCTGGCGGTGCTGGCGATTCCAAGGCTGCATTGGGTTGGCACGTCGATGGGCGGTATTCTCGGCATGATGATGGCCAACGCCGCGCCCGGCCTGCTGCAAACGTTGACGCTCAACGATGTCGGCTGCGTGATCCCGGCGGCGGGGCTTAAACGTATTCTTTCTTATGCCGGCGTGAGAATGCAGTTTGCGACGCTCGAAGAAGCGCAGGCGGCGCTGCGCGAAAACTGCCGGCCCTTCGCCATTCCGTCGGAAATGCATTGGCAGCATCTTTTTGCGCATAGCATCGTCAAAGCCGATGATGGCAGCTTCCGTCTGGCCTACGATCCGGCGATCGTCAGCGGCGTTGCGCCCGTCGGCGAGATTGCCGACGTCAATCTATGGGCGACGTGGGACGGGGTGAGCAAAGTCCCTACCCTGCTGATTCGCGGCGAGCAGTCGGATATATTGCTGCACGACACCGCTTTGCAGATGCAATCGCTGCATCCGCGTCTTGGCTACCAGCAAATCGCCGGCGCCGGACACGCGCCATCGCTCATGGACGAGGCGCAGATCGCTTTGATCGAAGATTGGTTGGCGAGGAACTAAACCGGGCAGACGGCCATGGCCTGCGAGTCACCGGCAGACATGGAATAGCCCAGCATCAGCAGCGCGGCGCAAAACACCAACGTCAGGCGCGTGCGCTCCGGCGTGCCATACATCAGGTTGAGCATGAGCGCCCCGAAATTCGCGGCCGAATAGGCGGCGAGCAGTAAAGCATTTTGCGGGGTGGGTTTTAAAACGGCAGCTTGCGGACGACGGCGCATAACTCTCTCCTTATCTTTAATACCGGAGCCATTATAGCAAGGAATGCCGCGGTTGTTAACAGATTTTATCTGTAATTTTATCGTTTAGTCTCCCGCGCTTCCTTTATCTCTTTCAAATCAATGCCAAATTCGTTTCCGAGTATTTGTTCCGCCGCTTTTCCGGTGAGGACGATGCATCCCCAAGCTTGTGAGAGAGGTTTCCCTTGACCTATTGTTCTTTCTTTTTCTAAATCAAATTGTTCTTGTGTAAGAAATCTTTTCCCTTTTTTCCAAAGTACCTGCCTGTTATCCAAATAATCTGTTGCAAGGGAAGATGCTGTTTCAAAATAAACATCCTTATGTCCATATCTTTCTTGTTCTATATAACGATAGCCCGTGCCTTTCGATGTTTTGACCTTTTCCCAACGTTCCGCCTCCGACAAATTTTGGCGCAACAAGGAGACGGCATCGCCGATCACATCCAGACAATCATTTAGTTCTTGAGCGTCTATTTTTTTACGCACCTCAAGCCTAAGGCCAACTTGCTGCTGTTTAGCATTATCGACAGAATAAAATTTGACTTCATGCCCCACGATCTGACCCAGTGCATAGGCCAAGCATCTAAACATGTCAATTATAGCCCATTGCTTTCCTCTTGAAAAATTTTCCGGGAAGAAAACCGTGGCTATTTCTTTTACGTCGCTCAATTCCTCTCCATAAAGTGCATCGCGATTTTCTATACCATAAAGACGCGTTTCTTTTTTCCTAAATGTTGCATAAGCGATGTCTACTTCATGCGCCTCCTCTCTTTGCGTTGGAAGAAGAGATTCTTTGAAGATTTTTTTTAGCCGTCTTTCCGCCGTGCTATCGTAGAGCGGATTATCGGGGTAACCTATTCTCTGATTTTTGAGATGCATTTTCCAATAGGCATCCCACGCGGCGCGTTGATCAACGCTTAAAGCTTCAAGGAAAGCTTCTTTTAATTCTTTTGCGCTTTTACATAGTGTCTCGACTTCTAGCTCCAAGCCTATTTTTGTCGAGGCGTTATCTTGTGGATCAGGCGCTTGCACCTTTGGCGCATTTTGCCTGACGGCGGTTTTTACCCGCCTTAGCATCTCCAGCGCATCATCGACAATCATCGGTTGCTCATTTCGCAGTTTACATGCAGGGCAGAGTAACAGAAATGCTAAAAATTGTTAATAAAAAAAACGCACAGAAAGCCTTGCGGGGCCTGCCATGCGTTTTTTATTTTGGGAATAAAAAGGGGTTAGTCGTTACGATCCGACTGCTTGCGGGCGAGCTTGCGGGCCCGGCGCTGCGCTTCTGCGGCCTGACGGACGCGCGCTTCGGATGGTTTCTCGTAATGACGGCGCATTTTCATTTCGCGGAAAAGGCCTTCGCGCTGCATCTTTTTCTTCAATGCGCGCAGTGCCTGGTCAACATTGTTATCGCGTACAACTACTTCAACCAAAAAAATATACCCCCAATTCCGAATTATGTGTGTGATTTATAAATAGCAGACGAACTATAACTATACCAATTTACCACCATGCTGTCAAAGCAATAGTGGCAATAATTATCAGACGGTTAGCGATATATCGCGGGTTTTATGGCAGGTCGCGCCGCTGCAGGGCTGGAAACGCACCATGAGCTTGAGCGGCGGCCGCTCGCCGGCTTTGGGAAGCAGCCGCAGCCGGGCGGTGACGTGGATTTCGCCTTCATATACCAGCAGCGGATTGTCCTGATATGGGTCGCTGCGGCGCAGTGGCTCGGGATAGATCGTGCCGGCGGATTCCACCCCCTGCCCGCTGACGGTGACTTGCGTGGGAATTAAAAAAGCCTGCGCCGGTTTGCTTGCATTGATGTGCCAGCCTTCCTTGACGGCAAGGGTCACGATCAGCTCGCAACGCTCGCCCGGCTTGGCGTCGGACGGGAACAGCGAGGCGCTCACCGCCACGATGTCGTCGGGCGCCACCGGCGATTCCTGCGCGGCGAATTTCTTTTCAGTGGCCAATTTTTTGCCGGTCGAGGCGCTTTCCAGTTTTAACGCCGCTTCCATCATGGCGGCATATTCGACCAGCATTTTCGGCGAGTCGCCCAGGAAATAATCCGCCATCGCCTGCGCTTTTTTCTTATAAGCGGTATTTTTATTCGCGGCCGATAACGCAACCATATTTTCCAGCATGACGGCGTTAGCATTGGGCAATGTCGAGTCGTCGCCGCTTTTGATTTGCAGCAAAGTATACGCCGAGGGCTGCGTATAAAAATAGCCCGGCGCATTTTTATCGGCGAATAATTCCTCGGCAGCATCCATCAGAGACTGCGCCGATTCCATCCAATTTTTTTGCCCGGTCGTGCGCCAAAGCGACAGCAAACCTTTGCACAAATAGGCGTAATCTTCCAGCGTCGCGTCGATGCGCGTTTGCCCGCTAATGCGTTTCAGGCGGCCTTCGTTATCGATGGCGTGTTCCAATAAATAATTCGCGGCATCGGCGGCGATTGTTGTGTAGCGTTCGATGGAGAACACGCTGCCGGCATGGGCAAACGCGTCGATCATCAGCCCGTTCCAGCCGACGATGATTTTGTCGTCGAGGTTGGGCGGCTTGCGGCCGTTGCGCACAGCCAGCAGCTTGTTCATCACCGCACCGGTCATCGCGGCCATTTGCTCGTAGGGCATGCCCATCTCACGCGCCGCCAGATCGAGTGGCTTGCGGGCGATGATCGCCTGGCCCTGCGCGTGCTTATGTCCAGGAAAGGCCGGAATGTCGGCCAGCGCATAGACCGCGACGAAAAACGCCGTCTCGTCTTGCGTCAGCAAGGCTTCGATCTCCTGCGACGTCCAGGCGTAATAGGCGCCTTCGACGCCGTCGGTTTCTGCGTCGATAGCCGCGTAAAACCCGCCGGTTCCCGAGCGCATCGGCCCGGCGGTGAAATCGAGAATGCTTTTGGCGATGTCGGCAAACCAGGCGTTACCGGTCAGGCGCGCCGCGTCGGTATAGACGCGCGCCAGCATCGCCTGATTGTAGAGCATTTTTTCGAAATGCGGGATGTACCATTCCTTATCGACGGCATAGCGGTGGAAGCCGCAACCGACATGGTCGTAAATGCCGCCCACCGCCATTTTCCCCAGGCTGTGCGCCGCCATGTCGAGCGCGACGATGTCGCCGGTATGCTCATAATGGGTCAGCAGGTAGCTAAGATAGGTTTCATGCGGAAATTTCGGCGCCTGGAAAAAACCGCCCGAACGTTCGTCATGATGATTCTTCAGGTCATTAAGCAACGCCCCGGCGAGGGTCGGCATATCGCGCTGCGTTGATTCAGTTGTCGGATGCACCAGATAATTTTGCATCGACTCGAATATCTGCTGCGCCGCCTGCTTTGCTTCCTCCGGCTTGGTCGACCAGGAGAAATGCAGCCATTCGAGCAGGCGCGGAAAGGCCGGCTTTCCATAAGACTCATCGGGCGCGTAAGTTCCGCCGGCATAGAACGGTTTCAGTTCGGGCGTCAGAAATACATTGTTGGGCCAGCCGCCCTCATGGGTCAGCATTTGCCGCGCCGTCATGTATATGTCGTCAAGCTCGGGGTGCTCCTCGCGGTCGACTTTGATGTTGATGAAATGCCGGTTCATCAGCGACGCGATCGACACATTCTCGAACACTTCACGCTCCATGACGTGGCACCAGTAGCAGGTCGAATAGCCGATTGAGAGCAGGATGGGCTTGTTTTCGGCGCGCGCTTTTTCTATCGCCTCTTTGCCCCACGGATACCAAAATACCGGGTTATGCGCATGCTGGCGCAAATAAGGGCTGGCGGAATTGACGAGCGGATTAGAAAATTGCGGATTGTTTTCGAACGGTTTGATGGCGGTCACTCCTTGAAATATCAAATTGTCATGCCGCATTTATTGCGGCATCTCCAGAAATTTTCGGGAGACCCCGCAACAAGTGCGGGGTGACAGTATCATCATCACTCCTTGAGCAAACTACCGAGCCGAATCTCCATATCGTCGAGGATATAACGGTGGTCCTCCCGGCCGACAACCGCGAATTCGTTGGCGCTCAGCCATTGGCGCTCGTCGGTCGTCTCCACCACCGCCTCGTCGGGCAGCATGTCGTTGCTGTCGACAATTTTCGCCGCGAACAGCCACATGCGCTTGGATTTGCCCGTGGTCGCCGAGGCGAATTCATACGGGCCCAGATCGTACAGGCCGGCGATGTTGGGAAGTTTTAGCCCCAGCTCCTCGATGCCTTCGCGCAGCGCCGTCTGCACCAGCGTTTCCTTGATGGTGTCCTCGTCGCTGTTTTCGCGCATATCCTGCCAGCCGCCGTTGGGAGTAAGCTGCATGCGCGTGCCTTTGCAAAGCTGGAACGGCGGGTGCCCGAGCGCCGGAATGCGGCCTTGTGGCTTCATCACATAGAAACGGTAGCCGCCCTCATGGCGGATAAACGGCACGACGCCCGCCTTTAAATAACTATCCGGCGAAAAGCCATCGGGGTTTCCCACCAGGGAAATCACGGAGTTTTGTTGCAAAAACGTGTCGATTGCGGCATGAATGTCGGTGATCATAACCGCGAGTGTACATGGATTATGGATTTTGACAACCGCCTGCATGCACTTGCAAACCACATGGCCGACGAAGCCCGTATCATCGCGAAACAGTATTTTCGCAAGGGCGTCGCCGTGGAAAATAAGAACGACGCCAGCCCGGTGACGTTGGCCGACCGCGCCATCGAAAAGGCCATGCGCGCGCTGATTGAAGAAAGCTTCCCCGATCACGGCATTATAGGCGAGGAGTTCGGCGCTGTGCGCGGCGAAGCGGAGTTTCAATGGGTGCTCGACCCCATCGACGGGACGCGTGCTTTCATCGCCGGATTGCCCACCTTCGTGACGCTTATCGCCCTGTGCAAAAATGGACTGCCCGTTCTAGGGATTATCGACCAGCCGATTTCAGGCGAGCGATGGGTATCCGCCGCGGCAAAAAACACGGTGAGTAGAATATCCGCATTGTCGCAGGCGACGATAGCCACCACCTCGACGCATTATTTCACCGCCGCGCAATCGGCGGCGTTTGCGGCGCTGCAAAAGCAATGCGGCAATTGCGTGCTCGGCGGCGACGCCTATTCCTATGGCATGCTGGCTTCCGGCCATATCGACCTGGTGGCCGATGCGGGCATGAAACCCTATGATTTCTGCGCGCTGCGGCCGGTGGTCGAAGCCGCCGGCGGCGTCATCAGCGATTGGCAGGGCAAACCGCTGACGCTGCATTCCGACGGCAGCGTGCTGGCGGCAGCAACGAAGGAGTTGCATGCGAAGGCGCTTTCCATTTTATCGTTGTGTTGAACTTGTTACAGTTTAGGTAATACCGGCCCACAGTAATTTAAGATGCAGCCTGGCATTTGATTTGTTGCCATAGCGCGTGCGATGCCCGGCGATGATAGCCCCCGCCTTTTGCCAGCCCGCGATGGCTTGCGGGCACATGGCCGCAAGAAGCTGTAAGCAAAGCTGCTCAATGATAATCCCGCGCTTTGGCGGCATTTCGGGAAAGGCTTCGCGGTAGGCAGCGATCAATCTCGCCATATCCGGTTGGGCAATCACCGGCGCCAATGCCTGCAACACCGGATGCGCGCGCGGTTGCTTGCCCGCATAGAGCTCCTGCACCCCCTCGTCCCACCAGGCATAACGTATATGGCCGATCATCTCCTCGCTGACCGCGTGATGCACATGCGCAAGTTCGCAATCCAGCGCGCAGAGCGCCAGCATCGCCTCGCGGCAGGCCGGCGGCACGAACAGGCATTGCAAGAACCGGTCATGGTCGTTTGCCTTGACCAGGCCGGCGCAGTATGATGGCTTACTCATTGATTTTTTATACCAGACATTGATAACTAGCTCGAAATAGCATAGATAATATATTCCTGTGAAAACCACCAGACGCCAATTCTGCCAAACATTCGCCGCCGCATCCATCTTAGGAGGAAATTTTATGTCGAAAGCATTCGCCGCAACCCAACCCGCCGCCGGAGGATCCATGCCTTTTACCCTGCCCGAACTGCCCTACGCGCAAAACGCCCTCGAGCCGCATATCAGCGCCAACACGCTTTCGTTCCATCACGGCAAGCACCATCAGGCTTATGTGACCAACCTCAATAACCTGGTGAAAGATACGCCGCTGGCAAGCGCGAGCCTGGAGCAGGTTATCATGGAATCGGCGAAAGATCCGGCGAAGGCAGGCATTTTCAACAATGCCGCGCAAATCTGGAACCATACGTTTTATTGGCATTCGATGAAGCCAAACGGCGGCGGCGCGCCCAAAGACGATATCGCCAAGCGCATCGACCCCGATTTCGGTGGCTACGACCAGTTCAAGGAAGCTTTCAAACAGGCGGGCGCAACGCAGTTCGGCAGCGGCTGGGCGTGGCTCGTGCTCGATGGCGGCAAGCTCAAAGTTACCAAAACCCCCAACGCCGACCTGCCGATGGCGCACGGCCAGAAAGCTTTATTGACTATGGATGTGTGGGAGCACGCCTATTATCTCGATTACCAGAACAAACGCCCGGATTACATCGCGACGTTTCTAGACAAGCTGGTCAATTGGGAATTCGCGGAGAGGAATTTGCAGGGTTAGCGGTGGTGCTGGCCGTTATAGCCGATAACACGCTTCATTCTGCGGTCGACAATGTCGTTAATGGCATTGACGCGTAATGTAGCTGCGTCTTCGGTTATTCCCAATTGGCGAGCGAATGTGTCTTGGAGTTCCTGCTCGGCAGAGCGTAGGGCATAATTCACTCCATTCTTGGCATCATCACTTACAAAATTACGCATGACCCTGTGGCTCACAAGCGCACTTAATTGAGCGAATATTGGACTTACGTCCCCGTCATCCAGTGTGCCACGATTCACATTCGACACTGCAATAGCCTCTATCAATTCATTAACGTAGGAATCATACTTTGCGTGATTCGCCTTGTACCAGGTTGTATAAGCTTCTGCAGACGCCCGTAAATTGGCGCGTCCTTGCGTGGAATGACTTTCAAGCTCTCCACGATGCTTGGTAAGAATTTCCTGAATACGGGCCTCTCTTGCAGGGCCCAGATCAATATTGTCATCTGAAGACGTCGGGGACATTTTATCAGCCATTTTTGATACCATTAAAAATAATTCCTACCGATTCTAGCAGAAAGAAATACTCTCAAGTATGAAGCTTCTGTGACAATTCCATAAATGGGATTATTAAATATCAATAGCTTAAATCGCCACCACCGCTGCCGCGACCCGGCGTTCCTCGCTGGCGAGCACATTGAAGGTGCGGCAGGCGGCGCCGGTATCCATGCTGTCGAGGGCGATATTGCGGCTTTTGCAATGGGCGTGGATGGCGTCGTCGATAGGCTCCATTGTAATGCCCGTGCCGATCAATAGCAGCTCAATGCCTGGCATTTCCCAGAGCGGTTGCAGCGATGCGACGGTGATATCGCCGGCGGCGTTTACTGGCCAGGCCAGGCAGCTTCCGGCGAATAGCATGATCGAGCCTTCCTTGCGCTCATGACCGATTTTAAACCCGCCGCCGCCATAGCCGGAAATCAGTGTTTTACCGCTGCTGATGGTAGGGTTGAGGTCCATAAAGTAGATGACTAGATGAATAGATGATTAGATGACCAAGGTACTTTACACGATAATTTCTTAATCATCTAGTCATCCGGTTATCCAGTCATCTAAATGGCCCCATAGAGTAGATGAATAGATGATTAGATGACCAAGGTATTTTACACGATAATTTCTTAGTCATCTAGTCATCCGGTTATCCAGTCATCTAAATCGCCCCATAAAATAGATGAATAGATGATTAGATGACCAAGGTATTTTACACGATAATTTCTTAGTCATCTAGTCATCCGGTTATCCAGTCATCTAAATCGCCAGCGTCTTCGGGCGTTTCCATTTCAGCCAGCTCACCACCATCAGCCGCGTGACCAAAACGGCGGTAAAGAGCGAGCAGACGATGCCGATCGCCAGCGTCACCGCAAAGCCCTTGACCGTGCCGGTGCCGAACTGGAACAGGATCAGCGCCGCCACCAGCGTGGTGACGTGGCTGTCGAAGATCGTGCCGAAAGCCAGGCGGAAACCGTCTTCCACCGCTGCATAGGGCGATTTGCCGTTGCGAATTTCCTCGCGCATGCGCTCGTAAATAAGCACGTTGGCATCGACCGCCATGCCGACCGTCAGCACAATGCCGGCGATGCCCGGCAGCGTCAGTGTCGCCTCGAACATGGCAAGCAGAGAGAGCGTCATGAAGGCGTTGACGAGCATCGCGATGTTGGCGAACATGCCGAACAGCCCGTAAAATACCACCATGAACGTGATGACCAGCGCGATGCCGATGATCGAGGCTTTCACGCCGGCGGCAATCGAATCGGCGCCTAGGCTCGGGCCGACCGAGCGTTCCTCGATGATTTTCAGCGGCGCCGGCAGCGCGCCGGCGCGCAGCAGCAGCGAAAGATCGTTGGACGATTCCACGGTGAAATTGCCGCTGATGATGCCGCTGCCGCCGATGATCGGCGAGCGGATGACCGGCGCGGTGATGACTTTATTATCGAGCACGATGGCAAAAGGCTTGCCGACATTGGCGGCAGTGATCTCACCGAACTTGCGTGCGCCGGCATTGTTGAAGCGGAAAGCGACGACCGGCTCGCCGGTCTGCCCGTCATAGCTGGTATGCGCATCGACCAGCAGGTCGCCCGAAAGCATCACCTTGCTTAAAACAGCGTATTTGTTCGGGCGCTCGCTGCGCTTGTCGTGATCGTCGCCGACAATAATCCGCGTGCCCGCCGGGGCGATGCCGCGCTCGATGTCCTCATAGCCCACCGTCTCGTCGAGCAGATGAAAAGTCATTTTGGCGGTGCGGCCCAGCAGGTTTTTCAGATGCTCCGGATCGGAAAGGCCGGGCACTTGCAGCACGATGCGCTTATCGCCCTGGCGCTGGATGATCGGCTCCTTGGTGCCGGTCTCGTTGACGCGGCGGCTGACGATTTCGAGCGACTGCTCAAGCACGCGCTGGCGGCTGGCCTGCTGCCATTTATCATTAAAGCTTAGCGTATAATTCAATCCGTCCTGCGCAACGTCGAGATCGGGGTTGAGTTTATAGAGGAGTTGTTTTACGTCGGCGCTGCTCTCCTCGCGCAAGGCAAATATGATCCTTCCGTCGCCGGCGCTTAGGCCCCGATAGCCGATTTTATTTTCGCGCAATACGCCACGCACGTCGTCGACGGCATTGACCAGCTGCTCGCGCAGATAGGCCTCGAAATCAACTTCGAGCAGCAGATGCGAGCCGCCCTGCAGGTCAAGTCCAAGGCTAACGGCGCGGTGCGGCAACCATTTCGGCAATGCCTCACGCGTTTGTTCGCTTAAAAAACTGGGAATGGCAAACACCACGAATAGCAGGCAGGTGCCGACGATAAGAATGATTTTCCAGCGGGGGAAGTGGAGCATGGCTATCCTTTTTGTCATCCCGGCGAAAGCCGGGATCCAGTCTTTAAATAGACGCTAAAAGTCTACTGACTTTTAGCTTTTCTGGATCCCGTGCTCAGCCGTCTGCTGACGGCTTCCACGGGATGACGGGGCCCTCAAGCGGCGAAGCCGCTAAGGCTTACCGTCAATTGTCATTGGCGCTTTCGCCGCCGGCGTTTTTATCGTCGACTGTTTCGGTGATCGCCGATTTGGCCACCCGGACTTTCACGCCCTGGGCGACTTCGATGATGGCGATGTCGTTGCCTTCGAATTTCGTGATCGTGCCGATCAGGCCGCCGGAGGTGATGACCTTGTTGCCTTTGGCCAGGCCCTTGAGCATCGCCTGGTGGAATTTGAGGCGTTTTTGCTGTGGGCGGATGAGGATGAAATAGAAAATGAAGAATAGCGCGCCGAGAATCATCAGATTGTCGAGCAGCATTTTGTCGGCAGACAGATGCGGCGGCAATTCCGCGGGCACTTCCGTCGCCGATTGCACGGCTGCGGGCGCGGGCTTTTCAGCGGCTAGCGCATTAGTGATGAAATCGGACATGAATTATTTAATCTTGGCTTCGTTGAAAACCACGTGCTTGCGCACGACCGGATCGTACTTCTTGAAGGCCAGTTTTTCGGTCTTGGTTTTCGGGTTCTTTTTCGCCACGTAATAAAACCCGGTATCCGCCGAGCTAACGAGCTTAATGAGAACAATATTCTTCTTTGCCATAATTGTAATTCCTACATAAAACAATGAGCGAAGTAACATAACGATGCAACGCCCGCTGTCAAGCATAAATACCCATGCGAACTATAGCAAGATTCCTTGATCTTGCTATGCCAGCGCCGGCCGAAAGCCGCGCTGGCCGCGCCGTAGGCAGCGTAAAAATACGCCAGTATTTTGTTAATTCATAATGTTTGACTTTTGCCGCATTTATGGCTTATCTCCAGCCTGATTCGATGAAAAACCTATGAAAAGCCACAAAAATACTAAAATTCGCAAGGCGGTGTTCCCGGTCGGCGGGCTGGGCACGCGCTTTTTGCCGGCCACCAAGTCCATGCCCAAGGAAATGCTGCCGGTGGTAGACAAGCCATTGATTCATTATGCGTTTGAGGAAGCAAAGGCCGCCGGGGTCGAGCAGTTTATTTTCGTCACCGGCCGCAACAAGCACGCCATCAACGACCATTTCGACAATGTCTATGAACTGCAAAGCGTGCTGGGCGCGCGCAACAAGCGCAAAGAGCTGGAGCTGACCAGCGACTGGCTGCCCGAAGCCGGTAACGTGATTTTCGTGCGCCAGCAGGAGCCGCTCGGCCTGGGACACGCGGTATGGTGCGCCCGCCATCTGGTCGGCGACGAGCCATTCGCGGTGATACTGGCCGACGACATGGTGCTGTCGAAAACGCCCTGCCTCCAGCAGATGGCCGGAGCGTACGCTCAGGTCGGCGGCAATATCCTCGGCGTCATGGACATACCGCGCGCGCAGACCGCCAGCTACGGCATCGTCGATATCGACGACAAGAAAAAACCGGCGGATAAGCGGCTGGTCGCGGCCAAGGGGCTGGTGGAAAAACCCGCGCCCGACAAGGCGCCGTCGACGCTTTCGATCATCGGCCGCTATATTCTCCAGCCGGAAGTATTCACCCTGCTCGATAAGCAACAG
Organism: Alphaproteobacteria bacterium; assembly: GCA_020054105.1. GTDB lineage: Bacteria > Pseudomonadota > Alphaproteobacteria > Rickettsiales > SXRF01 > JAGVLW01. The sequence continues at coordinate 33,860 of JAGVLW010000013.1, read as the reverse complement.
CCCGGCGCCGGCGGCGAAATCCAGCTGACCGACGCGATTGCAAGGATGCAGGATATTTACGGCTACCGCTTCGAAGGCACGCGCTACGATTGCGGCTCGCTCTCCGGCTTCGTGGCGGCCAACGTCGCCTATGCGCTGGAACGCAAAGACCTGCGCGGGCAGGTCATAAAGGAACTGGACGCGGTGCTGGAACGCAGTGGAGTGAAAAAATAATTATGCAAATCGCAGTGATCGGGACGGGATATGTCGGGCTGGTGTCCGGCGTGTGTTTTTCGGAGTTCGGCTTTAATGTCACCTGCGTCGATAACGACGCCGATAAAATTGCCGGCCTGCAGCAAGGCATCATGTCGATTTACGAGGCAGGCCTCGAGACGATGGTGGCAAAAAATCGCCAGGCGGGGCGGTTGTCCTTTACCACCGGCCTGGCAGCCGCGGTGGCGCAAGCCGACATCGTATTCGTCGCTGTGGGCACGCCTTCGGACGCTAGCGGCGACCTGCCTGATACCGATGCGCTTGACGCCGTCGTTGCGCAAGTTGCCATCGCCATCGCCAAATACACGCTGGTGGTCATCAAATCGACCGTGCCGGTAGGCAGCAACCGCGCCATTGCCAAGATGATCGCCAAGGCCAACCCGAATGCCGATTTCGACGTCGCCTCCAACCCGGAATTTCTGCGCGAAGGCACGGCGATCGCCGACTTCATGTCGCCTGACCGCGTGGTGGTCGGCATCGATTCCGCGCGCGCGAAAACGCTGATGAATAAGCTCTACGAACCGATCTGCCTCAACGGCGCCAAGCTGCTCTTTACGACGTTCGAAAGCGCCGAGATGATAAAATACGCCGCCAACACCATGCTGGCGATGCGCATTGCCTTCATCGACGAAATGGCCGATATCTGCGAGCGTGTCGGCGCCAACATACGCGACGTCGCCCGCGGCGTCGGGCTCGATAAACGCATCGGCGATAAATTCCTGCAGGCCGGGCCGGGCTATGGCGGCTCGTGTTTTCCTAAAGACACGCGTGCGCTTCGCCGCATCGCCGCCGATACCGGCGCGCCGAGCCGCCTTGTCGAAGCCACCGTCGCCAGCAACGATGCGCGCAAGGCGCGGATGGCGGAAAAAATTATCGCCGCTTGCGGCGGCAGCGTCGCCGGAAAAACCATCGGTATACTCGGCCTGACATTCAAGCCCGGCACCGACGACATGCGCGAAAGCGCCAGTCTGGTCATTCTCCCTGCCCTGCTTGCCGCCGGCGCGAAAATCCGCGCTTATGACCCGCAAGGCATGAAGGAAGCGGCGAAGCTGCTTCGCGGCGATATTGCCTGGTGTGACACCGCAGTGGCCGCGATGGAAAATGCCGACGCGCTGGCGATACTTACCGAATGGAACGAGTTTCGCAGCCTCGATTTGAAGAAAGTGAAGACCCTACTGAGAACGCCGCTGATCGTCGATCTGCGCAATATCTATAAGCGTCAGGACATGCAGAAATACGGCTTCCATTACGTCTCCATCGGCAGGCAGGAAGTCATTCCCGGCGAGCCGTGGATCGCCGACCTCAACATCGACAGCGAGCAGGCGGCCTGATTATCGCCCGCGGTACGCCGGAACTTCCTGCGGCGGAATCCACACGTCTTTCGGCGCTTCTCCGGTCTGGTAAAACACGTCGATGGGAATGCCGCCGCGCGGATACCAATAGCCGCCGATGCGCAGCCAGACGGGCTTGATCTCGGCAATCAGCCTAAGCGCGATCGCCACCGTGCAATCCTCGTGAAAGGCGCCGTGATTGCGAAACGATCCCAAGAACAGCTTGAGCGACTTGCTTTCCACCAGGAAATCCTTGGGCACATAATCAATCACCAGATGCGCGAAATCCGGCTGGCCGGTGATCGGGCAGATCGACGTGAATTCCGGGCAGGCGAAGCGCACGCAGTAAGCCGTGCCCTTGTGCGGGTTGCGTACTTTTTCGATGACCGCTTTCGCGGGCGACGCGGTCAAGCGGGCCGATTTGCCGAGTTGCGTGAGTTTTTTCATGTTAATCCGTCATTTATATTGACTTTTTACCGTCTAATCCTTAATCCCTAAAGCCCAATTCCTAACTATGGCGGGTGTAGCTCAGTTGGTTAGAGCGCCAGATTGTGATTCTGGATGTCGCGGGTTCGACCCCCGTCACTCGCCCCACCCTACGCCTTCGGCTTCGGGTGGCTTACGCCACCTGAAGGCCGACCTTGGGCGTAGGAGTGTCCTCCGAAGCTCCTTTCGGAGCGTAGGGGGACTGTTCAACCAATCTCCATCCTTTCTAATTCATCCCTGCAAAATGCGCGCGCAGATGCTGCGCCACGTTGCTTGACACGAAGCTGGAAATATCGCCGCTGAGGCGAGCGATCTGCTTTACGAAGCGCGACGAGATGAAATGCGTATCCTCGGAGGCGGTCAGGAACACCGTCTCGATATCGGGCTTGAGCCGCGAATTCATGCAGGCCATCTGGAACTCGTATTCGAAATCCGACACGGCGCGCAGGCCGCGGATGAGCAGCCCGGCATGGTGTTCCTCGGCGAAATTGACCAGCAGGCCGGAAAAGGTTTTGACCTGGATGCGCGTGCTGATTTCTCCCAGCGCCGCCACATCCTGCTCCACCAATCTTGCGCGCGTCGCCATGTCGAAAACCGGCGCCTTGCCGGTATCGAGCGCCACCGCGATCACCAGCCGGTCGACGACATTGAGCGCCCGCTTGATGATGTCCATATGCCCGACCGTGATCGGGTCGAACGTACCGGGATAAACGCCTGTGCGCATATTTAGCCGTTTTCCTGCACGATGGGTTCTTCCGGCAGGTCGCCGATGTCATCACCATTTATGCCCGCCTCCCCCTCCGGCACGGTTACCACCGACACGACTTTCTCGCCGTCGCCGGTTTTGAGGATGGTGACGCCCTGGGTGTTGCGGGCGGCGATGCGGATGTCATCGATCGGGCAGCGTATGAGCGTGGCGCGGTCGGTCATCAGCATGATCTGGCCACTGCGCGCGACCGGCTGGCTGGCGACGACCTGGCCGTTGCGCTCGGAAGTGATGATGTTGACGATGCCCGAGCCGCCGCGGCCGATGAGGCGGTATTCATAGGCCGACGAGCGTTTGCCATAGCCGTTTTTGGTGACGGTGAGGATGAACTGCTCGGCGGCTTCCATTTCGCGGAAGCGTTCTTCGGAGAGCGTCACTTCCTTGAGTTCGCTATCATGCCCGTCGCTGATGCTGATCGCCTCGTCATCCTGCGCGATGCCCGCGGCGCGGCGTTTGGCGGCCGCCATTTTCAGGTAGCTGTAGCGCTCGTCGAGCGTGGTTTCGATGCCGTTTAGGATGCTCATCGACACCACTTCGTCTTTCTCGGCGAGCTTCATGCCGCGCACGCCGTCGGAGGTGCGGCTTTTGAACACGCGCACGTCGGAGGCCGGGAAGCGGATGCATTTTCCGCCCTTGGCCGCGAGCAGGATATGATCGTTTTCATGGCAGACTTTGACGCCGACCAGCTTGTCGCCCTCGTCGAGGCGGATGGCAATCTTGCCGTTGGCGCGGATGTCGTGGAAATCCGACAGATCGTTGCGGCGGACGTTGCCTTTGCTGGTGGAGAAGAAAATATGCATCGAATCCCACAGCGTTTCGTCTTCCGGAAGCGGCATGAAAGTGGTGATGGTTTCGCCTTCGACCAGCGGGAAAATGTTGACCAGCGCCTTGCCGCGCGTGTTGGCGGCGCCCAGCGGCAGGCGGTATACTTTGAGCTTGTAAACCTTGCCGTGGCTGGAGAAGAACAGCACCGGCGTATGGGTGTTGACGACGAGCAGCTCGGTGGTGATGTCCTCGTCGCGCACGTTCATCGCCGATTTGCCTTTGCCGCCGCGGCGTTGCGCGCGGTAGCCAGAAAGCGCCGTGCGCTTGATGTAGCCGCCGGAAGTCACGGTGACGACCATGTCTTCTTTCTGAATGAGGTCTTCGATATCGGCTTCGAATTCGGACAGCTCGATGGTCGTGCGGCGGGGCACGGCGAATTGTTCCCTGGCGGCGAGCAGCTCGGTTTTCAGGATGCCGTAAAGCTGGTCGCGGTTGCCGAGGATGGAGAGATATTCGGAGATTTCCGCCGCCAGCTCTTTCATTTCCTCGTCGATTTTCTCGCGCTCGAGGCCGGTCAGGCGTTGCAGGCGCAATTCCAAAATGGCGCGGGCCTGCGCTTCGGTGAATTGAATTTTGCCGCCGTTGACGCGGTTGCCGGAATCTTCCACCAGCTGCAGCAGCGATAATACGTCTTCGGCCGGCCAGTTGCGGCGCATCAGCTCTTCGCGCGCCACGTTGGGGTCGGCGGAGGCTTTGATGACGGCGATGACTTCGTCGATATTGGCCACAGCGATGGCCAGCCCGACCAGCACATGCGCGCGGTCGCGCGCCTTGCCGAGCATGAAAGCGGTGCGGCGGGTGATGACTTCCTCGCGGAATGCGATGAAGGCGACGAGCACCTGTTTCAGGTTCATCAGTTCCGGGCGATGGTTGTTGAGCGCCAGCATGTTGACGCCGAAGCTGGTTTGCAGCGGCGTGAAGCTGTAAAGCTGGCTGAGCACGACGTCGGGCACCGCCTCTTTCTTGACTTCCACCACCACGCGCACGCCCGATTTGTCGGATTCGTCGCGCAGGTCGGAAATGCCTTCGATTTTTTTCTCGCGCACCAGCTCGGCGATGCGTTCGACGAGCTTGGCTTTATTGACCTGGTAGGGCACTTCGCTGATGATGATCGCGTAGCGGCCGGGGCGGATTTCTTCGATCTCGGTTTTGCCGCGCATGACCACCGAGCCGCGGCCGGTAAGCATCGCCGAACGGCAGCCGGAGCGGCCTAGAATGGTGCCGCCGGTCGGGAAATCCGGGCCGGGGCAGACTTCCATCAGTTCCTCGATGGTGACGTCGGGATTGTCGAGCACCATCGTGCAGGCGTCGATCACCTCGCCCAGATTATGCGGCGGAATGTTGGTGGCCATGCCGACCGCGATGCCGCCGCCGCCATTGACCAATATATTCGGAAACGCCGCCGGCAGCACGATCGGCTCTTTTTCGGAGCCGTCATAATTTTCCTGCCAGTCCACCGTATCCATATTGATGTCGGCAAGCAATGCATGCGCGGCTTTCGACAGGCGCGATTCGGTATAGCGCATCGCCGCCGCATTATCGCCGTCCATCGAGCCGAAATTGCCCTGGCCGTCGACCAGCATCAGCTCCATCGAGAATGGCTGCGCCATGCGCACCAACGCGTCGTAAATCGCCGAGTCGCCATGCGGATGGTATTTACCCATCACGTCGCCGACGATGCGCGCAGATTTTTTGTAAGGCTTATTATATTCGCAGCCCAGCTCCAGCATGCCGAACAGGATGCGCCGATGCACGGGCTTCAAACCGTCGCGCACGTCGGGAATGGCGCGCGAGACGATCACGCTCATCGCGTAATCGAGATACGATTTTTTCATTTCCGCTTCGATGGAAACGGGCAAAAGTTCCTGGCTGTTGATGGCGTTATTGTCGGTCACGGGATGCTCTCTTTTAAGGCAGATTAATCGGATGTCTTTTTGTAGCAGATTAGGCCGAGGGATCAATAGAATAGAGGCGATTTTTTATGAAAAATAGCGTTTGCGATACAGCCGGTTAATTGTTAATATTTTAACCAAATAACGCTATGATGGATTCCGGTAAAACAGCACTTTACGAGCACGCAGCCCATGCCCATCGAACGCCACGATCTTGGAGACGGCAAAACCGCTTTTATTTTCTACGATGTAGATTCGTCTGCAAGCAGGTCCGGCTTCATTGTGGATGGCGACCACGTTACGCACCGCATTCTAGGCGAGTATCCGCAAAGCAAGTATATAACGGGTCTGCGCGCAGCCATACAGGCAGGCGACAACACGCCGTATTTCAATTATCTGCTCGAATGTGCCGAAGAGACGGTGATTGACGAAAGAACCTGGACGATCGCGCCGCTACGCAAGCCCATGACGATAGCGCAATTGATTGAGCTCAACCGCGGCATGAATTCTGAGCAGGCACTTACGCATTTTGAAGCCAAGGGGCATGATTTTGCGGAAGTCGGCATAGGGTTAGAGCAAATGTTACAGGAAGGAATACGCGCGCTTGAAGATTACCTGACGCACCAAGGCAAACCGCCCGGAAGCTGGCAATCGCGCGCCCGCCCAGATGATCCGCCGCCGACATACAAATTTCCGGGGACATAAATGACCATCAAAAAATATCCTCATGACGATGGCGCGATCGCCATCATGTATGCTTCCAAAATGTGGGGAACGGAGGATTACGGATTTGTCGTCAAGGGCGACCGCATTACGCATTTTGTTACGCACCTGCCCCGTTCTCAGTTTGCGGGGCTAAGCATGGCTGTTGCAGTCACCGACGGCTCAAAAACGCCGATAGATGCCCAGCTCTTCGAGCCTATCATGATTCACCGCCTGCCCTATAATGCAATCAGATTAGGAAATGATGAAAAAGGTGCCACTTTCGATGAGATTCAACCTTTTCTTATTCCCGTCGAGCCGACGTTGGTAGCGGCATTAAGGCAACATCTGGCGGAAGCGGCGGTGGGCGGCGATAAACCCGGTCAATCCCCGCGAGGCCGTTAGAAATTACTCCAACTCGTCGATCATCGCCGAAATAATGTCCAGCCCCTGCTGCCAGAAATCGGGGTTGCTGGCGTCCAGGCCGAAGGGCGCGAGCAGCTCCTTGTGGCGCAACGTGCCGCCGGCTTCGAGCATGGCGAGGTATTTTTTCTCGAAGTCTTTGACTTTGCCTTTCTGGTACACCGCGTAGAGCGAGTTCACCAGACAATCGCCGAACGCATAGGCGTAGACGTAAAACGGCGTATGGATGAAATGCGGGATGTAGGTCCAGAAATATTTATAATTTCCTTCGAGCTTGATGGCCGGGCCTAAGCTTTCGGCCTGCGCCTCCATCCATATCTGGCAGATGCGCTCGACCGTGACCTCGCCCTGACGGCGCTCGGCGTGCAGCTTGCGCTCGAAATCGCAGAAAGCGATCTGGCGCACGACGGTGTTGAGCATGTCCTCGACCTTGGAGGCGATCAGGCGTTTGCGCGCCTTGGGATTTTTTTCCCGCCGCACCATCTCGCGGAAGGTAAGCTGCTCGCCGAATACCGAGGCGGTTTCGGCCAGGGTCAGTGGCGTATCGCACAGCAGCGCGCCTTGCTTGGCCGAGAATACCTGGTGCACGCCGTGGCCCAGCTCATGCGCCAGCGTCATCACGTCGCGCGAGCGTCCCTGGAAATTGACCAGCAGATACGGATGCACGGAAGGCACGGTCGGATGCGCAAACGCGCCCGGCGACTTGCCGGGAGTGACCGCCGCATCGATCCACGGCTTGTCGAAGAACATCTTGCCGCATTTGGCAAGCGCGGGCGAGAATTGCGCGTAAGACGAAAGCACCAGCTCGCGCGATTCGTCCCAGCCGTATTTGCGGTCGTCGTCGCCGGGCACCGGCGCGTTGCGGTCCCAGTAATCGAGCTGCTTCTTGCCAAACCATTTGGCTTTCAATTTATAGTAACGGTGAGAAAGGTCGGGATAGCTCTTGCGCACCGCCGCCACCAGCGCATCCACCACCTCGTCCTCGATATAGTTGCTCAAATTACGCGAGGAAATCGGCTGCTTGAACCCGCGCCACTTATCCTCGATCTCCTTATCTTTAGCCAGCGTGTTGGTGACGAGCGCAAAGAGCGGCGCTTTTTCCTTGAACACTTCGCCTATCGCCAACGCCGCTTTTTTACGCACGCTTCCATCGGTGCTGGAAAGCTTCTCGAAAATCTGCGGCTCAGTGAGGCTTTCCTTGCCATAAGGAAAGTGCAGGCCGGCGATGGTCTCGTCGAACAGCCGGTTCCACGCCGCGCGGCCCGACACGTATTTTTCGTGCAGCATTTTCTCCAGCTCGTCGGAAAGCTGGTAGGGCTTGAAGGCGCGCAGATCACGCAGCCACGGCGCATATTTCTTGAGCGCAGGCGAAGAAAGTTTTTCCTTCATCTCCTTGTCGGAGAGCTTATTGAGGTCGAGCGTGAAAAACAAAATCTGCGACGACAGTGTGGTGATTTTCTCGGACGTATTCTGGTAAAACTGCGCGCGCGTGGGCTCGGTCATGTTCTTGGCAAAGAGCAGCGAGGCATAGGAGCCGAGCTTGCCGAGCAGCTCCTGGATCGCTTCATATTCCTTGATTGCGGTCGCCAGCTGATCGCCGGTGAGCTTGGCTATCTTGCCTTCATAGCGCTTCTTGAAATCGGCGCAGAGTTTTTCGCCCTGGGCAAAATCCCTGACGATTGCGGGCGATTTGGGTTCCTTGTAAAAATCTCCCAAATCCCATTCGGGCAGCGGATGGGCTTTAGTTGACATCGGTCGGTTCTTTTGGGGTTTCCGGTATCGCTTCCTCTGCGGCAGGCGCCGACGGCACTGAAATCTCCGGCTCTTCGGTTATGGGAGTTGCCGGCTCGGCCGGCGCTGCCGCCGGAGGCTTCAGCAGGTCGGAGACGATGGCGGCGGTGAGCTCCTCGAACGTGCTGTCGCCGATGTAAAACACGCCATTTTTCTCGCGCTTGAGCGGCACGGAAATCCGACCGGCAGCCACCGCCTCGGCGCCGTTGGTTTTTTCCAACAGGCTGGTGATGGCCGGCCGCAACATATCCGGCAATAACTCGCTGGCTAAGAATTTACCGGCATTGATAATTTCCATGTCGACATTGCCGTAGGGCAGCGGATCGTCAGCCGTTAACGACACGTTGCCTTTGGCCTGCAGCTTGAAATCATCGTTCATGATCGCGAACCGGCCGAGCTTGATGTCCATGCTCGTAAGCGGCTTTCCGGCTTGCGGCCTGTCGCTTTCGTAGGAAAGCTCGACTTGCATGCTATACGGATTGTTCGTTGTCGCGCCGCGATGAATGATATCGGTAACGGAAAGCGTGTATTCGCCGTTCGTGCGATTGCCTTGGGCCGGCGATTCGTTGAGCGTGCTGTTAAGCGCGGCGATGTTTATCTCCGAATTGTCCTCGAACACGATGTTGACGTTGTTGAACCCGTAGCGGATTTCATGCGCGCCGGAATCGGGATGGCTGCGCAGGCTTATCAGCGAGTCCTTATCCAGCGTGACAATCAGCGGTTTTGCCGGTGAAGCCGATGCATCGACATTCCTGGCGGGCGTGGAAATGATTTTTTCCGGCAGGCGTATTTCATGCGCGAACACGCGCGGCGATTTCAAGGAGCCGTCATAGAAAGTATAAAGCAGCGGCGACGAAAAGCTCACCGTGCTCTTGAGCTGGCTGTTGGCAATGACGTTCATCGGCTCCGGAAAGGTAAAAAACAACCGCTCGGCAACCGACGGGTCGGGCGTAATCACCATCTTCGCGGTGGATATGCCCCAGCGGTTGGTCTCCATCGTCGATTTTTCCGATATTTCCAGGCTGACATCGGTGACGACGGCCCGCTTGTCATATCCCCAGCCGGTAATGGCGACGTCGCCATAGCTGAATTTGGCTTCCTTGCCGCGCAGGATGGCTTCGCTTGCGACCTGCTCGGAAAACGCCTGCAGTTTTTGCTTGATGGTGTCTTCGCTGATCGGCGAGGTGCCGGAAAATAAAACGACCCCGAGCGCCAATGCGAGAAACGCCAGGCCGACGATGTTCCAAGGATAGGAAGCGGCGAACATTTTGCGCAATGTCATAAAAACCTTCTGAGATAATAGAGAGCTATTACCGGATACTATCGGCTTTTTTAAATTAGGCAAAGAGTATCTATGCTACTTCTTATCCACCATCATGTTGCGCGTGGCGGCGGGCAGCGTCACGCGAATGCCGTCGAGCGCGTCGCTCATCATGATCTGACAGCCAAGCCGCGACGTATGCGTCAGGCCGAACGCCAGGTCGAGCATGTCTTCCTCGTCCTCGCTGCTGGGCTTCAATTTCTCGAACCATTCGGGCGCGACGATGACATGGCAGGTCGAGCAGGCCAGCGATCCTTCGCAGGCGCCTTCCAGCGGCACGCCGTTGCGGTGCGCCACTTCCAGCAATGAAACGCCGTTTTGCACGTCGAAGGTTTGCTCTTTCCCATCGGGTGAAACGAAAATTACCTTAGGCATGTTTCTTGGTCTCCACAGTGTCTATATGCGCCCCTTTTAGCGCAACGCCTATCGCCCTGTCCATTCTTCTTTCGGCGAAGCCGGCGGCGATGCGGCCAAGCTCCTGCATCTCGGCGGCGATGTAGTCGCGGTCATCGCCCTGCGCGGCGGTGTGCACCACGGCAATCTGGCGCTCGACCTGCTTGCGCTCGGCATCGCTCAGCAGGTCGCCATCCTGTTTCACCGCCGATTCCAGCTCGATGACCGCGCGCCGGGCTTCTACCCTCGCCTCGGCAAGCAACCGCTCATTCATGTCTTTTTGCGCGTTTTGCATACTATCGAGCAGCATTTTCTCGATCTGCTCCGGTGCAAGCCCATAGGCCGGCTTGACATGAACGGATTGGCGCGCGCCGGTGGTTTTTTCCTCCGCCGAGACGGTCAGTAGCCCGTCGGCATCGACGCTAAACGTCACCTTGATGCGCGCAATCCCGGCCGGCAGCGGCGGAATACCCGCCAGCTCGAATTTGGCCAGCGACCGGTTATCGGCGACCATTTCGCGCTCGCCCTGGACGATTTGCAGCTGCATCCCGGTCTGGCCGTCCTGATAGGTCGTGAATTCCTGCGATACCGACACCGGAATCGGCGTATTGCGCTCGATGATTTTTTCGCAAAGCCCGCCCATCGTCTCCAGCCCGAGCGACAGCGGAATGACGTCGATCAAGAGATTATCCGAGCCTTGCGTAAGGCCGTATGCCTGGATCGCAGCGCCGAGCGCGACCACTTCGTCCGGGTTCACGTCGGTCAGCGGCGGCTTGCTGAAGAACTCCCCTACTCTTTCGATGACCAGCTTCACGCGCGTCGAGCCGCCGACCATGACGACGCCTTTAATGTCCGCCGTCGATAATTTGGCATCGGCGAGCGCCTGCGTGCAGACGGCGATCGTCTTATCGACATATAAAGTAATCAGATCGTCGAAATGCCGCCGCGTTATGGCGATGGATTTTTCGCGGTATTGCAAAAGCGTGCTTTCCTCCGTGCTCAGCCGGTGCTTGGCTTCGCGCGCCAGCGCCACCAGCGCGCCTACCTCTTCGCTACGCAATGCCGTAGCGCCCAGCTTGAGTTCGGCCAGCAACCAGGCGGCAATCGCCTGATCGAAATCGTCGCCGCCGAGCGCCGTATCGCCGCCGGTGGAGAGTACCTGGAACACGCCCTGCTCCAGCTTCAGCAGCGAAATGTCGAACGTGCCGCCGCCCAGATCGTAAATCGCATAAATGCCTTGGGCGCCCTTATCCAGCCCGTAAGCCAGCGCCGCCGCCGTCGGTTCGTTGATGAGGCGCAATACTTCCAACCCGGCCAATTTCGCTGCATCCTTGGTGGCGGCGCGGGCGGCATCGTCGAAATAGGCGGGGACGGTAATGACGGCTTTCGTCACCTCTTTTCCCAGCGCCCGCTCGGCATTTTTTTTCAATTCTTTCAGAATCTCCGCCGACACTTCGACAGCAGTGACTTCGCGCCCGCCGGCCTTGATGCGCACGATGCCTGCTTGCTGCGCGATTTCGTAAGGCATGTTGCCCAGCAACGGTTTGATGTCCTCGACGCCGCGGCCCATCAGTCGCTTGATCGAGGCGATAGCGCCCTTTTGCCCGGCCTCGTAACGTTTCTTGGCTGGGTAGCCCACCTCGACGAGGCCGTCTTCGCCGTAATACACCACCGACGGCACCAGCGCATGGCCGTGGATGTTATGGACGACCTCGGCGCGCTCGCCCGATGCGATCGCCACGACCGAATGGGTGGTGCCCAGATCGATGCCCACGGCCGCCGTATCCTCGTGCGGCAGCGGCGTCTGGCCGGGTTCGTGTATTTGCAGCAGGTGGGACATCGCCTATTTTTTCATTCGCAGTGTGAGATCTTGCTGGATTTTTTGCACATAGCCCAGCTTGAGCACCAGTTGCGCCATCTTATCCCACTGCGCCTTGCCGTAGGCAACCGAAATCAACCGCTGGAGCCTCTGATGCATCTCCTCCAGCTCATCGGCCAGCGCATATAGTTCCGTCGCGGCTTTGGCTGCTTCCATGCTTTCCCGAAACTCCATGACTTCCGTCAGCAGCTCATGGGACGGCTTGACGTTATCCTTCTCGGTGCCGACGAAAATGCCTTGCAGCAGAAGGAGATATTGCGCGCGCTTATAGGGATCCTTTAACGTCTCGTAGCCCTGGTTGACGGAAGTGGATTGCTCGAGCGCTGCGATGCGCTCCGCCTCAGGCTTTCCGACAAAGCGGTCGGGATGGAAGCGGCGCTGGGCGGCGAAATAGTTGGTCTCGAGCATCGTAAGATCAAGATCGAACGCCGGCAAAATGGAAAGCAGGGTGAAATATTCGGAAAACGCCATCGTGTTTAAACGTGGAAGGACTCGCCGCAGCCGCAGCGGCCTTTTTCATTGGGATTGCGAAAAACGAAGCCGCTCTTGAGTTTTTCCTCGACATAATCCATTTCGGTGCCGATGAGGAACATGATCGCTTTGGGATCGATGAGCACTTTTACGCCGTCTTTTTCCACCACCTCGTCGAACTTATTCACCTCGTCGGCATATTCGATCGTATAAGCAAGCCCCGAGCAGCCGCGCGTGCGCACGCCGATCTTGACGCCGGCCGACGGCTTGCCGCGCTTGTCGAGCAGCGCATGGATGCGCGACATGGCATTATCTGAGATGGAAATGACGGGTGTGGCCATAATAGTCGTTAGTCCTTAGTCGATAGTCGTTAGTCAAGTAAGTCGCTAAAGACTAACGACTCACAACTAACGACTTTGTTAAGCGGCGTCGCTCTTCGCTCCATGCTTACTCTTATAATCGGCGACCACCGCCTTGATGGCGTCTTCGGCGAGCACCGAGCAATGAATCTTCACCGGCGGCAGCGAGAGATGCTCGGCGATTTCGGTGTTTTTCATCTGCATCGCCTCATCCACCGTCTTGCCCTTGACCCATTCGGTGACGAGCGAGCTCGAAGCGATGGCCGAGCCGCAGCCGAAGGTCTTGAACTTCGCGTCCTGGATGATGCCGGTTTTCTCGTCAACCTTGATTTGCAGTTTCATCACGTCGCCGCAAGCCGGCGCGCCGACCAGGCCGGTACCGACGGAATTATCGCCCTTGTCCAACGAGCCCACGTTGCGCGGATTCTCGTAATGATCGATTACTTTTTCTGAATATGCCATAACTCTTTTCCTATTTTACTCCTACCCCAAATGAGACAGGACGATTGTGCATAGCACTTTCTAAGGCAGCCGTAATATCGGTAATGGACATGCTATTCAAAGCCGTCATCGCGCCAGCTTCCCCCGCTGCCACGATAAGGGCGTTTGCCAGTTTTTCAGTAGCGCTCTCCATGCGAACATCTGCTATAATATGCCCTTTTCCGCCTTCATGTGCATCTTCTTCCAGTAATTCGCAGGCATCTTGTGAGGCTGCAATTTTTTTACCTATCGCTTCAATTAATTGGTCTTTTGTCGTCATAGTGCTCTCTTTCTAATGTCCCGCCCATTCAATCTTCGATATATCCACGCCTTCCTGCACCATTTCCCATAGAGGGCTCATTTCGCGCAGCTTGTCGATGGAATTTTTAACCAGATTGATCGCAAATTCCACCTCTTCCATGGTAGTGAACCGGCCGACGCCGAAGCGGATGGAGGTATGCGCCAGCTCTTCGCCGACGCCGATCGAGCGCAATACATAGCTCGGTTCCAGTGACGCCGACGTGCAGGCCGAGCCGCTCGATACGGCCAGGTCTTTGATCGCCATGATCATCGATTCGCCTTCGACGTAAGCGAAGCTCAGATTGATGTTGCCGGGCCAGCGCGCCTCGCGGTCGCCGTTGAGATAGACGTCTTTTACGCCGTCGAGAATCTCGGTGAGGAATTTGTTGTAGAGCTTGCGCACATGCAGGGCGTCCTTGCCCATTTCTTCCTTGGCAATGCGCGCCGCCTCGCCCAAACCCACGACCAGCGGCGTCGGCAGCGTGCCCGAGCGGAAGCCGCGCTCCTGGCCGCCGCCGGAGAATATCGCTTCCAGGCGGATGCGCGGCCGGCGGCGCACATACAGCGCGCCGATGCCTTTGGGCCCGTAAATCTTGTGTCCCGAGATGCTCATCAAATCGATATTCATCGCCTCGACGTCGAGCGGAATTTTGCCGAAAGCCTGCGCCGCGTCGGTATGGAAAAACACGCCTTTCTCGCGGCAGAGCTTGCCGATTTCGGCGAGCGGCTGGATGACGCCGATCTCGTTATTGACTGCCATCACCGACACCATCAGCGTATTTTCCTTTATCGCCGCGCGCAGGACGTCCAGATCGATCAACCCGTTTTTTTGTACCGGCAGGTAGGTGACTTCGAAGCCTTCCTGCTCGAGATGGCGCGCCGAATCGAGCACGCATTTATGCTCGGTGACCGGCGTGATGATATGGTTTTTCTTGTCTTTGTAGAAATGCGCCATGCCCTTAATCGCGATATTATTCGACTCGGTGGCGCCGGAGGTGAAGACGATTTCCTTCTCGGTGGCGCCGATGAGCTGCGCAACCTGGCTGCGCGCCAGCTCGCAAGCCGCCTCTGTCTCCCAGCCGTAACTATGGCTGCGCGAATGCGGATTGCCGAATTTTTCGGTGAAATAAGGCAGCATTTTGTCGAGCACGCGCGGATCCATCGGCGTGGTGGCCTGATAATCCAGGTAAATCGGGAACTTCAAATTGCTGTTGGCAGCGTTTTTCATGATAATAATATAGTATGTCCGAGTAATTTAATCAACTATTAGCCGAGGAAATTCTTATATCAGCTTTTCCCAGCCTGGCATAGGTGTTTTGCCAGTTTTCACTAAATATTTTAACATGTTCCTGAGTGGTTTGCCAGCCGCCGCTGACACGAATAGCGCTGCCGGCCAACCCCTTATCTATGCACATGGCGGCAAGCACATGGGAAACCTCGATTCTTCCCGATGAGCAGGCGGAACCGGCGGAAATGGCGATGTTCTGAAGGTCGAAATTCATCAGCTGAACTTCGCTTGACACGCCCGGCATGGCGATACAACTGGTATTGGGCAGGCGGGAAACGGCTTTGCCGAATACGATGCCGCCTTGTGAGGCAACGGCTGTTTCCATCGCATCCAGCCAGCCGCGCAGGCGTTTCATATGCGATAAGTCAGTTAACTGAACCGACCTGGCGAAGCCGATAATGGCAGCCAAATTTTCCGTTCCCGCCCGTCGTCCAAGCTCTTGGCCGCCGCCGGTAAGCAAGGACGCAATCGCCAGGTTTTGCTTAATGACCAACGCTGCCGCGCCCACCGGCCCGCCGCATTTATGAGGCGAAATCGTCATCATATCGCAACCGAGCAACCCGAAATCTACCGGGATTTTTCCCAAGCCCTGCACGGCGTCGCAATGCAGCAGCGCATCATATTTTTTGCAAATGGCCGCCAGTTCGGCAATCGGCTGTATAACGCCGGTTTCGTTATTGGCCAGCATCACCGAGACCAATGCCGGCTGCGTGTTTTCGGAAAGCATTAACCTGAGCGCATTCAGATCAACGACGCCGAACGAGGTAACAGGTAACAGATTGCAGGTTACAGGTGATGATGCATTTTCCGTGTCCTGTTTCCTGCTTCCCGTTACCTTAAGTACCGAACTATGCTCCACCGCGCTTACCAGCACGCGCCGTCCAGGAAACCCACGCAGCGCCAGGGCATTCGCCTCGGTGGCGGAGGCGGTGAGAATGACCTCGTTGACAAAGGCGCTGACGGCATCGGCGATGGTTTTTCTGGCGTTTTCCAGGTGTTTCTTCGCTTCCCGGCCAAAACGATGCACCGAGGACGGGTTCGCCGGTTGCTGCAAGATTTCGTGCATGGCGGCCAGCACCTCGGGGCGAACGGGTGCGGTGGCGTTATAGTCGAGATAGATCGGGCTGCTCATTGTGATTTCAAATCCAAACGGGTTATTATATAGAACATAGTCATGAAACGAAACATCATCATTGCCGACGATTTTTATGCCGAGCCCGACGCGGTGGCGCGCTACGCCATGACGCAAAATTATTGTACCCCGTACAATAAATCCCCCAACAATCCAAATACTATCTTATGGCGCACCAGCCGGTTCAAGGAAGCAACCCAATGCCCGTTTAAATCGTCGGAGGCGCTTATCGCCAAGCTCGAATTCCTCACCGGCGAGCGCATCGACCTGAAAAAATGGCAGCTGAGCTTTCCGACCGATGCGCTGGGGCTGCCCGCCCCCGGCTATGAGAAACAGCCGCGCAGCGCCTGGTGGAACTGCGCTTTCCATGTCAAACACCATCCGCAAGAGCTGGGCGAAGCGGTGCATAATCACACCGAAGGTGATCCGTGGAACGCAGCGGGCGCCGATGGCTGGGCGGGGATTATTTATCTCAATAAACATGCGCCGCATAATACCGGCCTGTTCACCTGGCAAAATAAATCGGGCAATAACGAAGAGCGGTTTACGCCCAAGGAAAACTGGCAATTGGTCGATAGCTACGCCAACGTCTATAACCGGCTGATCCTGCATCGCGGCAGCGTTCCGCATAGCGGCGCGGCGGGCTGGGGCAGCGAAATTACCGACGGCAGGCTTTACCAGACGTTTTTTTTCTCTACGCTGGAGACGATGACGGCCGCGCCGCTTGAAAATCGGGAACTCGGCCTGACTTAAGCTTGCCGCTGCGCACGTCGGCCAGAGAAATGCCGTGCAGATAGCCGTAAATTTGCTTGCCTAGCCCATCCCATAAATCGTGCGTCAGGCAGCGCGTTTTTTTGCTCAGGCAACCCTCGCCCGCATGGTTCTCGCAGCGCGTCATCTTGATCGGCTCTTCCACCGCTTCGATAATGTCGGAAATGCGGGTATCGTCGGCGCTATGCGCCAGCACATAGTCGCCGCCCGGCCCACGCACCGAAACGACCAACCCGCGATGTTTCAATTTGCTGAAAATCTGCTCGAGATAGGGCACGGTGATTTCCTGCGACAGGGCCAGTTGCGCCAGCGTCACCGGTTTTTCGGGATCGCGCCCGGCCAGCTCGACCATGGCCATGACCGCGTAACGCGCTTTGGTTCCTAATATCATTTGGGTTCCCATTTTCTGGCGCTGTCAAGCAGCGAGGCGTCGTCGCCTTCCAGTTCCGTCACGCGCCGCTGCAACAGGTCGACCGTTTGCTGCATCTGGCTGATGATTTTAAACATCGGGTCGGTATCCTCGCCCGGCGAGGCGGCGTAAGGCTCGAACCCATGATCGTGGACGGCGCTTTGGGCGGTCACGGCGCGCGCCGGCACGCCCACCACCGTCTGGTCGGGCTCCACGTCCTTGACCACCACGGCATTGCTGCCGATCCGCGCGAAATCGCCGATCTTTATCGGCCCGAGCAGTTTCGCCCCCGCCCCGATAATGACGCCGTTACCGATCTGCGGATGGCGGACTTCCTTGCGCAGCGACGTCCCGCCCAGCGTCACGCCATGATAAATGGTAACGTCGTCGCCGATGGTCGAGGTTTCGCCGATGACCACCCCCATGCCGTGATCGATGAAAAATCGCCGGCCGATGGACGCGCCGGGATGAATCTCGATGCCGGTCAGAAAACGGCCGATGCCGGAAATAAACCGGCCGAACAGCCTGAAGCCACCCCTCCATAACCAATTGGATAATCTATGAAATATTAGCGCGTGGATGCCGGGATAGCACAGGAATATTTCCAGGCGCGAGCGGGCGGCCGGGTCGCGGGCGAAAACGGAATCGACGTCATCTATTATTCTCTTGAACATTGACCACCAAATTCAATATAACTACGCACCTAATTGATAGGTCAGGGTAATATATCGCGCCATTCCGATCAATGTAAACGTTCCTATTACAAGTAAAAAACGTACACACCATGCCAGAAATCATTATTAACGGTTCCGAAGGCCGCATCGAAGGCCGTTATCACCATAGCGATCATAAAGGCGCGCCGATCGTGCTGGTGCTGCATCCCCACCCGCTTTACGGCGGCACCATGAATAACAAGCTGGTTTACCGGCTCTATCATATTTTTGCCCAGAACGGCTTTTCCGTGCTGCGGTTCAATTTCCGCGGCGTCGGCAAATCGCAGGGAAAATACGACGAAGGCGTCGGCGAGCTGTCGGATGCGGCCACCGCGCTGGACTGGCTGCAACAACAAAATCCCGATGCGCCCACCTGCTGGATCGCCGGATTTTCTTTCGGCGCCTGGATCTCGCTGCAACTGCTGATGCGCCGCCCCGAACTGGAAGGCTTCGTCGCCGTTTCGCCGCCCGCTAATCTCTATGATTTTTCTTTTCTCTCCCCCTGCCCCGCCGCCGGCCTCATCACCCAGGGCGATAAGGACGATGTAGTTTCGGAAGAAGTGGTCAGCAAGCTCGCCCATAAGCTCGGCACGCAGGTCGACTATCAGCTCATCGCCGGCGCCGATCATTACTATCGCGGCGTCGAGGAAGATATGGGCAACGTCGTCAGCGAGTATGTCGGCAAGCGCCTGGCCGACTTCAAGCAGAAACGCAAAGTTCGCCCCGACCGCAAACGCCGGCAGCTGCCGAGAGATTGATTCCCATGCTGCTTTTCGACTGCTATTGCGACATTGAATGTGGCGTCGTCAATAATAAGGGTTTCTTAGACCGGAAATGGACGCAGGTTGTTCGTCGTTCTCAGGATGGTGGAAAAGAAGACGTAGAAATCACGATCAATAAAGAAGAACTTAAAAAAAAGCCCATCTTTACTATAAAAATAGAAGTGCAGCCGTTGGCGGAAGAAGATCTTGCGCCATTAGACAGGGCACAACTTAAAGAGCAGCTCGATCAGATTTTTATAAAAAACGGCGTTCGTATCGTCGCTTCCACACTCGATAGCGCCTATGAGCTGTTTGAAAATGCGGAAAAACGGCAATTGAAGGCAGTCAGGCGAACGGAGGATGGCGAAGGGTTCAATCAGACATTCGACAAAGAGAAAATGAAAGACTACTTCGGCGGCCGTTATGTATTTACCTACAGCATCGAAAACAAACACATAGACGGCGCCGTCCAGGCGATAAAAGACATCTGCAGGCAAAGCGCCCGCCAATCTTCCATGATCTTCGCCGAGCGCGGCAGGACGTGACCGTCCATCTTAAGGAACGCGCGTAACCGCTGCCCGCAATCATTAAATCTTTCTCAATACCTTGCTGTTATAAATCGGAAAATCCGATAACCAATGGAAAGGGTTTGCCATGAATGCAACTATGTATCAGCCACGCCCTGCGGGCTTTTGGATCAGATTAGCCGCCGTGATACTGGACGGTATTTTTTTACTAGTCATGGGAACTATTTTCTTCGTCTTGATTATTAAATTATTCCCGGATGCTGCTTTTGTGCAGGAAATGACTGCAAGCTTGGAAAATGATACTGCGAAGGAAGACGACAGCCTCATCAATTTATTGTTTTCTCTTCTGTTTATTCTTTACAACATTATCCTCACAGCTTCCCCAATGCAGGGCACGCTCGGCAAAAAGGTGGTAGGCATCATGGTGGCCACTAAAGATTACGAGAGAGTCGGGCTGTTTCGAGCAATTTTTAGAGAGGTTGGGCATCTCATTTCAACTCTCATTTTATTGATGGGCTATGTGATGGCGGCTTTTACGCCCAGGAAACGCGCGCTGCACGATTACATCGCTGGAACGGTAGTCATCTACCGCTAAAGCGTTTCGTAGCTGTCGGGGAAATCGTTGCGCAGCAACACGGCCAACCATGCTGACAACACAAGCGCCGCCAGACATAAGCAGATGGCGATGGCGGCGACGCCCTGGACACTTACAGGAAGAATGTGGGTTATTTTCACAAAGTCATTATGGCCGATGCCGAACGCCACATGCTCGCTGTAACGCGCCAGCGCGCCGTCTTCGGCGATGAGCTTATAGCTGAAATGCATGTTGTATAATACCAGGAACGCGCCGAAAAATGCGTTCAGCCAACGCTCGAAAGCGTTTCTCGCATCGAGGTAAATCCACGCCCTGAACAGGAAAAATCCGCCCATGACAATCGCGCTGCCATGGCCCATGAAAAGCGGCAGCACCTTGTAGTACGGCGTAAAGGCCAGCGCCGCGACGACGAGCGAGAAAAGCACGGCGGGAATGAACATGCGCTCCCAATGATGCCTTATCCAGTAACAGAAACCGCCGAGCGCCGCGAACATCAGCCATTGCAACAGCCAGCTGCGCTCAAACGTCATGGCCATGCCGCCAGCCTGGTCGGCGCCGAAGAGCGTAAAAATCATGGGAATAGATGGCATGCCCGCCAGCCAGAAAAACAGGCTATGCCCCAGCTCGTGAAACAGCGTGCCTGCGATATGCATACCCGAAGCGATAAGCCAGAAAGGAAAAATCTCACGCGTGCCGGGCAAAATGCATAGCACGGCCAGAACAAAGGCGGATAGCATGATCGCCAGCGTTCTTACATCCGTGATGATGCTCATAATCCGGCGAAAAAGAGACTAAAACGGAATCTCGTCGTCGAGCAGTTCGGCGGCGGGTTTGGAAGCGGGCGCCGGGGCGCGGTCCTGGTTGTAGCTCGCATTATCGTTGCTGCCACCGCTGCTGCCTTTGCTATCGAGCATGGTCAACGTCGCGCCGAAGCCTTGCAGCACCACTTCCGTGGAATATTTCTCCTGGCCTTCCTTGTCGGTCCATTTGCGCGTTTGCAGCTGGCCTTCAACATAGACTTTCGAGCCTTTTTTCAGGTAATTCTTGGCGATGCCAACCAGCCCTTCCGAGAAGATCACCACGCGGTGCCACTCGGTTTTTTCCTTGCGCTCGCCGGTGCTTTTATCTTTCCACGATTCCGAGGTGGCGATCGCCAGGTTGGCGATTTCGCGGCCGTCTTGCGTTGAGCGCACTTCCGGGTCGCGTCCCAGATTTCCCACCAGAATCACTTTATTTACGCTGCCTGCCATATTATGTCCTCTCTTAGGTTAATCGTATCGGTTGTTGTATTATTTTCTCGCTTTGCTGGCAAAGGGATTCTCAAGCAGGTTGGGGATGCGCGACCTGTTAATATCCACCATGGCGATATGTTCCCAGAACCCCGCCTCTTCAAATAATGCCTTCACCGCCGCAACCTGTTGCGGGCTGCTTAACTGCAGGCAAGCCGTACGGCCAGTGTAGCTGGTAGCGGCTACGGTGCTGGTAATGATTCCTTCCTGCATCAGGTAGTCTCTAATCATTTCCGGCAAACCGCCGCCCGCCAAAGGCCAGGACATTTCAAAGCTTCCAAACTCGCCTGCCTGATGATTGACGGGCGGCATTTCAGAACCTGGATCGCCGCCGCTTACTCCTGCCTTATTAATCAGGAGGGTCATTCCCTCACGGCCAAGCTGCCTGCCGCGCGTTCTTAGCTCAGCGATAATGCTGTTTCTGTCTATGGCGGCGGTGGGCGGCATTAGATCTCTTTAAAAAATATTAATTCCGCACCATATAAGCGTAAAAGTACGTTACACGCCAGCGATTATTTGATACCATCCGCCGCTTTAAAAAAACAAGGGAATCCATGAAAAAAGACGAATACATCACCATCCGCGGCGCCAAGGAACATAACCTCAAGAATATCGACGTCGAGATTCCGCGCAACAAGCTGGTGGTCATCACCGGCCCGTCCGGATCCGGCAAATCCAGCCTGGCGTTCGACACGATTTACGCCGAGGGCCAGCGCCGCTATGTCGAGTCGCTGTCGTCTTATGCCCGCCAGTTCCTCAACATCCAGGACAAGCCCGACGTCGAATCCATCGACGGGCTTTCGCCGGCCATTGCCATCGACCAGAAAACCACCTCGCGCAACCCGCGCTCGACGGTCGGCACCGTCACCGAAATCTACGATTACCTGCGCCTGCTCTATGCCCGCATCGGCATTCCCTATTCGCCCGCCACCGGCCTGCCTATCGAGAGCCAGACCGTGTCGCAGATGGTCGACCGCGTCATGGAATTGCCCGAAGGCACGAAGCTCATGCTGCTGGCGCCGGTAGTGCGCGGCCATAAGGGCGAGTACCGCAAGGAATTCGCCGAGCTTAAAAAGAAGGGTTTTCAACGCTTCAAGATCAACGGCAAGCTCTACGAAGCCGACGAATTGCCGACACTGGATAAAAACAAGAAACACGAAATCGAAGTGGTCGTCGACCGCATCGTGGTCAATAAAGAACTGGGCAACCGGCTGGCGGATTCCATCGAGACGGCGCTGGGGCTGGGAGAAGGACTGGTTCGAGTAGAGGTAACAGGTAACGGAAAACAGGACACAGATAAAAATAAATCTGTAACCCGTAACCCGTTACCCGTTACCTTCACCATGTCCAGCAAGTTTGCCTGTCCGGTAAGCGGCTTCACCCTGTCGGAGATCGAGCCGCGGCTGTTTTCCTTCAACAGCCCGTATGGCGCCTGCCCGGCCTGCGACGGGCTGGGAACGCAATCGGCATTCGACGTCGACTTGATTATTCCCGACCGCAATAAGACACTGGCCGACCGCGCCATCGTGCCGTGGGGCGGAATGCCGTGGGCGGGCAATACGCGGTTTTTCCAGGATGCGCTGGCATCGCTGGCGAAGCATTTTCAGTTCAGCCTGCATACGCCGTTTAAGGAGCTGTCGGAAAAAGTGCGGCACATCATTCTCCACGGCTCCGGCGACGAAGAAGTGCGCATGACCTATAATGACGGCTCGCGCCATTTTACCGTGCAAAAACCGTTCGAGGGCGTCATCCCCAACCTGGAGCGGCGCTACCGCGAGCTGACCAGCGACAATGTGCGCGAGGAATTCGCCAAATACCAGAACGAGCATCCCTGCGAAACCTGCAAGGGCTTTCGCCTCAAGCCGGAATCGCTTTGCGTCAAGATCGACGGGCTGCATATCGGCGAGGTAACGCATTTTACCATCACCGCCGCGCATGACTGGTTCGCCAGGCTGGAGAAAAAACTTTCCAAAAAGCACCAGCAGATTTCCGAGAAGATCCTCAAGGAAATTTGCGAGCGGCTCAAATTCCTGATGAATGTCGGGCTCGATTACCTGATGCTGTCGCGCGAGGCCGGCACGCTTTCAGGCGGCGAATCGCAGCGCATCCGCCTCGCCTCGCAGATCGGCTCCGGGCTTTCCGGCGTGCTCTATGTATTGGATGAACCATCGATAGGCCTCCATCAATGCGACAATGCGCGCCTGTTGCACACGCTGCGGCACCTGCGTGACCTTGGCAACACCGTAATCGTCGTTGAGCATGACGAAGACACGATGCGCCATGCCGACCATCTGATCGATATCGGCCCCGGCGCCGGCATTCATGGCGGGCATATCGTCGCCCAGGGCACGGCGCAGCAGGTGATGAACACCAAGAACAGCCTGACCGGGCAATATCTAAGCGGCGCGAAATTCATCGCCGTGCCGGAAACGCGCCGCCCGATTCACAAGACAAAAAGAATCGTCATCAACGGCGC
This sequence comes from Alphaproteobacteria bacterium, assembly GCA_020054105.1. Lineage (GTDB taxonomy): Bacteria > Pseudomonadota > Alphaproteobacteria > Rickettsiales > SXRF01 > JAGVLW01. Next base: position 10,228 of record JAGVLW010000013.1, on the reverse strand, counting down.
GCGCGCCAACAACCTCAAAAACGTCAAGGCCGAGATTCCGCTGGCGACCTTCACCTGCGTCACCGGCGTGTCCGGCGGCGGCAAGTCGTCGCTGGTGATCGAGACGCTCTACAAGGCCATCGCCAAACGCATGCATGGCAGCCGCGACATGCCCGGCGCGCATGACAGCATCTCGGGCCTCGAGTTCATCGACAAGATCATCGAGATCGACCAGTCGCCCATCGGCCGCACGCCGCGCTCGAACCCGGCCACCTATACCGGCGCCTTCACCCCCATCCGCGACTGGTACGCGGCGCTGCCCGAAGCCAAAGCGCGCGGCTATCAGGCCGGGCGTTTCTCGTTCAACGTCAAGGGCGGGCGCTGCGAGGCCTGCCAGGGCGACGGGCTCATCAAAATCGAGATGCATTTCCTGCCCGACGTCTATGTCAAATGCGACGTCTGCCACGGCAAACGCTATAACCGCGAGACGCTCGACATCAAATATAAGGACAAATCGATTTCCGAAGTATTGGCGATGACCGTCGATGAGGGCGCGGCGTTTTTCACCGCGCAGACTTCCATCCGCGAAAAGCTCGTGGCGCTGCAGGAGGTCGGGCTCGGCTATATAGCCATCGGCCAGTCGGCGACGACGCTTTCCGGCGGCGAGGCGCAGCGCATCAAGCTTGCCAAGGAACTGTCCAAGCGCGCCACCGGCCGCACGCTCTATATTCTCGACGAGCCGACCACCGGGTTGCATAGCGACGACATCAAGAAGCTGCTTGGCGTGCTGCATACGCTGGTCGATGCCGGCAACACGGTGCTGGTGATCGAGCATAATCTCGACGTCATCAAGACCTCCGACTGGATACTAGATATCGGCCCCGGCGGCGGCAATAAAGGCGGCCGGATCGTCGCCAGCGGCACGCCGGAAGACATCGCCAAACACAAGGAAAGCGTCACCGGCGAATATTTGAAGCCGATGCTGAAAAAGGGCCGGAAGGTGGCGTGAGTTATAGCGTTCTTTGCGTTGCCGCTTGCTTGCGCTGAAGTTCGATGTCTTGCGCGAAGCTTTTGCCGGGTTGCATATCGAGCTCGACGCTGAAATCCGGCGTCGCTGCCGGTTGCCGTTGCTGCTCCTGCAACGCCGCCTGGCGGTAATCGTCCAGCAGGCGTTTTTGCCCGTGTTTGCCGCCGATGACGGCGCCGGCAAAAGTCGCCACCGCGGTTCCGGCGAGCAATCCGGCAGCCGCGAGCGAAAGCCCTGCTATCGGACCTCCCGAGGCTGCAATCGCTATTCCGGCGGCGGCGATCACCATTCCCACCAGTCCGCCCGAAACCAGGCCGATAAGCCCGCCAAGCAACGTGTCCTTATTCCAAAATGAGGGCGTATCGCTGACTTTACGGCCCTGGGTAGTCTCGACTTCCATGCGGTTTTTGCCGATGAATCCGCCGATCATCATGCCCGCCGCCGTCCCGAAAATTGGGCCGAACAGGGAGCCGAGCAAACCACCTATGGCCATCTACTTGTTGAGAATGGTCGGTTTTTCTTTGGGATAAAGCGTCAATGTCTTTAGCATGGGCTAATTATAAGTCATTCCAGGGGCTAAGTAATGTGAAAGAATTATGACAACCACAAAAAACGGCCTAATTATTTTCGTTTCTTGAAACGGGTCCTTGAGGGGTGGTCGCCAGGGGGCGGTTGATGAGCTTGCTCCCCGGCAATTTCATTAAAAACGCTCGAAATACTATCAAACATCTGTCGAGTCGCGCCTACTGATTTTTGTACCAATGCTAGACTGGCTCTTTGTTGGATAGATGCATCAGGATATCGCTCCTGTATATATGCTTCTCCTTCTTCTAACAGTGCTTTTGATTCAGGAGATTGTTCTCTTACCAACCGTGATAATTCAATTAGAATTTTTTCGTTTCTTGTATTTAAAGAAAACTGCCTGGTTTCAGCATTCACCGCAGCCATTGTCATTGATTCAAACTCGCCATGCGTTAGGGTCTGCCTGGATTCAAGAGTGGTTGCAACCTTATCGAAGGCTCTTGACATAATAGGAGCTACGATACATGCAATTCTTTGTTCTCCAGCAGGCAATGCAAAGAAATCCTGCTCAAAATTTTCACTGGGAGATCCTCCTACGCCTGCAAGAATACGCAGATATTTAATGAAATTCGTTAAAGAGGCTTTATTTAACACGGCTGTTTTCATAATCTATCTTACTTGTAAAAAAAAGCGGCCCGAAGGCCGCTTTTTCTTGTCATTTCGATTTTTCTTAAGCCGCTTCTTTCGCCGCTTCGGCAGCCGCTGCATTCGCAGCCGCGACCTTGGCGCGCAGGAGCTTCATCAGCTTGTCGGTAGCGGTTTTATGGTCGGTGCCTTCGGCAGCGGCCAATTCGCCTACCAGGCGCGCGAGCGCCGATTCATAGATCATGCGCTCGGAATAAGAGCGTTCCGACTGATCGACATTCTGATGGAGGTCGCGGACGACTTCCGAGATGAAGATGATGTTGCCGGAATTGATCTTGGTTTCGTATTCCTGGGCACGGCGCGACCACATGCCGCGGCTGATCTTGGCTTTGCTCCTCAGCGTGATGAATACTTTTTTCATCTGCTCGACGCCGCTGATCGGACGCAAACCGGCAGCACCGGCGCGCGAGACCGGCACGCGTAGGGTCATCTTGTCTTTCTCGAACGAGATGACCAGCATGCGCAGCTCGATATCGCCGATCATCTGGGTTTCTTCAGCCATGATCTTGCCGACGCCGTGCGTCGGATACACCACGTAGTTGCCGACCTTGTATAATATTTTCGGCTGGACCACGACTTTGAGGTCCGGCGCTTTCTTGGCAATGACGGGTTTTGCAACCGGCTTTGCCACGGGCTTGGCAACCACCTTGTTTTTCACTTTGCTTTTTACGACAACCGGCTTGGCGATCGGTTTTTTAGCGACGGGTTTTTTGGCGGCTATTTTCTTGGCCGGAGCGGGCTTCTTTACCTGCTTCACGATGGCTTTCTTCTTAACCGACGGCTTAACAACCTTTTTCTTCGCTTTTACAGCGACTTTTTTTCCCGTTACGGATTTTTTAGCTATTTTTTTCTTTGCTGACTTCTTGCTCATAGTTTGATCCCTTATGGTAGAAGTGATGCAAAATTACGCATCGGTTAACTACATCTGGTATATGTTTATACAAAACACACCATTAGGTAGCGTGCTTGGTTAAAACGAGCATCAACATACCACAAAATTAACGAAAAAAAAAGGAATTAGTTGTAGGAAGGCCGGTTTTTGTCGAATCAGCTGCCGCCGGGCGCCGGGCTGAAGTATTTTTCGAACTTGCCCGCCTCGCCCTTATGGCTGTCGGCATCGGCCGGGCCGGGCTTCTTCACGGTGATATTGGGCCATTTGGCGGCATATTCGCGGTTGAGCTCCACCCATTTGAGCATCTCGTCAGACTCCGGAAGAATGGCCTCCACCGGGCATTCCGGCTCGCACACGCCGCAATCGATGCATTCGTCGGGGTTAATGACGAGCATATTTTCGCCCTCATAGAAACAGTCCACCGGGCAGACTTCCACACAGTCGGTATATTTGCATTTGATGCAGGCGTCGGTGACAACGAAAGTCATTAGCCGTTAGTCCTTAGTCGTTAGGAATGAATCGGACCGCCTATATATCGCGTGTTCATGTGGTTTGCAACTAACGACTAAACTGCAAGCGCCGAATTTTCTGCTCCAGCAGGGCGGTTTTGACCCTGACGATCAACAAAACCGCATAGAGGCAGAAAAACGCCGCGCCCATGCTAAATAACGGCGCCAGCATGGACGGGTCGATGGCGATGCCGCCTGAGCGGACGATGCTGGCGGGCTGGTGCAGCGTATTCCACCAATCCACCGAAAAGCGGATGACCGGAATATTGACGAACCCGACCAGCGCCAGCACGGCGCAGATTTTCTTGCCGCGCTCGATGGTGGCATAGGCGTCGGACAGGGCGATATAGCCGATATAAAGAAAAAACAGGATGAGCACCGAAGTCAGCCGCGCATCCCACACCCAATAGGCGCCCCACATCGGTTTGCCCCACAGCGAGCCGGTCACCAGCGTAATCAGGGTAAAGCCCGCGCCGATGGGCGCCGATACGCGTGCGACAATATCCGCCAGCGGATGTTTCCAGATGAGAAACGACGCGCTCGAAGCCGCCATGACCGAATAAATCATCAGGCTCATCCAGGCGCTCGGCACATGCACATACATGATGCGCACGCTATCGCCCTGCTGGTAATCCGGCGGCGAGATGAAGAGCGCCTGTAAAAGTCCGAAAGCCAGCAGCCCGACCGTCGCCGCTACAAGCCACGGCAACAGCCTGTCGGCAATGCGGAGGAAACGGGAGGGGGAAGCGAATGTATGCATAAAAGTCGTTAGTCGTGAGTCATTAGTCTATAGCTTGTTATTCTGCTGTGCCCATGCATATACTAACGACTAACGACTATCAACTAACGACTTATTCTTGCATATGATGCTTTCAGGAAAGATCGTATTCATCACCGGCGCAACCGCCGGTTTCGGGCTGGCCTGCGCGAAGCTGTTCGTGTCGCACGGCGCGAAGGTTGTGGCCAGCGGCAGGCGCGCCGACCGGCTTGATGAGTTGCAAAAAGAATTGGGCGGCGCAGTGCATGTGGTTATGCTCGACGTGCGCGACAAGGCGGCAGTGGAAAAAGCGATTGCCTCCCTGCCCGCGGCATTTTCCAAGATCGACATTCTCATCAACAATGCCGGGCTGGCGCTGGGGCTGGAGCCGTATGAAAAACAGAAGCTCGACGACGTCGAAACGATGGTCGAAACCAACATCAACGGCGTGCTGTATTGCACCCATGCGTTGCTGCCGGGCATGATCGCGCGCAATGGCGGCCACATCGTCAATCTAAGCTCTATCGCCGGCACCTATCCCTATCCCGGCGGCAATGTCTACGGCGCGACCAAGGCGTTCATCACCCAATTTTCCCTGAATTTGCGCGCCGATCTGCTGGGCAAAAACATCCGCGTCACCAATATCGAGCCGGGCATGTGCGATACGGAATTTTCCACCGTGCGCTTTCGCGGCGATGCTTCGAAAGCCGAAAGCGTCTATGCCGGCATGCAGCCGCTTTCCGCCGAGGACATCGCCAATACTATTCTATGGACGGTGACGCAACCGGCGCATGTGAACATCAACCGCGTGGAAATCATGCCGACGCAGCAGGCCTTCTCGCCGTTTGCGGTACATCGCGAAAAAAAGAATTAGCGGCGGGTAGGAGCCGGGGCGCTGGGCGCACGCGTTGCCGGGGCTGCGGTCCGTGCACCGCCGCCGGAGCCACGCGAGGCGCGGTAGGTGGCAAGCGATTCGCGGTTCTTCTTGGTGGAGAATCCGAACAGGGCGGCGATGGCGTTGCTGATGCCTTTGATATAGTTCTTGCCGCTGCCGGTTCCCCAGATATGCGGGCCGCGCATGCCCCATAGGTTGCCCGGGCCGATGCCGCCCCAAACGTCGCTGCTGTTGGTGCCCCAGACGTTATCGGCGGATTGGCCCCAGGCATTGTCGGCGAAGGTTCCCCAGACGTTGTCGCTGGCGGCGCCCCAGGCGGTCACGCCAATGTTCTGCCGCGGGCCGATCGGGTTGCTGCCATAGGTGTTTTCATAGGTAAGCGGCGCTGCTTCCTGGCTTTGCTTGCCGTAGATGTTGACGGTCTCCGCCGCTCCCATCGGCCCATGCACCAGCACCGGGTTCACGCCTTGCTGTTGGAGCCGGCGCTGCTGGATAAAATACGGGCTGTGGAGGTTGATGGCGTTTTGGATATTGATGTCGGTGAAATAGGATTTCGGTTTGTATTTGCCGATATAAGTGCCCCATTGCGTCTGGATCTTGCCGTTTTTGGTATTGACCCTGGCGACCGAATTACCCACCATGTCATATATTTGGCCCTTTTGCGTGATGCGCCCGTTAGGGTAAACGCGCGGCGTCACCACCACCATTTTGCGCATGGCCTTGGCTTCTTTGGCCGCTTTCCTGGCGGCTATTTCCTTCAGGGTATTTTCGGTGCGCTTGGACATCTTGCGCACGATCGGCTGCGAAAGGGAAAATCCCTGCCCCTGCCCGCCATAGACTTTTTGCTTATTTTCTTCCAGCTTCTTCTTGAGCATGCGCTTGTAACGCTCGCCGGCGGGCAGCTTGCCCTTTTTCTGGATCTCAAAGCGCATTTGCTCGGAAGCGATGCCGCCCTTGCGCAACTCTCTCGACCCGCTAAAAAAACGTATCGTGCTCATGAAATTTATTATATATAAAAACCAGGGGATGTCCTAGTTTTTTCCATGAAATCGCCGTAAAATTCATCAAACTGTCATAATTATGCGCATCATCATTAAGCTCCTGTTATTGACTATGGTAGTCGCCTTGATATGGCTTGGCGGCGATACGTCCCCCCCGCAATTCACCACCGGCAAGGTCACCATAAAAACATCGGCGTATAGTTACCCCTACGATGTCGAGCTCGCCCTTACCCCCCGCCAGCAGCAATATGGGCTCAAGCACCGCCAACAACTGGAAAAAGATCGCGGGATGCTGTTCATATTTTCCGGCGAACATGAAATCACCATGTGGATGCAAGACACGAAGTTGCCGTTGGATATGATTTTCATCGATGCCGCCGGGAAAATCGTGCATATCGCGGCCAATACCGAACCCTATTCCAAAACGGTTATCTCTTCCATAAAGCCCGCGCACGGAGTATTGGAGGTTATCGCCGGCACGGCGGCGGAGAAACACATCAAGGTCGGCGACCGGATAATCAGCGAGTATTTCAAGCCATGATGCGCGTCGTTTCAAAAGCCCTGCTTTTCCTGGCCCTGGTCATTCCCGGCGCGGCGATGGCCGATGAATCCCTGCCGCTGACCTATACGCGCACCCATATCATCATTGCCAGAAAACACATATCCGAACCGGCACAGCCGGTGTTGCCGTGGCTGCCGCAAGGACAGGCAACCGCAAACGCGAACCTGATTTTCGATGTGGAAGTACGCGATGCGGCAAGCCTCTACAACCAGAAAGGCTGGTTCAATTTAAGCAGCCCGTCGGAAAAAAGCGGCATATTGATAGTTTTCGCCGTTCCTACCGTCGCGCCGATCTCGCCGGCGACGCAATATTCGCCGCTGGATATATTATTTGTCAACCGCGAGGGCAAAATCACGCAGATACTGCCCAATATCAACCTGTCGGAATTGCAGGAAGATATTTATCCCGCCAGCCCGATCCTGGCTTTCCTGTTTCTAAAAGGCGGCGCCAGCGAATCGCTCGCCATTGCGCCCGGCGACGAAGTGCAATATAAGCTGTTTCGCAAGCCGCCCACCATTCTCAATGCCACGCCCACGACCCCGCCGGCGACACCATGAAATATTGGCTTTTTAAATCCGAACCTTCCAGCTGGTCATGGGACATGCAGTTGGCCGCCGGCTCCAATGGCACTTTCTGGAGCGGCGTGCGTAACCATCTTGCCAAACAAAATTTGATGGCGATGAAGCGCGGCGACCGCGGATTTTTTTATCATTCGAATGAAGGCAAGGAAATTGTCGGCATCGTCGAGATCGTTCGCGGGCATTATCCCGATCCCACCGCCAAGGCCGGCGAGCCGTGGGTAGCAGTCGATATCAAGGCGATAAAATCCCTGGCAAAGCCGGTCACGCTGGCCCATGTCAAAGCCGAGCTGAGCCTGGCCAAAATGGCGCTTATAACTTCCGCCCGCCTATCCGTTCAACCGGTAACGCAAGCGCAATGGCAATTTATTTGCGCGATGGGCGGAATAAAATAAGGCAGCAATAAGGCCTGCGCCGTCAAAATTGTCGGCGGACAATTTTATTACCTCCTTCGGAGGTAATTACTCATCCGGAAATGAGGTTGGCTGTTTTTTCATCTTTCTAACAGAATGGGGTATATGCGCTTGTTAAAATAAATGGCTGGTATATGCTCGTAAATTAAGGGGATTTTATTGATGTTTCAGCAGTCTACATTTGATTTTTTAGAAGAGACGGTTGTTCTGCCAAAGAAGGCGGGGTTAAGGTTGGCTCGTGCCGGTACTTTTACTGATAATATGTCTCTTCCAATACATCGCTGGTTTAGATATTCGGCAGGATTCTCCGCTGAATGGGTTAAGCGCACGATATTGGAACAGAATCTTGAACCAGATGACTATGTTTTTGATCCTTTCACTGGTTCCGGCACCACTTTATTGGCAGCCCAATCAGTCGGGGTCAATTCGGCTGGCACAGAATATCACCCGTTTATATGTAGAATCGCTAAGGCAAAATTATCTTGGAATATCCCTACTGAAAGACTCTTCTCAGATGCAGAAGAATTATTGGAAAAGGCAAAATCCATATTAAAAGCTGCACCTGCATCAGAATCGGAGTTGATTATAAAATGCTATAATCCCGTCGCATTGGCTAGATTAGAGGCACTCAGAGACGCTTATCTCGATACATATGGCGCTACAAAAAATTCAAATGAACTGCTTTGGCTTGCTATTACGGCTATCCTGCGCGAATGCAGCGGAGCAGGCACCGCACAATGGCAATATATTTTGCCAAATAAAACCAAAGCCCGAGTGATAGATCCCTTTACCGCTTTTATGGCAAGAATAAAGCTTTTTTGTGAAGATATTCAGAATACCAAACGACAACGTTCGATTGCAGATACAAGACTAGAGTTCTGTGATGCAAGAGACCTTAATTCCCTCAGCAGTATAAAGGGCAGAGTCAAACTCGTTCTTACATCACCTCCATACCCAAATAATTATGATTATGCAGATGCAACTCGACTTGAAATGACATTTTGGGGTGAAATAAAAGGTTGGGGTGATTTACAGAAATCCGTACGCCATCGCCTTATAAGGTCTTGTTCTCAACACAGTGCCGCAGAAAAATTAGTGTTAGGTGATCTCTTAGCTGATCCGGCTGTGAGAGCGATCAGACATGAATTGACTGCAGTATGCACTGATCTTCAAGACATACGAGAGACCAAAGGAGGGAAAAAAACCTACCATACAATGGTGGCCGCATACTTCGTTGATTTAGCAAAAACATGGCAAGCATTATTGCCGCTTTGCACCAATGATGCGGCAGTATGTTTTGTAATTGGTGACTCTGCGCCTTATGGTATTCACGTTCCTGCTGAAAGATGGCTTGGTGAATTAGCCGTTGACGCAGGGTTTAGCTCTTGGACATTCGAGAAAATTCGTGATCGGAATATCAAATGGAAGAACCGTAAACATCGTGTACCGCTCAAGGAAGGGTATCTTTGGGTAAAAAGATAATATTATGGCAGAGTCTCCTTCACATAGGTTTGGACAAATCATTGGCAATCTGTTGGAAGAAATTCTACTTCCTGTGTTGCTGAAATTTTGTGACGAACGAGGATTATATTTAGATAGGCATGGTGAACGCAAAAATGTTCGCAAGGGAGCAAAGGTTAACTGGGAAGATAAATACGGCAATGCTCATGATCTTGATTTTGTCATTGAAAAAGATGGTGCCGTAGAAAAACGTGGACGACCTGTTGCGTTCATTGAAGCGGCATGGAGACGCTATACAAAACACTCCAGAAACAAGGCGCAGGAAATTCAAGGCGCTATTCTGCCGATTGCAGAAAAATATGAATGCGATCAACCGTTTCTAGGAGCCGTGTTGGCTGGTGTGTTCACTAAGGGATCTTTGGATCAGCTAAAATCTGTCGGATTTGATGTTGTTTACCTTCCATACGAGACTATCGTCGAAGCTTTTAAGGCCGTTGGTATTAATGCTTCTTTTGATGAAGAGACGGCAGATCGTGAGTTTGCACGCTGCATCTGCCAGATTGAATCCCTAACAAACCCAAAAAGAGATGCTCTTAAGCAGCACTTGTTTGATGCCAATGGAAAAATATTTCAGGATTTTTTTACAAGCCTTAGAAAGAAATTAGATAGAGTAATTAAGCGTGTAGTAGTTCTACCTTTATTTGGCGATTCCAATACTTTTAGCTCTATTGGAGAGGCGTTACAGTTTATCGATGGATTTAAAGCTGACAAAGTTGCAGGTGACTTTCAAAAATATGAAGTGATAGTAGTGTTTTCTAATAATGACGAAATAAAAGGTACATTTACTTCAAAGGAGCGTGTGAAAGAATTTTTAGATTATGTTTCTGCCTGAAAATACTTATATGCAATTATAGTTTTATATTACTT
>JAGVLW010000104.1 GCA_020054105.1 Alphaproteobacteria bacterium | reverse complement strand
GATGGCGGCCACGCTGGCTTACGGCGGCGCCACCCACATCGCCCTGCCGCTGGCGAGCAAAAACCCCTTGCGCATCTGGCTGAACAGCTTCGCGCTAGAGCGCATCATCCGCAGCCATAAGGTCGACATCATTCATGCCCGCTCGCGCGCGCCGGCCTGGAGCGCCTGGCTGGCGGCAAAGCGCACCGGCTGCAAACTTGTCACCACGTTTCACGGCGCTTACAGCGTCGAGAATGAATGGAAGCGTCGCTATAACGAAGTGATGGCGCGCGGCGACCGCGTCATCGCCATTTCGCATTTCATCGCCGGCTATATCCACCAATATTACGCGGTGGATGAAAACAAGCTGCGCATCATCCATCGCGGCGTCGATACCGGACAGTTCAATCCCGCCAAAATCATGCCGGGGCGACTGATCGAGCTGTCGAAGCAATGGCGGTTGCCGGAAAATCTGCCGCTCATATTATTTGCCGGGCGCATCATGCGCTGGAAAGGCCAGCACGTGTTCATCGAGGCGCTCGCCGCCCTGCCCCACCGAAATTTCTTCGCGATAATATTGGGCGACGATAAAGGTCACGAGACCTACCGCGCCGAGCTCGAAGCGCTCATCGTCGCGCGCGGGCTGGAAGGGCATGTGCGCATCGCCCACCACACGCCTTACATCAGCGAGGCCTATATGCTGGCGCGCGTGGTGGTGGCGACGTCGGTCGATCCGGAGCCGTTCGGCCGGGTGGTGCTCGAAGCGCAGGCGATGGGCAAGCCGGTAATCGCCACCTCGCAAGGCGGGCCGATGGAAACGGTGGTTCCCAACGAGACCGGCTGGCTGGTGGCGCCCGGCGATGCCGAGGCGCTATCGCGCCGCATCGACCATGTGCTCGGCCTCGACGAGGAGACGCTGCGAAAAATTTCCGCCGGCGCCGTCGCCAATGCGCAACATTTCACGATGGAAAAAATGTGCCGCGAGACGGTGGAGGTGTATAAGGAATTGCTGGACTGAAGATTATTCTTTTTTCCAGCCCTGGCCGGTCTCCGGACGAGGTGGCGGCCGATTATTGGCCAAATCGTCCATCATGCGGACGAAGGTATCGCCTTCCATTAAATGAGATAGCTGAAAATCCGTAGGCGGTTTTCTGTAGTTATACCAGACTTGCCTTGCTGCCGCGCAATGCTTAAATGTCAAATCCTGCCAGGAAAAAATTGCGGTGTTCCATGCCTCTGCCTCCAAAGATTCAGGATCGAGCTTGTCGCGCTGTTGGCGTAAATCTTTGTATCCTTCGAGGATTTGCGCGTAGCTAAAACTTTTAAAGATTTCGACGATATTTTGCTGGGTCGGGAGATAATGAAACAACAATTCCCTTTCGTTGTTGCATGTCCGGCGCAGAGCAAGCGTGAAACCTACCGCCATGTCTATTGGCGATAATGTGCTATGATCTTTTCCAGGCTGGCCGTAATCATCGCCGTAGGCGATTTTCATGCTTTGCATCACGGCGTCGGCAAGCGCCTGGGCAAATTCTTTCGGGTGACCCGACAAGCTGCCCGGCGCCAATGTTTCAAGAGACGCTCGCTCATGCTGACCCTGCACTTCCAGCGCTCGATTATAGGCGTCAAGATCGAGATTGGGCGGGTAACCGGCGACTTGCCGCTGAAACATTTCCCGGAAAAACGGCAAAATGCTCTCGCTCCGTTTAAAATCCCATGTCAATGAACTACGGCCTGTAACACCATCAATAATACGCGGCCCGTGCATTTGCACGAAAGGCACCGATACGGCAAAGCCTTTAGGGCATTTCATGTCATCCAGATGCACAAGCTGCGCCTCTAAGCTTTTATACTGCGGCTTCAGGATAGTATCCCATAGCACCCGCTGCATTTCTACTTCCAATCTTTCTATAGTTCTGACTTCCGGCGGTATACGAATCTCTTTTGCGGTCAACCAGGCGTCATCACCTCCGGGCTGGGAAACTATTTTTTCTTTGATGTCGCCTTGATAACGTTTTTTAAAGCGTTCGAATCCCAGCCATATATCCCACATTTCACGCAGCGTTGCATTCGATGCAAGCTCCGATATTTTACGCTCTAACGATGTATCAAATTGCGCATGTATCTCCTTATCCCGGTTGCGTTCGAACTGCATCGCAGGATCGTTTTCATCTTCCGTGGGCCGCTTGGGCAATTGGGTATAAAGACCGGTCACCACGGCGGCGAGCCGCGCCGGGTTGGCTTTGATCTGCTCTACGGTAAGATTATTCAATTCATCAAAATTCATATTGCCTATTCTAATAAGAGGTATGCGTAGCCCGCATTATAGAATGTCAGGGGAGTAAATATAGTAAAACTATATTAAGTTTTTATGACGATTGGCTAGTTTCGCCCCACCGCCCGGCTCATTTCCATCATTTTATCCAACGGCTTGCGGGCGCGGGCGATCAGCTCCGGGGCGAGTTCCAGAGTAGGGCTGCGATCCACCATGCAGCGATGGATTTTTTCCAGCGTGTTCATTTTCATGTAGGGGCAGTTATTGCAGGACACGCAGACGCCGCCGGAGATGCCGGGCACGGGATAAAACACGCTGCCGGGCGAGCGTTTTTTCATCTGGTGCAAAATGCCCGGCTCGGTCAGCACGATAAATTCCTTGCCCGGATTGGCCTCGGTATATTTAAGCAAAGACGAGGTCGAGCCGATATGGGCAGCGTAGCGCAGCAGCGCCTCCGGGCATTCCGGATGGGCGATGATATGCGCCTGCGGGTGGTGGGTTTTCAGCTTGATAAGCTCCTCTTCCGAGAACCGCTCATGGACGATGCAGGTGCCGTTCCATAGCAGCATGTCGCGGCCGGTTTTTTTCATCAGCCACGCGCCGAGATATTTATCGGGCGCGAAAATAATTTTCTGCGCTTTGGGAATCTGGTTGATGATCGCCTCGGCGTTGCTCGAAGTGACGATGATGTCGGACAGCGCCTTCACCTCCGCCGAGCAATTGATATAGGTGACGACGAGATGATCGGGATGCTGCTCCTTGAACGCTTTGAAGGCGGCGGGCGGGCAGGAATCTTCCAGCGAGCAGCCGGCCTTCATATCGGGAATGAGCACGAGCTTGCCGGGGTTGAGAATTTTCGCGCCCTCGGCCATGAAGCGCACGCCGCAAAACACGATGACATCGGCGTTGGTTTCCTGCGCGCGGCGCGCCAGCTCGAGCGAATCGCCGATATGGTCGGCAAGGTCCTGTATCTCGTCTTCCTGGTAGAAATGCGCGAGGATGACGGCGTTCATCTCGCGTTTGCGGCGCGCTATTTCCGCCTCATAATCGACGCTCATAATTGTTCGTCGGTGATGGGCCGCTCCAGCAATTGGCTGATCGCTTGGTCGATGGGGGTTTTTTCGTAGAGGATATAATAGATCGCCTCGCAGATCGGCATCGACACGCCGAGCTTGCGCGCCAGCTTGATGAGCGATTCGGCAGCGACATAGCCTTCGGTGGCGCTGCGGCCGCGGCTGCTGATGACGTCCTCGACCGGCTTGCCCTGGCCGATGGCAAGGCCCAGCGACATGTTGCGCGATTTCGGGCTGCCGCAGGTCAGCAGCAGATCGCCCAGGCCCGAAAGACCCATCAGCGTTTCGTATTTGCCGCCCTTGGCCAGCGTCAGGCGCGCCATTTCGGTGAAGCCGCGCGTGACCAGCGCGGCGCGGGCATTCTCGCCCATGCCGCGGCCCACGGCGATGCCGCAGGCGATGGCGATGACGTTTTTCACGGCGCCGCCGATTTGCGCGCCGATGATGTCGTCGCTGAGATACGGCCGAAACATCCGCCCGCCGACGGCATAGGCGAGCTTATCGAGCAATTCGCGGTCGGCCGAGGCGATGGTCGTGGCAGTGGGCAAACCTTTAGCGGCCTCGTCGGCGAAATTCGGGCCGGAGATGACGCCGATTGGATTGTAGGGCAATACTGACTGCACCACTTCGCTCATCAGCATCAGGCTGCCGCGCTCGACGCCCTTGCTGGCGACGATGATGGGAATCTTGGTTTCCAGCATGTCGGAAAAAATGATGCTCACCATGCGCAGCACGTGCGACGGCGTGGCGAAAATCACCACGTCGCTTTTGCACACGGCGTCGAATTTATCGGTGACGGTGATGGCCGGATCGACGAAGACCGACGGCAGATAAATGTCGTTGCAGCGATTTTCCTGAATGGCCTTGATGACGTTGGCGTTGCGCGTGCCCAGCGTCACTTTGCTGCCGGCGCGGTTGGCAAGAATGGAAAGCGCCGTGCCCCATGCGCCGCCGCCAATGACTCCTACGCTGAGATTATCGGCCATGGCGGCTTACTGCAATTGCGGCGCCCGGGAGAGCCTGGCTTCGTTAAAGACGCACACGATCGCGCCGCCGCGGCGCAAGGTAAACCGCTTGGTCACGCGCTCGACCACGATATAGTCCCCGCGCGTGCGGTAGTTGATGAGCGCCTCGTTGCCCTGGTCGTCCACCCAGAAAAACGCCGGCACTTCGGCGTTCTTATCGTGGAACTTGAAGAAGGTGAATTCGCCGTCGTCGAAAATGCGAATGGGCGCGACTTCGTCGGAGCCGGAGATGGTGTAGCTGTAATTATATTTGCCTGGATCGTCGCTTTCATCGGGGTTGGGCACGGCATCCATATAATTGCTTACCGTCTTGCCGTCGTTGCTGTCCATGTAGACGAAGCGCATGATGAACACCATCTCCTTATCGGCGATGTCGTCGGTGTCGCGGGCATGCAGCTCGAACAGGTAGGTATGCTTGTTGGTGATCAGCGTCATGTTGGTGGTGGCGTCCTGCTCGAGTGGCTTCAGGAACAGGCGGTTGCCGGAAGGATTGAGCATCCACGCCGTGGAATCGCCCATGGAAATGGTCTTGATTTCCTCGTCGGGCGCGAATTCGATGGAGGACTGGTAACGGTAATGGCCGGTGAATTTATACACTTCGTCGGACTGGTAGACGACCAGGCGGACGCGGTGGTCGATCTGGATCGGGCGCGCTTCCTTGGTGGCATGGGCGGTGGATGCAGCGAGCGCCAGGCACATTCCGACAACAGCCATCGCTAGTTTTTGTGTTCTCCGGTTCATCGCGCGTCCTGCAATCGCTTGGTTTGATATTTGGTCACCACGAAACTCAGCGCCTTCACCTCGCCCGTGGCCTTGTCTAATGTAACGCCGCTATACTGAAAAGCAACATTTGCTTGCCAGCGTGATTTTTTTATTTCGCCCTTGCCGGAAACCGTCGCCTCGAACACCATCTCCATCCCGAAATCCTGGTCGAGGAGCCGCTTGTCGGACAGAATGGCGATCTTGCGGATGGAATGGCGCTGATACAGCGTAATCGGGCTTTCGGGATTGCGCGGGTCGATGGCCTGCCGATATTCGGTAGCGACGTCTTCGGTGCTTTGGTTGGTCACGCCACTGATATTGCGGTCGAAGGTTCCGATATTATATTCCTCGCGCAATGTGACATAATTGCCGACGATAAACCGCAGCACCGATTCGCTCGGATCCTCGCCCTTAACGAGCTGCAGGGTTCGCATGTGCGGCAGGTCTTCGACGATGTCGGCCGTTTCGAAAATGAACGGCACCGGCGTGTTGAGCGGATAGAGCGAGCGCATGGCGACCACGGCGATAATAAAGATCAGCGCGGCGATGCCTGTAATCAGGATATAGAAATAGCGTTCGGCCATGGGATCGTGAACCAGCACGTCGTAAATCTGGCGCGATTCCTCGAAATACTCGCCGCTGCGGATTTTTTCCGCCATCGGCTGATATTCGTCTTTCAAATCATCGTTGCCGGGCGGCTTGACAGGAACATTCATGCGGACGAGAGCCTATGCGTTTTTTACTGAAAAGAGTATAGCCGATATCCTGCTGATAAGAAACGGTTTTCTTGCGCCTTGACAGGTAAGCCCCAACGCGATTAAATCGCCTTCTTTCTTAGCAGAATCCGCAGTTTACCATGCAAAAGTTAACAGATGTTTTAACAATGGGCGAATATGGCCAGTTTGTATGGCCGTCCTTTCTCACCGCCGCTATTGTTATGGGCGCGCTGGTGTTTTTAAGCCTGCGCTCGCTCAGGCGCGCTAAAAAAACGCTTATCGGCCTTCAAGAACCGAATGAAACCTAAGCACCAGCGGCTGATTTTCGTGTGCGTCAGCATGGTGTTTTTATGCGCAGCGGGATTGCTGACGCTGCGGGCCTTCAGCGAAAATCTGGTGTTTTTCTACAGCCCGGCCGACCTGCAAGATAAAGCCATCGCTCCCGATCGCCTGATTCGCGTCGGCGGGCTGGTGGAAATCGGCAGCATCGAGCATCCGGCCAAAGACCGGATCCGTTTCCGCATCACCGATAAGCGCAATCACATTATTGTCGATTATCCGGGCATGGTGCCGGCGCTGTTTCGCGAAGGGCAAGGCGTGATCGCCGAAGGATTTTTGCAAGGCAATAAAGAATTTCTTGCCAAGCGCATCCTCACCAAGCACGACGAGAATTACCTGCCGCGCGAGGTGGTCGATGCGCTCAAGAAAAGCGGGCGCTGGCAAGAGGGCGCGGCGAAATGACCGCGGAGCTTGGCGTATTTCTCCTGGCCGCCGCCTGCATGACCTGCCTGTTCCAGGCTGCCGCCTTGCTGCCTTTTACACACATGCAATCGCATATCCGCCGCTGCCTGTTTCCGGCGGCGTGGCTGCAATCGCTCTGCGTCACTTTGGCTTTCGCGCTGCTCATCGTCTTGCGGCTCGCCAATGATTTTTCCGTCGCCAACGTTGCCGCCCATTCCAATGTCCACCTGCCGACGCTTTATAAAATCGTCGGCGCCTGGGGCAACCATGAAGGCTCGATGCTGCTGTTCATATGGGTGTTGGCGGCTTACGGCCTGGCGCTGGCGGCACAAAGTCCCCTCTCCCGCTTGCGGGGGAGGGTCAGGGAGGGGGCAGAAAATGGATGGGAAAGAGAATTAATATTTCGCACCATCGCCATACAATCATTGCTTTGCGCCAGCTTCCTGGTTTTCATCTTATTCACGTCGAACCCGTTTACGCGCCTGTTCCCGCCCGCCGCCGACGGCGAGGCGCTCAACCCGCTCTTGCAGGACATCGCGCTGGCCATGCACCCACCGCTTTTATATGTGGGCTATGTCGGCTTCTCGCTGGTATTTTCGCTGGCGGTGGCGGCGCTGCTTGTTCCCTCGCAAGCGCCTATGCAACGCTGGGCGCAGTTCGCCCATCCGTGGATTCTGGCGGCGTGGAGCGCGCTGACGTTGGGCATCGGGCTTGGCAGCTGGTGGGCCTACCGGGAGCTGGGCTGGGGCGGCTGGTGGGCGTGGGACCCGGTGGAGAATGCCTCGCTGCTGCCCTGGCTTTCGGGCACGGCGCTTTTGCATGCCAATATCGTGCTTAAAAAACGCGGGCTGCTCGGCCAATGGGTGATCCTGCTTGCGATCGTCACTTTCGGCCTGAGCCTGCTTGGCACGTTCCTCGTGCGTTCCGGCGCGCTGACCTCGGTGCATAGTTTTGCGACCGACCCGATGCGCGGCATGCTCATCCTCGGCTATATGGCAGCGATGATCGGCGGCGCGCTGCTGTTGTTCGCGTTGCGCGGCGGGCGGCGGGCATCGGTGGAAAAAGTCCTGCCGCTGTCGCGCGAAGGCATGGTCGTCATCAATAATATGTTTGTGCTCAGCGCCTGCGCGACGGTGCTGCTGGGAACGATTTATCCGCTCCTCATCGAATGGGCAAACGGCAGCAAGCTGACCGTCGGCCCGGCGTTTTTCAACGCGACCTTCCTGCCGCTCATGGCCCTGCCGCTGCTCTTTGCCGGGCTGGCGCCGTTGATGCCGTGGAAAAACGCTTCCATGCGCCAGGCATTGTTCAAAGCGCAATCGGCATTGCTGGCGGCTTGTGCTGCCATGCTGCTGGTGCTGGCCGTCGCAAAAACAAAACTGGTTTTCGCGGCGATGGGCTTCGGGCTGGCGGCGTGGCTGGCAGCATCGAGCCTGCAATGGCTGCTGGGCGCGCGCGGCAAAGGCCGGGCGGCGGTATTTGCCGGGCATCTGGGCGTTGCGATTCTCGTGGCCGGCA
The DNA here is from genome assembly GCA_020054105.1 of Alphaproteobacteria bacterium. GTDB lineage: Bacteria > Pseudomonadota > Alphaproteobacteria > Rickettsiales > SXRF01 > JAGVLW01. Next base: position 18,257 of record JAGVLW010000104.1, on the reverse strand, counting down.
TCACCGGCGCCGGGCTGTGGAAGGTGGAAGTGGAAAAGAGCCTCGCCGTCGGCGAAAAAATAGATGTCGCGAGATTCACCGTCCTGTATGAAAAAACCATGCAAGAACACTCGCCCAATTACGATGCGCGCATCGGATATTTTTCCCTGCACGATGCACAAGGAAAAAAAATTGCCACGCTGATGCCGGAATTCCGCCGCTATAACATAGGCGGCACCTCCACCAGCGAAGCCGCCCTTTATTCCACCGTGTTTTACGACGTTTACGGCGTCATTGGCGACGCCTCGGTGGACGGAATCTATACCTCAGCGCGTTTTTATTACATCCCGCTGATCGGCTTCATCTGGCTGGGCTGCGCGATGATCGGAACCAGCGGCGTCATCGCTATTTTGTCCGCGCGGAGAAAACGCCATGCATAAAGCGTTACGTTTCCTGCCCTTCCTTTTGCTGATGCTGCTGGCCGCTTCGATGGCATTGGGGCTGCTGCAAAAAACCGCCTCCGACGCCGATAAATCCTCGCTGCGTCGCTATCCCGTCGGTAGTTTTTCCATTGCCACACTCGGCGATAAAAACACCTTTTCGCCGCTTTTATGGCAGGGCAAGGTGGCGGTGGTCAATGCGTTTGCCTCGTGGTGTGCGCCTTGCGCCATCGAACATCCGATATTGATGGCGCTCGCCAAAACCGGCAAGGTCGAACTCTACGGCATCGCCTGGAAAGACACGCCGGAAAATGCGCGCGCCTGGCTGGAAAAACGCGGCAATCCCTACCGCATCGTCGGCGTTGACAGCAAAGGCGGCGCAACGGTTGCGCTCGGGCTTTCCGGCGTGCCGGAAACGCTGGTCATCGACCGGCATGGCAACGTCGCCTATAACTACAAATCGGCGCTGACCGACGACATGATCGAGGACGTCATCCTGCCGCTGGTGGAGAGATTGCAGCATGAATAAATTCTATGTCGCGCTGATGTTTCTTTTCTGCTGGCCCGCCCTCGCCCTGACGGTCGAGACGCCGCTTGCAGACGGCGTGCAGGAAGCGCGCGCGCGCGCATTGTTCCATGAGATACGCTGCGTGGTCTGCGCCGGCGAGCCGGTCGCCGATTCGCGCGCCGAAGTCGCACGCGACGTGCGCCGCCTCATTCGCGAGCGCGTGGCCGCCGGCGATGGCGACGAAATGATCAAAGCATTTTTGGTTGCGCGCTACGGTGATAGCATCTTGATGACGCCGCCGCTGAAACCGGCGACCTACCTGCTCTGGTTCGGGCCGTTGTTGATTGTTATTCTGGCAATGGGATTGGTTTTTTATTATTTTCATCGGCCACGGCGCTTATGATGCTTTATCTCTATTTTTCCATCTTCCTGCTGGTCGCGCTCGGCATTTTGCTATGGCCGCTGCGCACACAGGCCGCATTTGCGGCGGCCATTGCCTGCTTGTTTTTCGCCGGCAGTTTCGGATTATATTATTTTGTTGGCACGCCTGAAATCCTTCCCTTGCTTGAAAAACGCGAGCAGCGGCTGGCGGAGATCAAAACATCCATTCTAAAAAATTCCGAAGCGGTGAAAGCCGATCCACATGCGCTGGAAGCATGGATAAGGTTGGGTTCGGATTTCATGGAAACCGGCCAATATGCCGCGGCCGCCAACGCGTTCAAGCAGTCGGTGCTGCTATCGCACGGCAAGCCCGCCCTCATACTGGCCTATGCCAAGGCGATGATCGCGGATGCGGGCGGCAAAGTAAGCGACGCTGCTAAAAAAAGCCTGGAGATGGTGCTGCTGCAAGACGCAAAAAACCCCGAAGCGCGCTATTACCTGGCGATCAGGGATTTGCAGGACGGGCATAACGAAAAAGCGATGAAGAGCATGAAAGCACTCTACCACTCCCTGCCCGCCGATTCACCACTTAAGGAAATGATCGATGCGCAGATCGGGCGTAAGTAAGAATTATCGGTCGCGCCCGGTTTCGGTGCCCTGGTCTTCGCTGGATTCCGCGTAGCTTTTCCTGCCGTCTTGATTTCGCCGGCGGCGTGTGGCGATGATGCCGGGGCCCGCCACCGCACCCAACCCAATGCCGGCAGGAACAGCAACATTTCGGAATTCCTCTTTTTTGGCTTCGGCTTCTTTCCCGACGCGGCCCGCGACGTCTTCTCTTTTTGCAGGCGGCGCTTCTCCTTCTTTCCTAGGCGGAGGATCCCGATCAGCGGCGGCGGCTTGCACCATAGCCGCATGAATTTCATCGCTAGCCTGGCTATTTATTATGGCATCGTGGATTTTCGATGCGCCCTCACCCGTCAATCCGCCGACAACAACCGAGCCGGCCAGTATCGGTCCCGTCGCATGATCCGCAAGCCAGCCTTTATATTTTCTCGCCATATGCCCGTCCATATATAATGAATAACCCTATCACCATAGAGCCTCTATTGGTTTATTCAAATTAAACATTTATGACGATTAAGAAAACCGTGCCGGATCAGCGGGATAAACGCCAAGCACCCGCACTTTGCGGCAGAAAAAACTCGGTTCTTCCAGCGCGTTTTGCACGGGGCGCTCGCTGGGATGGCCTTCGAAGGTGAGAAAAAACTGCGCGGCTTCGCGTTTCTGGCCGGGGGGGATATAGCTTTCCAGCTTTAAAATATTGACGCCGTTAGTGGCAAAACCGCCGAGCGATTTATACAACGCGGCGGGAATGTTGCGGATGGTGTAAAGCAGCGTCGTCAGGATTATTTCCCCGGCCTTGGGCTGCGGATCGACCGGCGCGCGCGCAACGATGATGAACACGGTGGTGTTGTCCTCGCTGTCTTGCATTTTGTCCTTGAGCACCGTAAGCCCGTATAATTCTCCGGCCAGCGGCGAGGCGATGGCGGCTTTGCTTTTATCGTTCCAGGCAGCGACATCGGCGGCGGCCTGGGCGGTGTTGGAATGGGCATGCGTGCCATAGCCGAGCGCGCGCAGATGATCGCGGCATTGCAGCAGCCCCTGCGGGTGCGAATAGACGTCCTTGACGGTTTTCAGCGTGGCGCCTTTGGGCGCCAGCAGGCAATGCTGGATATGCTGGAAAAACTCACCGACGATATGCAGCTAGGTCCTGGGCAGAAGCTGGTGAATTTCGGCGACGCGCCCGGCCTGCGAATTCTCGATGGGTATCATGCCCAGCGACGCCTTGCCGAGGCTTACCGCCTCGAACACATCTTCGAAGGACGGGCATGGCAGCGTGTGCATATAGGGGCAGGCCTGGCGGCAGGCGAGATCGGCATTGGCTCCTTCCATACCCATGAAGGCAATGGTATTTTCCGGTTCGATAACGGTTGGGCTGGACATAGGGGGATATAAACCTTAAATAAGGACGCTCAATAGCATATTATTGTGTAAAAGCAAATGAACGCGAAACGCTGGACCACCGATAGCTGGCGCGAATTGCCGATCAAGCAGCAGCCCGCCTACCCCGACGATGGGAAATTAAAGGCCGTCGAAGAATCGCTGCGCACCATGCCGCTGCTTGCCCTGCCCAGCGAATCACGCAGCCTGAAGCGCGAGCTGGCCGACGTCGCGGCCGGGAAAGCTTTCCTCCTGCAAGGCGGCGACTGCGCCGAAAGTTTCGCCGAATTCTCCGAAATCAACCTGCGCGATTATTTCCGCGTACTGCTGCAAATGACCATGGCACTGATGTATGGCGCCGGCATGCCGGTGGTCAAGGTCGGGCGCATCGCCGGCCAGTTCGCCAAGCCCAGGAGCGAGCCGGTTGAAAAGCAAAACGGCAAGGAGCTTCCCGCTTATCGCGGCGATATGGTAAACAGCATGGAATTCGAGGAAGCAGGCCGCACGCCCGACCCCGAGCGGCTGCTGCGCGCCTATTACCAGAGCGCCGCAACGATCAATTTCTTGCGCACGCTCGCCAGCGGCGGCTATGCCGCGCTGACCCGCATCAATCAGTGGAACATGGAATTCGCCAAAAGCTCGGCGCAGGGCAAACGCTTTGCGGAATTGATCGACCGCATCAATGAATGCGTGCATTTCATCAAGGCCTGCCGCCTCAATATCGACGACGTCGAGCAATTCGCCCATGCCAGTTTCTTCACCTCGCACGAGGCGCTGCTGCTGAATTACGAGGCGGCGCTCACGCGCCATTCCAGCGCCGACGGCAAGTTTTACGCCGGCTCGGCGCACATGCTGTGGATCGGCGACCGCACGCGCGCGCCCGGCGAAGCGCATGTCGAATTCATGCGCGGCATCGCCAACCCGATCGGCGTGAAGGTCGGCCCGAGCATGACGCCGGACGCACTGCTCAAGCTTATCGACGTTCTGAGCCCCGATAACGAGCCCGGACGGCTGACGCTGATTTCGCGCATGGGCAGCACGAAGATCGGCGAGCTACTGCCGCCGCTGGTGCGCGCCGTGAAGGAGTCGGGGAAAATCGTCGTCTGGGCGTGCGACCCGATGCACGGCAATACCATCAAATCGCCGAACGGCCTCAAGACGCGAAAATTCACCGACATTCTCGCGGAAGTGCGCCAGTTTTTCGCCATCCACAAAGCCGAGGGAACCTTCGCCGGCGGCGTGCATTTCGAGATGACCGGCCAGGACGTCACCGAATGCCTGGGCGGCGCACAAGCCATTTCCGAAATCCATCTCTCCGACCGTTACCACACGCATTGCGACCCTAGACTAAACGCTTCGCAGGCGTTAGAGTTGGCGTTCCTGATTGCGGAAACATTAAAAAAACAGAAAGGACAAAACGCATGAACAAGAAACCAAAAGCCGGCGGCGTCGCCGTCGAGCAGCTCAAAAGCATCATCGGCCGCGTTGAAAAGCTCGAAGAGGAAAAATCCGGCATCAGCGCCGACATACGCGACGTATTCGCCGAAGCCAAGGGCAACGGCTTCGACACCAAAGCCATCCGCACCATCATCAAGATGCGCAAGATGGACGCCTCCGAGCGCGAGGAGCAGGAAACGATCCTGGATACCTACCTGCATGCGCTTGGCATGCTGCCGGAATTCGAAGAGGCAGCGTAAGGAAGATGATTGGATGATTAAGACAGATTGTTTAATCATCCAATTATCCAATCATCTAGTCATCCCTCTTTTCCACATACTTCGCCAGCCGCACGAAGCGCGCATAGGCGTAGTGGATGCTATAGATGAGCCCCCGCTTCCCGCGCGTCACATAGCCGCGCAGGATATAGGCCTTGATGAAGGACAGGGGGAATTCCGTGACCAGCCGCAGCGTCGCCAGCGCCACTCCTCTTTCATGCAGATAGTTGGCCTGCATGTTGGTGTAGGCGTTCATTTTTTCGATGGCGTGGGAAAGATTGCGGTAGGAGCGGTGCAACGCCGGGTTGGCAAGCATTCGCGTCTGGCCCTGCTCGACGATGACCGGGTCGTGCACTACGCTGGCTTCGATGCGCGCCTTGTTGCGGTTATAGAGGCGGATGCGAAAATCGGTATGGGCGGTCGCCGCCAGCCGCTTTTCGCCCGGCAGCAGGTCGCGTATTTTTAGCACAAACCCTGCTTCCGCTGGCTCGCCGTCGGCGAACAGCGCCTGAATTTCATTGGCAAGCTCGGGGGTAATTTCCTCGTCGGCGTCGAGATTGAGCAGCCAGCGATGCTTGCATTGATCTTCGGCGAAGCGTTTTTGCATTCCGTAGCCCGGCCAGGGGTTATGCAGCACCCGCGCGCCCAGCGACTCGCACAAAGCTACTGTGCCGTCGCTGCTGCCGCTATCGACCACCACCATCTCGTCCACCCAGCCGCGCACGCTGCCGACCGCCTTGCCGATGCGATCCGCCTCGTTATGGGCGACGATATAGACGGAAACGGGTAATAGCATAATTGATTGTGCGGATGGTTAAAAACGATTATGGCTAGGGTCCTAAGCATAAACCAGCGCGAGAGAATCGCAATGCATATCGTCCAGTTGATGTTCGGCCGCGGCCTTGGCGGCATCGAGCAGGCGTTTATCGATTATTGCGACGGGCTGCACGGGCGCGGCCACCGCGTCACCGCCATCATCCATCCCGGGGCGCAGATCAAGAAATCCCTGCTTGCGTTGGGGATCGAGGCGGTCACGCTGCGCAACATGGGCGCATGGGATTATTTCGCCGCCTGGCGCCTGCGGTCGAAGCTGCGCGCGCTGAATCCCGATGTCATTATCAGCCATTCCAACCGCGGCATGTCGCTGGCGCATAAGGCAATCAAGGGCGAATATAAGCTGGTCGGCGTCGCCCATAATTATAATACGCGCCGCCTCAATCATGCCGATGCCGTCTTTGCTATCACACATGATTTGATGCGGGTACTTGGTGAACAAGGCATCAGGCTCGAGCGTATTTTCCACATTCCCAATATGGTACGTTGTCACGGGCTGCCGCGCCGCTTGCCGGGCGGGCCGCTACCGCTGATTGCCGCCATGGGCCGGTTCGTGAAGAAAAAAGGCTTCGAGGTTTTTATCGATGCGCTGGCCATCCTCCATGAGCGTGGCTACCGGTTCCAGGCGGTGCTCGGCGGCTGCGGCGAGGAAGAAGCCGCGCTTAAAAAACGCGCGAAATCAGCCGGGCTGAAAGGCATCTTGTCGTTTCCGGGCTGGATCGAGGATAAAAAAGAATTCTACAGCCGCGCCGATATATTCTGCCTGCCGTCGCTGCATGAGCCGTTCGGCATCGTGCTGCTCGAAGCGTTCATGTATGGCGCGCCGGTCATCGCCACCGACTCTGAAGGCCCGCGCGACATCATCACCGCCAATTACGACGCGCTGATCGTGCCCAAAGGCGATGCGGCGGCGCTGGCGCTGGCGCTGGCCAGCCTGCTCGACAACCCAAAACGTGCCGAGGACCTCGCCGCCAACGGCTTCGCCAAGGTCAAGACACGCTATACGATTGAAAGCGTGGCCGAGCAGATTGAGAAGGCTTTGAACGTCATCGTCGCCAATTAAATAGCGGCTAAGCCGCGAGTTGCTGCAGAATATAGTATACTAACAAAATGCTATCGCATTTTGACGCTGCCTGTCAGCGCGGCCAGCTTGGCTCTCGGCCTAAGCTGGCATAGCAAGTTTAAGTAAACTTGCTATATCCTGCGCCGCCGCTTTCGGGTCCGCCGCCGCGGTGATCGGCCTGCCGATGACGATATAATCGGCGCCCTGGCTTACGGCCTCTTGCGGCGCCATCACCCGTTTCTGGTCATCGGCCTGGCTGCCCGCCGGACGAATGCCGGGAACGACCAGTTTGAACTCGCGGCCGCAATGGTCGCGCAGCAGCGCAATCTCCTGCGGCGAGCATACCACCCCGTCGAGTCCTGAATTATACGCAAGATCGGCGAGGCGTTTCACCTGGTCGGACAGATTGCCCGACACCCCGATGCTTGCCGCATCGCTCTGGTCGAGGCTGGTGAGCATGGTCACGCCGACGATCATCGGCCTGGCCTTGCCGGTAACGGTCGCCACTTCCATCGCCGCATCGGCCGCGGCGCGCATCATCGCTTTCCCGCCGCCCGCATGCACGGTCATCATGAAGCAATCGATGCCGGCCGTGGCGCGGATGGCGCCGGCGACGGTGTTGGGAATGTCGTGAAATTTCAAATCGAGAAACACCGGAATGCGGTGCGAAGCGACGATCGCCGCCCCCGCCCGTCCATGCGCGGCGAAAAATTCCAGCCCGAGCTTGAGCCCGCCGACGCGGCCCTGCAAGGCCATCGCCAACTCTTCCGCCTGCTGGATGTCGGGCGTGTCAATCGCGCAGATGATGGGGTTTTGGGTCATTATCTACCCTGTCCAGGTTCATTGGCACGCCTAGCTACTACACTTAAACGCACCCAAGCTAACATTTCACGGTCCACCGCTTTATTTCCTGTCATATGTTCTGCAACAATACCGGCTAACTTATCATCTGACATTTTTCCCTTAATTGCCTTAGTGGCATCTGAAATCGCATCTATCCTATCACATAGAAGATCAACTTCTTCAACTGTAAGACCACGTTTCTTCCAAGCCTCTTTATCGTATCCCATGATTTGACTATTCCAATCTATATACCGTATCGCCGCCCACCACCGTGCGGATGGCCCTGCCCTTGACTTTCCAGTCGTCGAACGGCGAGTTGAGCGATTTGCTGACGAACTGCTTGGGGTCGATGGTCCAGGCCGTGTCGAGGTCGATCAGCGTCAGATCGGCGCGCGCGCCTTTTTTCAGGCGGCCGGCCGGCACATGGATGATGTCGGCGGGCTTGTAGGTCATCGCGGCGATGACGTCTTTCAGCGGCATGATTTTATTGTGATAGAGTGACAGCGACAGCGGCAGCATCGTCTCCAGCCCGACAATGCCGAACGAAGCCGAGGCCAGCGGCACGCGCTTGCTCTCCTGGTCGTGCGGCGCGTGGTCGGTGGCGATGGCGTCGATGGTGCCGTCCTTCAATCCTTCGATCACCGCCAGCCGGTCTTTCTCGGCGCGCAGCGGCGGGTTCATCTTGCTGAAAGTACGGTATTCGAGCACGGCTTCATCAGTGAGCGTGAAATGGTGCGGCGCCGCCTCGGCGGTCACGCGTAGGCCTTTTTTCTTGGCGCGGCGCACGGCATCGATGGCCTCGGCGGTCGAGATATGCAGCACATGGTATTGCCCGCCGGTCAGCTCCGCGAGCAGAATATCGCGCTCGACCATCACCGCTTCGGCGGCATTGGGAATGCCCGCCACACCCAGCTGTGCCGAGATTTTTCCTTCGTTCATCGCGCCGCCGCAGGAAAGATGCAGGTCCTCGGCATGCTGGGCGATCGGCACGCCGAGCTCGCGCGAATAGGCCAGCGCCTTGCGCATGACGCCGGCGTTCATCACCGGCAGCCCGTCATCGGTAAAGCCCACCGCGCCGGCTTCGACCAGCAGGCCCATCTCGGTGATTTCCTCGCCTTTCATGGCTTTGCTGATCGCCGCATAGGTGCGCACATTGACATAGGCGGTTTCGCGCGCGCGCTTTTGCAGGAAGGCGATCACCGCGATGTCGTCGATCACCGGCTTGGTGTTGGGCATGCAGGCGACCGTGGTGACGCCGCCCGCCGCCGCCGACTTGCTGCCGGTGGCGATGGTTTCCTTATATTCCTGCCCCGGCTCGCGGAAATGCACCTGGATGTCGAGCAGGCCCGGCGTGAGTAGATGACCCTTGCAGTCGATGATCTGCGCGCCCTCGGGCATTTTGTCTTTGCTTAGATGCGCGCCGAAATCGGCGATGCCGTCGCCGATGGTAAGCAGCCCGCCCTTGGCATCGAGGCCGGACTCGGCGTCGAACAGGCGGGCATTGACGTAAGCGATTTTTTTATTCGGGTCGCTTTGATGGGTGGGAAGTGTAAAATGCTGTTTCATGAATTCCAGAGATTTAGAAGTTTAAGATCAGGAATGCGAAAATCTTTTTCATTACGAGTCACCATTACAAGCCCATGCTTAAGCGCCGTAGCGGCGATAATAGCATCATAGGGCGGCAATGTCTTTGGCGCATCATGAAGAATTTTAGCCAGGCATAAGGCTACCGGCGTATCGACGCTTAAAATGCGGCCATCGAATATATTGGGCAACATCTCCGCCCACTGCTTCAACCGGTCGCGCTTGAACTTGTCCTTGGCATTCAAAACACCCTTATGTATCTCAACGATTGTAATAACACTGAGATATTGATTTTCAATGGTAATGGAAGAAAGCCAGTTTATTACGCGCTCATCCGGATATTTACTGAGCGGTTCGGAAATAATATTGGTATCAATCAAATAACGATTCATCCGTCCCTCTGGCTTTAGCAGACCGGTCGCGGCCAAACAACATCTCGAGTTCCTTGCGCGTAAGCTTGATGTCGCCAAACGCCTTCATTGCGTCTAGAACCGTCTTGGGTTTTTTGGGACCAACAGGGCTTTTCGCCCTCGTCTTACGATAAGGCACTACCATCACCTCTTTTTTGCCGTGCACTGTAATCACTTGCGGTGTTTTGCGCTCTTTGACCGCGCGCAATACTTCGCTTAAACGCGCCTTCGCTTCCTGCAGTTGCCACGTATCGTTGTGCATAACCCCTCATAACTAGTCTGACTAGTCAGATAATATCACAGATAACAGCGCCTAGTCAATGGGCACGAAAACAGTATTGGGTAAAATCCTTCCGCCATTGAACGTATGGCTATCATTATCACTCTGGATTTGTTCTTTGAAGCGATAATATGCATCTTTTTCCGGCATTTCATCGCCATGATAAAGGATAATGGCCGAAAATCGCTTCTGCCGGAGCGCTTCGACCAGCTTTTTGCGGTAATTGTCTTTAATCGCGCGCGAGTCGTCGCCGAAATCGGCCCGGTATATGTCATGGCCGCCATCCCGGTACACATAGCTTCGCTTGCCCGCCTTGGACTGCATGTATTGCATGTCGGGAATGAACACCTCGCCGGGAAGGTTGCGCACATAGTCCAGGAAAAGCTCGTCTTGCTTGCGATAGTTCTTGAGCGGCAATGCCTTGTTATAGACGCCGAACGCGCAGCTGGCAAAGTGCAACAGCACCAGGAGATAGCATAAAAGCTTTTGCGCGGCGTGCCTGGCCAGCACATGCGCAACGCCGAGCGCGAAGAGGATATGCAGCGCCGTGTATAAGGTGAATGCGCCATTGACGTCGGCGCGGGAGTGAATGCGCGACAGCCAGGAGCACAGGCCGGTGCTGATCAGCAGAACACTGTAAAGTAGCGCTTTCTTCCGGTCGATTTTCCACACATCGAACAGAAAATACAAAGAGAAGGCAATCGCTATGGGCAGGACGATAAGAACGTCGCGCCCGAGAAAATTTTTCGTAAACCACCAGAATTTGGGCACGGTGGCCGGAATCGTCACCATATAGATTAAAAACCAATCGGGGTTTTTATACATGAACAACAGCAGAAGTGCGGTTGCAAATGCCAGGAAAACGCCGAACGCCACAACGGTTTTCTTCGGCCAGACATACAACCCGGCGATAAAGAGCGGCACGCATATCATGGCCGCCTGCTGCTTGGTGAACAAAGCCAGCGCGAGCAGAAACCCGGCCACATACATCGCAAGCGTGCTTCGGTAATGCCAATAGGCGTAGAGGCCGGCAAACAGCAGCACGATGAACAAACTATCTACCCGCATGAGCGTGTACCACCCGGATGCGTTGGCCGAAAAAGCCAGATAAAATAGCGGCGCGAGCAGCGCCATGATTCTGCTCAGCCCTTCTTTGCGCATCAACGCATATAATATGCAAAGCGTCGCAACCGTCGCCACGAACGACACCATGCGGCCGGCGATGAAATCGACGCCGAATACGGTAGTAAAGGCCGCCGTCACATAAAAATAAAACGGCGTATAAATATACGGCAGGTAGTCGAGGCTCGGCTCGGTATAAAGCGGCAAGCCCGCCAATACGCGCTGCACCACCTGCATGCTTCCGCCCTCCAGCCAGAAAACCTGGTAGGGATAAGGAATAATGTCATAGGCCTCGATAAAATAAATGCCGGTATAGTAGCAGGCAAAAAGAACGATGAAAATTTCCACCCAGCCGATCGGTGTGAAGGGATTGCATCGTTTCGGTGTAATCAACTCTTTGAAATTCATGATTGCGCGGAAAGCAGCTCCAGTACCGCCTGGCGCACGGCCACGCCCATTTCCACCTGGTCAAGAATGATGCTGCGGTTGATGTCGTCGGCGAGCTGGCTGTCGATCTCGACGCCGCGGTTGATCGGGCCGGGATGCATTACCAGCGCGTCGGGCTTGGCATAGGATAATTTTTCGTCGTCGAGCCCCCAGAAGTGAAAATATTCGCGCAGCGACGGGATGAAATTGCCTTCCATCCGCTCCACCTGGAGGCGCAGCATCATGATGATGTCGCAACCGGCAATGCCTTTGCGCATATCGTAAAACGGCGTCACGCCGAAGCTTTCCGGGCTGGCGGGCATCAGCGTCGGCGGCGCGACGATGCGCACCTTGGCGCCCAGCAGCGTTAGCAATTTCATGTTGGAGCGTGCCACGCGGCTATGGAGAATATCGCCGCAGATGGCGATGGTGAGTCCCTCGATTTTGCCTTTGCGTTCGAGGATGGTCAGCGCGTCGAGCAGCGCCTGGGTGGGATGTTCGTGGCAGCCGTCGCCGCTATTGATGACCGAGCAATTGACTTTGCGCGCCAGCAGATGCACCGCGCCGGATTCGGGATGGCGCACGGCGATGAAATCGGGATGCATGGCGTTGAGCGTCATGGCGGTGTCGATCAGCGTCTCGCCTTTCTTGGCCGACGAGGTGGCCACCGACATGTTGATGACGTCGGCGCCCAGGCGCTTGCCCGCCAGCTCGAAAGAGGTGCGGGTGCGCGTGGAATTCTCGAAAAACAGGTTGATGAGCGTACGGCCTTTGAGGATCGCGTGTTTTTTGTCCGGCAGGCGGTTCCTGGCGATATACCCTTTGGCCAGGTCCAAGATGGCATAGACGTCGCCCTGGGAGAGCCCGTCAATGCCCAACAAATGTCGATGTGCGAAAGAATGGGCTTTTTTGGGCGAGACGGCTTCAGGTATGGCCGCCACCATAGCGATTCTTTGCCCTCATGGCAAATAAAACTGCCAAATTATGCAATATATGCTATAGCTGGCCGTCATCGCTCTTACAAAGGCCATCTTGAATCATGACAAAATACGCCGCGATAGCCGCACTCCTTCTGCTTTCCGCCTGCCAGGGCATGGGCGGCATGCAGCCGATCGATAGCAAATCCTTCCTAAGCTCGCTCGAAGGCCCGAAAGTGACGACAGTGGAGGAAAGCCAGCTGGAAACCGCTAGAAACCTCGACAAAGCGCGTGATTTTAAAGCGGCGGCGCAAATCTACCAGCAATTGCTCGATAAAAAGCCGGGAGACAAGGAGCTGACCCTGCTGCTTGCCGACAGCCTGCGCCGCAATGGCGATAACGATAAGGCGCTCGCGCTTTACGATTCGCTGCTGCAAAAAGACCCGGCCCACTTGGCCGCCAAGGAAGGCAAGGGTCTCGCCCTGATGTCCACGGGCGATTTCGATACGCCCATTCCCCTGTTCGAAGACGTGATGCGCACCGACGCCACGCGCTGGAAAACGCTCAATGCGTTGGGCATTTTATTTGCCACCCGCAACATGCATTCCGAAGCCCAGCAATATTTCCGCGAAGCCTTGCGGCAAAGCCCCAGCAATATTTCCGTCCTGAATAATCTCGGGCTTTCGCAGGCGCTCGACCGTAATTTCGACACTGCCTCTTCCACGCTTTTGCAGGCCTCCGAGCTTGCCGCCACCGGTGGCTCCGACAAGAAACGCATCGACCTCAACCTCGCGCTGGTCTATGCCATCGCCGGAAAACTCGAAAACGCAACCAACATCGCCCAACGCTACCTCACCGGCAGCGCGCTCAATAATAATCTTGGCCTCTACGCGCATCTGGCCAAGGACGACCAGCTCGCCAAAGCCTATCTCAACATGGCGCTGACCCAGAGCAAGACCTTCTATGAAAAAGCCTGGGATAATTTGCAAACGCTTGAAACCAATCGCTCCGATGGCGACAAACCTTCTCCGCCGCTCGCACGGCAACTCATCCCATCGCCGCCGCCTGCTGCGCCCGTTCAAGCCGCCGTGCCGGAAGCACCGGCCGCAGCACCCGTAGCCAAGCCCAAGCCGCGCAAAGATAAAAAGTCGAAATCCAGCGTCGATGATCAGATCATCAACATCCTCAACCAAACCGGCGAGGATATGAGCGGCGACGTGGTGAAAGACTCGCCGATTCCTTAGGCGTGTATAAAATCCTTGCCGGCTTTGGCAAGGAGTTCTTTCCCGGCATTTTCGCCGATGGCTTGCGCATCTGCTGCTTTCCCACCCACCTCAATCGCATGATGGGCGCTGCCGTCGGGCTTGATGATGAGGCCGCGAAACCATAGCTTTCCATCATCGATAATCGCATGCCCGGCAATCGGCGTGCGGCAGGAGCCGTCGAGCGCACGCAGGAATGCCCGCTCGCAATTCACCGCGATTTCGGTCGGCGCATGCGCCAGCGGCGCCAGCAGGTCGCGTATTGGCGCATCGTCTTTCCGGCATTCGACGCCGATAGCACCCTGGGCGACGGCGGGCAAAAATTCGTCGATGGAAAGCAGCATACCCGGTATGTCGGTAAGCCCCAGCCGGTTGAGGCCGGCCGCCGCCAGCATCGTCGCCCGCATACCGCCCTGCTCCAGTTTTTTCAGCCGGGTTTGCACATTGCCGCGCAGCAGCGCCATCTGCAAATCCGGACGCTTCATCAGCAATTGCGCGCTCCGCCGCAGCGCCGACGTGCCGATGATTGCGCCATTTTCAATATCGGAGAAGCTATTGATTCCCTCGCCGACAAGCATATCGCGCGGGTCTTCGCGCTCCAGCATGCAGCCGATTATCAGCCCGTCGGGCAGCACGGTCGGCATGTCTTTCATCGAATGCACCGCCAGGTCGACGCGGCCATCTTGCAGCGCCTCCTCGATCTCCTTGGTAAACAGGCCCTTGCCGCCGACGTCGGTCAATGACTGATCGACCAGCCGGTCGCCGGTCGTGCTCATGCTCACGATCTCGACCGTCAATGGTGGCCGGCTTTCCAGCAATTTTTGGCGCACTTCCTCGGCTTGCGCTAGGGCCAGCGGGCTTTTTCTTGTGCCGATGCGGATTTTCATAGGTTACGGGTGACAGGTGTCCGGTGACTGATTAGTATAAGTTCTTCTGCCACCTGTCATCTGATACCTGTTACCTCATGCTTATCCTCGGCATCGAAACCAGCTGCGACGAAACCTCGGCGGCGATCGTCTCCGGCGCGAAAGAGATACGCGCCAACGTCGTCCTGTCGCAGGTCGCGCAGCATCTACCTTATGGCGGCGTCGTGCCGGAAATCGCCGCGCGCGCGCATATCGACCAGCTCGATGCGGTGATTGCCAAGGCGCTGGACGAAGCAGGCGCGGCATTTTCCGACCTGGACGCCATCGCCGCCACCGGCGGGCCGGGGCTAATCGGCGGCGTCATCGTCGGCGTCATGACCGGTAAGGCGCTGGCCTCGGTGCTGAGCAAGCCGTTCATCGCGGTGAACCATCTCGAAGGCCATGCGCTGACCGTGCGGCTGACGCAGGATATTCCCTTTCCGTTTTTACTGCTGCTCGTTTCCGGCGGGCATTGCCAGTTTCTCGCGGTCGAAGGCGTCGGGCGCTATAAAAAACTTGGCGGGACGGTCGATGACGCGCTTGGCGAAGCCTTCGACAAAACCGCCAAGATGCTCGGGCTGGATTATCCGGGCGGACCGGCGGTCGAGAAGCTGGCAAAGACCGGCAACCCGCGCGCCTATGTTTTTCCGGTGCCGATGAAAGGCCGTCCCGGCTGCGATTTTTCTTTTTCCGGGCTAAAAACCGCGGTACGCCAACAAATTATCGCGCTCGGGCAAGCGCCGTCCGACGCGCAAAAATCCGATATCTGCGCATCGTTTCAATATGCCGTCGCCGAAAGCGTGTGCGACCGCGCGCATCATGCGTTGGCGACGTTCCAGGCGCAGCATCCGCTGGCGAAACATCTGGTGCTGGCGGGCGGCGTGGCGGCCAACCAGTATTTGCGCGGCCAGCTTGCCGGCATCGTCGAAAGTTACGGCATGAAGCTGGCAGCGCCGCCAATGGCGCTTTGCACCGACAATGCCGCGATGATCGCCTGGGCCGGACTGGAGCGTTTTAAGCTGGGGATGACCGACACGCTCGATTTCGAGCCAAGGGCGAGATGGCCGCTGGCCTAATCGGTCTGGAATCCGTTTTTCCGGAATATGATCTTGGCGGCGGGGGATTGCAAATAGGCGAGAAACCCGCGCGCCGCATCCATATTCTCGCCGGCGATGACCACCGCATAATATTGAATGGGCTGGTGCGTGTGCGCGTGGAACGTGCCGAGCACGCGGATATTTTTTCGGCGCAGCGCCGACGAAGATAACACCACCCCGTACGCGCCTTTATCGGCAATCATCTCGAACATCTGGTTGCGATCTTTCAAATAGAGCGTGTAAGGCTCCATGAAACCGGCGGCATGGACGGCGCGCAGCGCTTCCTTGCTGAAGCCGCCTTCCGGCAGGAATTCCGGGCTGGCAACGATGAATAGCGGCTCTTCCGCGATCTGCTTGAGGATCGCCGCGATGGGAAATTCCTTTTCCAGATCGACATTGAGCGGGCTGTCTTGCGGCCCGGCGAGCACCAGCATATCGCGGGCGATGGGTATCTGCGAATAGACGTCGATGACGCCGCGCGTTTTCAAATCCTCGATCAGGCTGGCCTTTGGCGTGATCAATATATCGGCGGCGGCGCCGTCGATGATCTGCGCTTCCTGAGTGGCGACGTCGGCATAGGAGCTGTTGACGACGATGTTTTTCTCGCTGGAATAGCTGCGGGCGATATGCGAGATGGCGACATTTAAATTGCTATCGGCCATGACGTTGACCGACGGCAGCGCATTCGCTGGACGGGCCAGTCCAATAAGCGCGGCGGCAATAAAAACAGGACTAAGGAAGTTTCGCATGCAGATAGTCAAAACGTTGGATATTTTCCGGCGAGAGCTGCGCGGTCAGGTGAATATAATCGCCTTCCACCGTTTGTTCCACCACTTTGCCGTTCGCATGCAGCCATGCCAGCGATTTACCGTCTTCCAGCCGGAGCTTATACTGCACGCGCTCGGAAAAAGCCTGCATGCGCCGCTCGATACATTGCAGCAGCCCGGCGATTCCCTCGCCCGTGACTGCCGAGATTTTTATTTTTTCCTCACCTTGCGGCGGGGAATCGGCAGGCAGCTTATCGATCTTGTTGAGCACCTCGATGACATTGTCGGGCACGCCGCCGCTTTTAAAAAGCTTGGACAATACCTGCTCGACGTCGTGCTTCTGCGCCTGGCTGTCGGGATGCGAAATATCGCGGATATGCAGCAGCAGGTCGGCCTCCAGCACCTCTTCCAGCGTCGCGCGGAAGGCGGCGACCAGCTCAGTCGGCAAGTCGGACACGAATCCCACCGTATCCGACAAAATCACCTTGCCGCCGCCGGGCAACGCCAACGAACGCATCGTCGGGTCGAGCGTGGCGAACAGCTTGTCCATCGATAATACATTCGCGCCCGTCAGCCGGTTGAACAGCGTCGATTTCCCGGCGTTGGTATAGCCGACGAGCGCCACCACCGGGTAAGGCGTTTCGCTGCGGACTTTGCGGTGCAGGCCGCGGGTGCGCGTTACCTGCTCAAGCTGATTTTTTAGTTTGGCGATGCGGTCGCGGATCAGCCGCCGGTCGATTTCGATCTGCGATTCGCCGGGGCCGCCCAGAAATCCGAAGCCGCCGCGCTGTCTTTCCAAGTGCGTCCATGAGCGCACCAGCCGGCCCTTCTGATAGCTAAGCGCCGCCAGCTCGACTTGCAGCTTGCCCTCATGCGTGCGGGCGCGGGCGCCGAAAATCTCCAATATCAGCGCCGTGCGGTCGATGACTTTGCAGTTCCAAGCTTTCTCTAAATTACGTTGTTGTACCGGGCTTACCGTATGGTTGACGATGGCAAGCGTCGCCTCGGCGGCGGCGATATGCGCGCTCAGTTCCTCGACCTTGCCGCTGCCCAGCAGCGTCGCCGGGCGCAGCGCCGGCAGCGCCACAATTGCCGAGCCGGCTACTTCAAGATCGATGGCATGCGCAAGGCCGGCGGCCTCCTCAAGGCTCGCTTCCGGCGAGCGCAGCGGCGCCTGCCCGCGCTGCTGCTTGAGCCAGGGATGGATAATAAACGCCTTTTGCGGTGAGGTCATACCGGCAGGACTGTACCAGATTCCGTGACTTTAGGAAATGCTTAGGCTTCCGACGACGCTGCGGCGATTTGCGCGGCATCGACGCCTTCTTCCTCATGCAGCGTGATCGCTCCGGAAGGCACGACGGTGGCGATCGTGTGCTTATACACGAGCTGCACCTGCGGCCCGCGGCGCAGCAATACCGAGAAATTATCGAAGCCGGTGATGTTGCCTTGCAATTTCACGCCGTTGGATAAAAACACGGTGACGGGGATTTTCTTTTTGCGCAGGGTGTTGAGAAACACGTCCTGAATATTCTGGGGTTTTTCGCCTGCCATAAGCCTCTTCGCTTTTTTTATTATTGCAATTATTTAGACTTCTTGCATAACTCGCTTTGGCAAAAAAGCGCGCAGCGATGGAAACCGAGAAAAAGAGTGTACACTCCGGTACATGACTTTTTCGAGGAGGCTCCATCGCAAGCAGATTTGAAGCCAAAGTAGAGTTAGGCAG
>JAGVLW010000039.1 GCA_020054105.1 Alphaproteobacteria bacterium | reverse complement strand
TCATGGCGCCATGATAGTTGATTACTAATAATTATTAAAGTGACAGTCTTGTGACGCTTTGCCGCTGGCTTTGGGGCGGATGGGCTACATTATTGTTATTTATGACGATCTTTCAGCCACCTAATCGCTAGACAAACCGCGGGGCTTCTTTTATAAACCAGTGCTCTTTTGCTTGCGGCCGCCCGGATAGCTCAGTTGGTAGAGCAAGGGACTGAAAATCCCTGTGTCGCTGGTTCGATTCCGGCTCCGGGCACCACCCTTCGCCCTGCGGGCTTCGGGTGGCTTACGCCTTGCGTAAGACGCACGGAACCGCATCTTGGGCGAAGGAGTGCCCTTCGTAGCTCCACATGGAGCGTAGGAGGGCTGGTCCAGGATGCTTCATCTGACTATGGGTAAACCATTTTGAACCGCATATTGTCATTTTCACGGCGGCTTTCCTTTTCCTTCCTGCGGCTGGCGGAGGGTGCGCCCGCGCTGGTCGAGGCGGTGGTCTTCGCCGCGTTTTTCACCACGCTGCTGCTGTCGTGTTTCGGGCTGCTCGGTTCGCCGGTTGCTTACGGCATCTGCCTGATCTTATTGAGCAAGGCATGGCTGGTGCTGGCCGGCCGGTCGCCGCTGGTGTCACGGCCCTTCGACAGCCAATTCGCGCAGCCATTCCTGTTTTACGTCATCGCGTTTTTCCTCCTTTTCCTGATCGTCCAGTCATTTTTCACGCCGCCCGCCTCCAGCGACGGGCTGCGCATCAAGCTGCCGCGCATCCTGTTGGGCGTGGAATACGGCGCTGCCTGGGCGACCACGCAGGTGGACGCGCTGTCGCTCATGTATTACACGCCGGCGCCGTTTTACTTTATCTTCACGCCGATCGAGGCGCTGCATCTGCCGCAGGCCTTTTACTCCATCGCCAATACGGCGCTTCTGCTTGGCGCGTTGCTCAGCATGCTCCAGCTTTTTAAGCCCGAGCGACGCACCATCCCCACGCTATTTATACTTGTGCTGTTTTTCAGCGCGCCGCAATTTCTGTTTGGCGCGCTTTCCGAGCATGAGGACGTGTTGACCTTGTTTCTGAGCGCGCGGGCGGTGGTGTGGCTGGCGGCACGGCCTCCGGCCGCGAAATCGCTGGCCATCGGCCTGTGGTACGGGATATTGGCGGTTGCCGTCAAATATTCGACGGCGGTGTTCTTGCCGTTTGCGGTGCTGGTGCTGGCGGGATATTTTTACGGCAAGGAGCGCGTCTTGCAGCTTCTGCGTCCCAAAACCGTGCTGATGGCCGCGCTCTTCCTGCCGCCGCTGTCGCTGCTGGCCTTTCTGCCCGACATCTTGGTGGCGGCCAGCCGCAACATGACCGTCTTCGATCACATGCACCGCATGTCGCAATACCATGTCGAGTCGGTGACGAATTGCGGCTTGCACCATTTCCTGCTGCGCATGGCGGAGTTTCTGCTCGATGGCTTCCGCATGCTGGTGGGCATCGTGCCGATGGATTTTGCGTCAGGAGCCTCCCAGACCGATTTCATGCCCAAAGGCTGCGCGCATGAAAGCACGTCGCTGGCTGCCTTCCTGCCGTCGGGCACGTTCATGCGCGAAAATACCGGCTTCGGCTTTGTCTGCTTGGTCGCGTTCATGAGCCTGTTTCTTGCCAAAGGCAAGGCCCGTACCGTCGCGTTGGCATCGTTGCTTTGCTTTACCGCATCGGTGGCGGTTTACAGCTACAGCTTCGTCTACTGGTCGGGCATCTCCCGTTATTTCGTGGTCGGGATGCTGATCCTGCCGCCGGCCTTCATGATCGCCACGGAACGATTACAGGCAATAACATCGCCCAAGCATTTCCGCTGGGGCGCTGAAATCTTCCTGCTGCCGGTGCTGCTCGTGATGCTCAAATCCAATGCCGGCCTCAATAAAACCCCCGCCATCATCGGCCGCGGCGATACTTACAGCTACCGCGCCGGCGGCATCCTCCCGGCGCTTAAGACCGTCGAGGGCAGGGCGAATATTTATTTCAACGACGTCATGTCGTTTTATACGCTGCTGCGCGTCATTCCTTCCAACCAGGTATCGCTTAAGAAGGAAATCATCCCCGGCGTCACCAACATCGTCGCCCTGCCCAAAAGCTATACGAACGGCACCAACTGGCACGACGATTACTGGCTGCTGCCGATTCCTTCCGCGCAGGGCGATTTCGTGTTTATGGGGCCGGTGAAAAAAAGCTTCGGCAACGTCGTGCCGACGGCGTTTTTCATGAACCGCACGCCAAAAACCCCGGCGGCGCTGCAAGGCCACGACATCCGGCGCTACGAGAAAAAACAATCGCCCGCCGCCTGGGTGCGCGGCCTTGGCAAGGCTTACCGCCTGCAAACCTTCACCGTCAGCGAAACCGCCAAGCATTATTTTATTTACAGGCAAGACGATGCCGCCCAGAATGGCCTGTGCATGCAATGGCAGGAGGCGGGAGTTGTTTCCTGGTATATCGGCACGCCGGCGATGTGCAAGGAGCCGGGACTGAAATGGGACGATGAAGAGTTTGCGCAATGGTGAGTATCGCAGCGATTATACCGTGCTACCGCGTCAGGGATAAGATCCGCGGCATGATCGAAAGCATCGACGCCCATGTGCAAATCGTCTGCGTCGACGATGCCTGCCCGCAAGCATCGGGAACCTACATCGAAAGTCTCGGCTTCGCCAATGTCACCGTCATTTACAACCCGGTCAATCTCGGCGTCGGCGGCGCGGTCAAGGCCGGCTACCTTCATGCGCTTGCGCACGGCAAAGCCGATATTTTCGTCAAGATCGACGGCGACGGCCAGATGCCCGGCGAGAAGATCGCCGAGCTCGCCCAGCCGATCGCGCAGGGCAGCGCCGACTACGTCAAGGGCAATCGTTTCTATTATCTCAGCAACCTGAAGGGCATGCCGCTGAAGCGCCTGATCGGCAACAGCGCCTTGTCGTTTTTCACCAAGCTGTCGTCGGGCTACTGGGATTTGATGGACCCGACCAACGGCTTCACCGCCATTTCGCGCGGCAAGCTCGCGCAGCTCGAGCTGGACCGGATCGATAACCGCTATTTCTTCGAGTCCGACATGCTGTGCAAGCTCTATCTGCTCGACACCGTGGTCAAGGACTACCCGATGAAAGCGCGCTACGCCGATGAAAATAGCAGCCTGCGGCCGCTGCGCGTTGCCGCGCCTTTCCTGCTCAAGAACATGCGCAACACGCTGCAGCGGATTTTCTACACCTATTTCGTGCGCGATTTCAATGCCGGCTCACTGGCGCTGGTGCTGCATCTGCTGCTGGGCGCGTTCGGCCTGATTTACGGCGCCGTCAACTGGGTGGAAACCTTCGAGACCAGCCAGGCGCGTGCGCCGGGTGTGGTCATGCTTGCGGCGCTATGCATTATTTTCTCGGTGCAGTTCCTGATCTTTTTCCTCACCGTCGACATCCAAAACAGCCCGAACGTCAAGCGGCGTTAGCGCCCGCAGCCGCGCCGATACGGTGCGCGTTAGCCATGATCGAAAGCGTATAAGAGCCGGCCGGAATCTCCGGTAGCGACGCCGCATCGGCAATGAACACCGACGGCGCGTCTATCAACTGGCCGCCGGCGTCGCAATGCTTTGCCAGCGAGCCGCCGACATGCACCGAGCTTCCGGGCAGGCCGACGCCGCAAAGCCCCGGCAGCGGCAGCAACCCGGTCTTGCGGATATGGGCCAGCAGAAACAGCAGTAGCTTGAGATAAACGATGAAGGCGGAGCCTGTGCGCCCGCCGGTAAATTCCGTGACATCGTTTTTTTGCCGCACTGCGATGACGGCGGAATCGTCGGAATGCAAAAAGCACATGCCGAAAAACAGCCTCGGCCACAACCACGAAAATAGCGGGCGCATCCATGCGGGCAGAAAGGAAAGCGCGCGCTCTTCGATATAAGGATTGCGGCCGAAAAAATGGATGGCGATGGCTTTTTTGCTGATGGCGCGGCGGTTGATCGTCATCGTGAGCTGCCCGAGCGTGTGATAGGCCTCTTGCCGCTGGCTGCGGCCAAACAGCTTTAACATCGGGATGGTAATCAGGTCGCTGTTTTGCAGCGTCGCGGTTTCGACGCCCAGGCTGCGCATGACGATGGCGGTGCTATGCGCCGCGCCGGCGGCGACGATGAGCGCATCGGCGGCAAGCGATGACGCTTTGCCGTCGGTGGTTTCCAGCGCCATCTCCACCTTGCCGCCGCTTTGCGAAAAACGCGTCAGCAGCAAGCCCGGCCGATATTCAAACCCGGGAAATGTCTGCGTCAATTCGGCGACCATCGCGCGCGTATCGAACAGCGCGCCATACGCGCAGCCGTAATAGCACAGTCCGCAAAGCTGGCAGCCTTGCTGCGCAAGCGAACCTTGCCGCAGCGCCGCCCGCAACGCGCCGAAATGCACGCCGCTTGCGTTCAGCGCCGCCGCATGCTGGTTCCAGCGATCGAGCAATTGCTGCGATTCCGGCGTGATCGGCAGCGGTTTGTAATGCTGCGCGTAAAGCGGCATGACCTTTTCCAAATTATCGCGCTGCGCGGCAAACGGCAGGTAATCGAGCACTTTTTGCATCGAGACTAAGAACGCGTCCTTTCCCGGCCAATGGTCGCACTCGCCGAGATAAGGCGGCTCGATGCCGCGGCCCCAGACGTTGGACAAGCCGCCCAGCGCATGCGAGCGGACGATGCGGCAATGTTTTTCCACCATGCGCGCGCTGCCCGCGTCCCTTGTCGCGAAGTCGGAGCCGAACAGATATTTCTTGGTGAGGTCGCGCGTCGCCGCGTTTTTAACGGCAGCAAGCGCGGCGCGTTGCTCGTCGTTCCAGCTCGTCCAATGCGTGCGCCCCAGCATGTGCATGGCCTGCTCGGCGGGGGGCTCAGGCGTCAGTCCCGGGTCGATCATCACCACTTTCGCCCCGGCTTGCAGCGCGCCGAGCGCCGCAAACGCACCGGCCGGGCCGGACCCTGCGACGACGATGGTCATTGCCTGAAAAATTCCCGCGCGGCCTGGGCATACTGCCCGGCCTTTTCCAGCGGGAAGCCGCGATAGGTCGGCAGCATCAGCGTTCCGGCGTAAGCGGCGCGCGCCACCGGGCAGTTGCGGAAATACATTTTATAGGCCGGCAGATCGGCGCAGTTGGGCGCGTGCTGCACCGCCACGTCGCAGCCATGCGCGATCATATATTTTTGCAGCGCATATTTATCGGCGACCTGGACCGGGTAATAGAGGAAGCCGTGCGACGTATCGCCCGGCGGCTGCGGGCACACCACGCCGGGAACGTCTTTAAGCAGGCTGTAATAAATCCCGGCGCAGGCGATGCGGTGCGCGGCGTCTTCATCGACCTGCGGCCATTTATCGGCGATGGCGCGCGCCTGCTGCGGCGAGATTTTTGTCGCGTAGGCAGACGGGATTTTGTCGAAAAAGGCCGGGTTCAGATCCTG
>JAGVLW010000025.1 GCA_020054105.1 Alphaproteobacteria bacterium | reverse complement strand
TGGCGGCGCCTCATGTTTCGATTCCAGCCGCGGCTGGGTTTCCGGGTGGCGCGCCGGCGGCGGCTTCACGGAGGCAGCCATTTGCGGCCGGCGCACCGACACCGCCATACGCCGCGAGCAAAATTCCAAAAGCTCCTGCCAGCTGGTCGAAAGATCGTACGCCGTGCAGAAATCAGGGTTTTCCTGGCCGTCATCGCCATAGGCCAGCGGATCGTCGAGATAGAGATAGCGCAATTGGAAAATCAGCTTGTTGAGCACCGTCCTTTCCAGCCCGTAGCACAGCACCATGATGCTATTGTCGGAAAGCTGGAAAATGCTGCCGTTATAGGTTTTGAGCAGGTCGTGCACCAGGTTGACGGCGATCTTGATCTGGTATTCACTCTGATACTGCTCAAGCAGGTCGGCCAGATGGAAATGCACCGCCTGCCATCCGCGCGGATCGTCGATGGCGCTGAGCGACTCCATCAATTTGACTTCACTGCCCCTCAGCACGAGATTGATGGTCATAGCGCCCCTATTTTGAGATGATGCGTTTGGCCACGTACGCTTCGAGCGACGATGTGTCGGTATTGAGTTCCGGCGAATCGATAGGCCCTACCAGCTGCATGGTCATAGTGGGAATGGTTTCCGATGGAATAGCAGTAAATTGGAAAAATGTCGACAGGTCCATCCGCCACGATAATAGTTTTACCTCGCCGGTCAAGTTACCAATGATGTCGGTCATGCGCAGCGTGATGCCGGGCGTTTTCATGGCGCCGTTTTTGATATTGATGGTGCCTTCCGCCGTCATCTCGGAAGCGCCGGTGAGCAGTTCGCGGTTCACGTTGGTATAGACGTCGGAAGCAGTGCGCGAAACCGCCACCGCGTCGAGCACGCCTTGCATGTTCAGCCCCTTCACCACCAGGTCGCGCGCGTTAAAAAGAATCTTGGATTCGGACTGCGACAGCCACGACAGCAAATTGACGCCCGAGGTCGCCAGCGTACCGCTGACGCTGACTTTCCCGCTAACATTCTCGCGCCCGACCAGGGTAGATAGCAGGTCATATAGCTCGCCGTTGAAATAGGTGAAGCTAAGCGCGATCCCCGGCACCTTGCCGCCATAGACCGATCCCAGAATGTCGAACTTGCCCTGCCAGTAGCCAAAGCTGAGTGCCTGGAAGGTCATCACGTTCTTTTCGAGCTTGGCGCGCATTTTAAACTGGTCGAAAGTCAGCCCTTCATGGAGCAGCGTGCCCACGGAAATATCGAAGACGCCGTTGACGCCTTCGAGCCAGCCCATGTCGATCAGCTTCTGCGACCAACGCTGGGTCTTGACGCCCGGCTGGTCGATCGGCGCTTCATCGCCGGCGGAAGGCGCGGCATCGCCAAGCCCCGGCGACGCCATGAAATAGCCCGTATCGAGTTGCTTGGAGTTGAACACCACGTTCACGAACGGCTGTTCGCCATTGATATTGAGGGTGAAGCTGACCTCCATCGTCTCGTCGGGATAATCGAAGCGGACGTCATATACGCCCATCTCGCCGTCCTTGGCGAACAGCCGGAAAGACGCCTTGTCGCCGGGACGCTCTAGAAACGTGAATCGATCGATGATGACCTTGAAATCGACGCTGGTACGCAGCTTGCGCAGCCAGTTGAAATTATTGCTTTTGTCGAGTTTAAGAAAGAATGCCTGCTTATCATTCTTATCCTGCTTGGCGCGCCAGGCATCGCGGAAGAAGTCGAAATTAATGTCCTTCAGTCTGACATCGGCTTCCACGCGCGGATTGGTGTCGTTATAATAGACCAGGCCGCCGCTGAGCTGCAGGTCGCCGATTTTGAGGTCGGCCTCCGAAAGCCGCACCTGCTCGGAGGAAATAAACAGGTTCGAGCGCACGGCATATTGCCCCAGCCCGATATCGGGCAGATCAAGCGTCGATTCGTCGAAAATCGACAGCAGGTCGCGCAGGCTGTCGCCACGCGATTCCATGCTGCCTTCGAAGCGCAGGCCGGCGATGCTGGCCTGGGAGATGACGCCGAACATCGTGAAATTCGACGCGCCCGGCAGATCGATGGTAAAGCGGTTGACGGTGATGGCCGCCTCGTCGAGCTTCGCTGAAAGCAGGGCATTATCCCAGACCTTGCTGCCGAAGGTCATTTTCTTCGTGACGATATCCAGGTTCAAAGACACGTCCGCCGGGATCGGGTTGTTGGGGATTTGCTCGTCATAGGCATAACGCGTGGCCGGCGGGACATAAAATTTCTGTACATAAAGCGTCATCAGCAGCTCGCTCCACGCATCGTAGTTGAGCGACTCGAACGCCATGTTCACGTCGATGCGCATCTTCTCTTTCCACGACAGCGAAAGGCTGCCCACGGCCTGGGAGCCGGGCGCCTGGAACCGCATATTTTCCAGCACTATCTTTTCGTCGGCCTGACGGTAATCCGCCGCGACATCGACCGCGAGCAACTGCTTTTCATCGGGACGATGCTGCGACTCGTTGGTGATATTGTCAATGAGAGAATCGTTCGTTTTCTTGGATTTGCTCCAGGCCAGCGCATCTTCCATAAGCAGCGTAAACTTGGCGTCGACGAGCGGTGCGTCGGCCGACAAGTCCATGCCGCCCAGCAATTGTATCTGGTTTTTATCGTCGGCATAGATGCGCAGCATAAGCGGCGTCATGCCGTTGGCGGCATTTCCGCTATTGCGCATATCCAGCATCACGCGCAGGGCGTGCCCGGCATGGACGAACGTGCCGCCGATGACCGGCTGGTTACTGACGACGCCTTTGAGTTGAATGTCGGTAACGGAGATCTCGCGCTCGATCTGGTTGTTGCGGTAGAGCACCTTCCCTTCCACCACGTCGAGTGAGATTTCCGCATTGCTGCCGGCGGCCGCCAGCATGTTTTTAATCAGCGCGAAATTGAACCAGTCCCAGTAAATTATACCGTCGGTGGCGCGCTGCAATTCCAGCACCGGGCGATACAGTGAAATGCCGGTGATGAGCGGATTCTCGGAAAAGAGCGAAAAGAACGAGGCGTTGATGCTCAGCATTTCCACCGTGGCGGTAGGCGCGTTGCTTTTTTTGTCCTCGTCGCGCAGCTCGACATTCTGCACGAAGATCGTCGGTATCGGCAGCAGCGACACGCTCACCTTGCCTTTGATGGCCACGTCCTTGCCGGTGCGGTCCTTGATGACCGAGACGATATGCTCGCGGTAATCGCGCGTATCGACGAACCCCTGCGCGACCTGGAGCAGGCCCAGCAAGAACAGCAGCACGATGGCAATGACCACCAGCCTGCGCGCGCCTTTGCGTATATCGATAGCTTGTCTATCCATGAATGAATAATACCACGTTCTAACCCTACATAACACTATGATGCATTAGCTAATTTTTTGCTAATGATTGCAATGGCCATTCATCTGCGGATCATAAAAATGCCCTGCTCGCCCATGAGATTGGCAAGCCGACCTTTATTGTGGAAATAGGTCGGCACGCCCTGATGGCTGACATAGAGCCGTTCCTCGATAGTCAGTCCCAGCCTTTCACACAGCACGACAAAATCGCTGATCGTGCAGAAATGAATGTTCGGCGTGTCGTACCATTCGTAGGAAAGTGTCTTGGTCACCGGCATCCGGCCCATCGTCGCCAGGTAAAGCCGATTTTTCCAATGGCCGAAATTCGGCACCGACACGATCGCATGGCGGGCGATGCGCACCAGCTGCTCCAATACCTCTTTGGGATTCGGCAAGGTTTGCAGCGTCTGGCTGAGCACCGCGTAATCATAGGCCTGGTCGGGATAATATTGCAAATCGGCGCTGGCGTCGCCTTGAATCACCGACAGGCCCTTGGCAATCGCCCTATGCACGCCGACCTGGCTAAGCTCGATCCCGCGCCCGGCGACTTTCTTTTCGCTGGCAAGCCAGGCCAGCAAATCGCCCTCGCCGCAGCCGACATCGAGCAGCGTCGTATGCGATTCCACCATCTGCGCGATGGCGTGAAGGTCGGGCCTGAGTGTCGTGGTTTCCGTCATCACGCTATTCCCGCCAGACTGGCCGAGCCGCGCATGAAGCCGCGGATGGTCGCGTCGAACTCGGCCGATTCGAGCAGGAAGGAATCGTGCCCCTTGTCGCTGTCGATTTCCGCGAAGCTGACATTGGCGGCGACGCTGTTGAGCGCGCGCACCAGGTTGCGGCTTTCCGCCGATGCGTACAGCCAGTCGCTGGTGAAGGAGGCGACGAGGTAGCGGATTTTTGTGTCGGCGAAGACATTGCTCAGACTGTGCTTGCCGCCTTCGGTCAGGTCGAAATAGCTGGCGGCGCGGGTGAGGTAGAGATAGGAGTTGGCATCGAACCGTTCGACGAAGCTCATACCCTGATGGCGCAGGTAGCTTTCCACCCGGAAATCGGCGCCGAAGCCGTAAGTGTATTCCTCGCGGTCCTGTAGGTTGCGGCCGAATTTTTCCTGGAGCATGTCCTGCGAGAGATAAGTCACATGCGCCGCCATGCGTGCTACCGCCAGCCCCTTGGCTGGGTATTTGCGCTGCGCGATATAGTCGCCGTCGCACCAGTCGGGGTCAGCCATGATCGCCTGGCGGCCGATCTCATGGAAGGCAATGTTCTGCGCCGACTGGCGCGTGGCGGTGGCGATGGCAACGACGGAAAATAGCCGCTGCGGATAGCGCACCGCCCATTCCAGCGCCTGCATCCCGCCCATCGAGCCGCCGATGACGCAAAAGAGTTTTTCGATGCAAAGATGGTCGAGCAGCAGCGCCTGCGCGTTCACCATGTCGCCCATAGTGATAAAGGGAAAGCCCAGGCCGTAGGGCTGGCCGGTTTTCGGGTTAGTCTCCTTGGGGCCGAGCGAGCCCATGCAGCCGCCGAGAATGTTGGAGCAGATGACAAAAAACCGGTCGGTATCGATGGGCTTGCCCGGCCCGACCATGCGGTCCCACCAGCCGGGCTTGCCGGTCACCGGGTGCGTGCCGCAGACATATTGGTCGCCGGTCAACGCGTGGCACACTAAAATGGCATTGTCGCGCCGGGCGTTCAGCGTGCCGTAAGTCTGGTAGGCCAGCGGAAAATCCGCGATGGTCTGCCCGCAGGCCAAAAGCAGCGGTTGCTGTCTGGCCAGCGTGACCACCTCGCCCACTTCCACTTCCCGATAATTAACGCCAAAAAACGATGTAACCATAGGCTTTAGTATGTATGGCAAGCGCCCGGCGCGGTCAACACTTGTTGCTTGCCAAAAGCATAGCCATCCACTATCGGTTTGGCCCATGAGCAAACATGACACAAGCGGCGGCGCCTCGAAAGAACTGGCGGAGCTGCGCCAGAAAATCGACGCCATCGACGACAAGATCATTGCCTTGCTGCAAGAGCGCATCGGCGTCGTTGGAAAAGTCGGCGAACTCAAACGCCGCGAGCATCCCGGCGAATGCCCGATCCGCGCCGGCCGCGAGGCCGAGATGGTGCGCCGCGTCATCGAGGAATTCCGCGATTCGCCGCTGCTTCCCGCCGCCGCCGCCGCCATGTGGCGCACGCTGATCGGCGCGTCGACCTCGCTCGAAGGCGCGCTCACCCTTTCCGTATACGCCACCGACACCCAGAACGATTTTTACTGGCTGGCGCGCGAATATTTCGGCTCGTTCATCCCCAGCAGCAAGCAGCCGCACGTCAAGCGCGTCATCGGCGACGTCATCGACGGCAAGGCATCGGTCGGCATCGTGCCGATGCTGCGCAGCTCCGACACCAGCTACTGGTGGACCAACCTGGCGCAGGGCGGCGACGCCGGCCCCAAGATTTTCGCGCACCTGCCCTTCGTCTATCACGGTGCGCCCTCGCGCGACGCCAGCTCGTGCCTGGCCATCGCCCGCGTACAGCCGGAAGAAACGGGCGACGACCGCTCGGTCTTCGTGCTCGAAGCCGACCACAATGTCAGCCAGGGCAAATTGCAGGGCGCGTTTGCCAGTGCCAAGCTCGATGCGAACTGGATCAGTGTCGCCGCCCTCTCGCCCGCCTCGCGCCATCACCTGGTGGAGATCAAAGGCTTCGTGACCGCCAAAAGCGAATCCATGCAGCAGGTCGCCGCCACGCTCGGCAATTCGGTCATGGGCATCCATTTCCTCGGCGCCTATGCGACGCCGGTCGTCCTTAGCGCCAAGAACCCGCATAGCGATGCAAGCAGCAACACCCCGGTGCGCCATGTCAGCAACAAGCCCTAAACCGCGCCCCGGCATCCTCGACATCGCGCCTTATGTCGCCGGGAAATCCTCGGCGAGAGCAGGCGTGCGCGTCGTCAAGCTCTCCGCCAACGAAACGCCGCTGGGCGCCAGCCCGAAAGCCAAGACCGCCTTTATCGAAGCGGCCGAAACGCTGCACCGCTACCCTGACGGCTCGGCCGCGCCGCTGCGCGCCGCCATCGGCGAGGCGTACAACATCCCCGCCGAGCAGATCGTCTGCGGCGCCGGCTCCGACGAGCTGATCGGCCTGCTCATCCACGCCTATGCCGGCGCGGGCGATGAAGTACTGATGAGCCGCCACGGCTTTCTGATGTATAAAATCTACGCGCAGGGCTTCGGCGTCACCACCGCGTTCGCGCCGGAAAAAAACCTGCGCTGCGACGTCGATGCGCTGCTGGCAAGCGTTACGCCGCGCACGAAAATCGTCTTCATCGCCAACCCCAACAACCACACCGGCAGCTACGTCACCAAAGCCGAGCTCAAGCGGCTCCATGCCGGATTGCGCCCGGACATCGTGCTCGCCGTCGACGCCGCCTACAGCGAATATATCGACCCGAAAGCGTTGCCCGATTACAGCGACGGCAGCGAGCTTGTCGCCGGCAGCGGCAACGTCGTCGTGCTGCATACTTTCTCCAAGATTTACGGCCTGTCGGCCCTGCGCCTGGGTTTTGCCTATGCGCCCGCTTCCATCTGCGACATGCTGGGCCGCATTCGCGGCCCGTTCAACGTCGCCACGCCGGCGCTGATGGCCGGTATCGCCGCCGTGCGCGACCAAAGCTTCATCGAGCAGACCCGCGCATTCAACACCAAATGGCTGGCCTTCATGAGCAAGGAAATCGCCGCGCTGGGGCTGAAAGTGCATCCGAGCATCGCCAATTTCGTGCTGGTGGAATTTCCCGGCGGCAAGCACAGCGCCGCAAGCGCCAATGCCTATCTCGCCGAGCAGGGGCTGATCGTGCGCGACGTCGTGGCGTATGGATTGCCCGATTGCCTGCGCATCACCATCGGGCTGGAAGAAGACAACAAAGCCGTGCTACAATGCCTGCGCGCATTCTT
Source organism: Alphaproteobacteria bacterium (assembly GCA_020054105.1). Taxonomy (GTDB): domain Bacteria; phylum Pseudomonadota; class Alphaproteobacteria; order Rickettsiales; family SXRF01; genus JAGVLW01. The sequence goes on along the minus strand of JAGVLW010000025.1, from coordinate 12,192 downwards.
AGATAGCTGACGATTTTATGCAAAAAGGCCCGGTATTCGAGCGCATCACCATCATCGGGTTAGGGCTGATCGGCAGCTCCATCGCGCGCGGCGTGCGCGAATACCAGCTCGCCGACCTCATCGTCGGCTGCGATGAAAACAGCGCCGCGCTCAACATCGCCCGCGCCCAGAAGATGATTGATTTCGCCATCGCCGACCCGAAAACCGCCGTCGCCGAAAGCCAGCTCGTCATCCTCGCCGTCCCGCCGTCCGCGCTCCAGGAAATCGCGCAGCAGATTGCCCCCGGCCTCGCGCGCGGTGCGATAGTGATGGATACCGCCTCGGTCAAGCAGCCGGCCATGCAGGCGATCGGCGCCTCCATCCCGAGCTATGTCGATTTCGTGCCCGCCCACCCCATCGCCGGCAGCGAGCAAAGCGGCATCGGCGCCGGCAACGCCGACCTGTTCGTCAAAAAACGCATCATCGTCACGCCCAACGAGCCGCTCGCCGGCAACGTGCTCCAGAAGGTCAACAGCTTCTGGAAAGGGCTGGGCGCGCGCGTTGAGGGGATGCCGCCGCAACTGCACGACCATCTCTACGCCCATGTCTCGCACCTGCCGCAATTGCTGGCTTACGGCGCAATCGGCCTGGTGCCCGCAATCACCGACGATGCCAGATTGGCGCGGTTTACGCGCCTGGGCAATTCGAGCCCGAGCTTATGGACGGAGATTTTCCTGCTCAACAAAGCGCATGTGCTGGCGGCGCTGGGCCGCTATATGGACGTGCTCGCCCATGTGACGCAGGAGCTCAAGGATGCGCCGCCGGAAGCCGCTTCCAACACCGCCTCTTTGCATATCGCCGCTTTGCTGTTTGCGCGCATCGCCGCCTCGTGCCTGGTATCAACCGTCATGGAGGCCGAGAAGAAAAACGGCGTCGCCTTCGCCCGGTTCGCAGGCAGCGGCTTCGACGATTTCACCGCTCCGGCGCAATCGCCGCCCGAAGGCGACATCGAAACCATCTCCGGCCATCACGAAGCCGTGATTGCACTGTTGCAGCCATACCTGGAAAGGCTGCACGCGCTGCGCACGCTGATCGCCAAAGGCGACGGCGAAGCATTGCAATCGTCGCTGGTTAGTAGCGCGCGAGCAGCTTGAGCGTCTCATCGTGGCCATGCACATGCGCATGGTAGGGAAATCCCTGGTAATGGCTGGCGGTATAGTCGGGATGGTTCTTGGCCAGTGTGCCGTAAAGGATCGCCGTGCAGCCGGTGTTCTTGGCGCATTCGAGGTCGATCTCGCTATCGCCGATAAACCACACGTCGGCGGCAGGTACGATGCCGCTTTCCTCGAACACCAGATGCACCGGGTCGGGATGCGGCTTGTCGCGCGCCGCGTCGTCGGCGCTGACGATCTTGTTCAGCAGCGGCCGCCAGCCCATGTGATCGACCTCCAGGCGCAGCCCCGGGCCTTTCTTGTTGCTGACGATCACGTTGTATATGCCCCGCTTATGCACGGCCTCCAGCACTTCGGCCGCCAGCGGCAGCGCGGTGAGTTTCTTGAGATGGTTGGCGCGGTAATGGCGCTGGTAAATCTCGCCGGCTTTCTGCCAATCCTCGCCGAAAATTTCCGGGAAGGAATCGCGCATCGACTTGCGCACGCGCGCCTGCGTTTGCGCCAGCGTCCATAGCGGCACTTGCATCTCGGCAAAGGTCGCGGCCAGCGCCTCGTGAATGATCGGCCAGGTATCGACCAGCGTGTTGTCCCAATCGAAAATCACCGCTCGCGGTTTCGGTAGCTGCGCCATATCAGAACTGGAAGCCGGTTTGCTTGAAGATGTGCGTGGCGTAAAGCGTCTGCAATGTGCGGGTGACGTCGCCAAGGCGGCCCGTGCCTACCGGCGCATCGTCGATTTTCACCACCGGCAGCACGTTGGCGCTCGTCGAGGTAATGAACGCTTCGGCGGCGGATTGCGCTTCCTTCAGCGTAAACGGCCGCTCGCTGACCTTGATGCCCGCCTTGCGCGCCAGGCGCAGCACGACATCGCGCGTGACGCCGCCCAATATATGCGTGTCCGCCGGATGGGTAATCAACTCGCCGCTTTTGGAAACGATATAGGCGTTGGACACCGAGCCTTCGCTGATGCGCCCGTCCGCCTCGACCAGCCACGCCTCGCGCGCCTGGTTTCGGCTGGCCTCCTGCTTGGCGAGCACGTTAGCCAGCAGCGACACCGACTTGATGTCGCGGCGCGTCCAGCGCTGGTCGGCGGCGGTGATGACTTTGACGCCCTGGCTGATTTCCTGCGGCTTGGGAAATTTCGGCGCACAGATCGTCATGACCAATGCCGGCTTCGTCTGCTTGGGAAACGGATGATCGCGCCGCGCCACGCCGCGCGTGACCTGCACATAAAGCCCGCCATGCTCGCGCCCGTTGCGCTCGATCAGCTCGCGCACGACGATGTCGAGTGCCGCCATCGATACCGGTTTTTCTATCGCCAACGCCGCCAGGCTCAGTTCCAGCCGCCGCCAATGCAGCGGCCCGTCGAGCAGCGTGCGGTTATAAAACGCCACATATTCGTAGATGCCGTCGGCGAACTGGTAGCCGCGATCCTCCACATGCACCATCGCCTCCGCATGATGCAGGTAGCGGCCATTGACGTAAGATATGCGCGCCATCAGTAGCCTTCCAGATCCTTCAGGCCGCCGGAGAGAAAGCCGCGCGGATTGAACCCGAAATCGCGCCGCGCATCGTCGTGGAAAAACATCAAATCATCGTTCATCCGCCGGGCAATCTCGCCGTTGATGTGTTTTTTGCGGCTGATTTTCCCGGCCACGTCGAGCATAAACGGCAGCAGCGTCGTTGGCCGGATGACCGGCTTGCGGCCGAGCGTCGCATAAATCCGCTCGAGCATCTGCCGGTAGGTCATCACGTCGCCGCCGCTTAAATTATAGGCCTTGCCGATCGTCTCCGCCGAGAACGCCGCCTGCAACACGGCGATCGCCAGGTCGTCGGCATGCACCGGCTGGCGGCGGCCGAAGGCCGGCGGATAAATTGGGAAAGACGCGAAACGGTCGATGATCTTCGCCAGCGACGTCACGCCGAGATCGAGGCCGACGCCGTAAATCATCGTCGGACGCAGGATCGTCCATTGGATGCCGCGCGCATTGCAGCGTTCGGCAATTTCATTTTCCGCCACCACCAGCTTCTCGACCACGTCTTTTTCATGCGCGTTTTTCGAAAGCGCCTTGCCGAAAATCGAGGTCGAGCTGAAAGCGATGACGCGTTTCACCTCGGCATCGGCAAGCAGGTCAATGGTCGGCGGCAAATGCTCCAGCGGCGCGCAATGCACCGCCATGTCGATCAGGTAGCCGTGCAGATGCAGCTTCTGATCGGTAAGGTCGCCCTTAATCCAACGCAGGTGCTCGTGCGCGAACGGCACCTGCACGCCGCCGCGGCTCATCGCCAGCACCGCCGCACCCGAGGCGATCAACCGGCGGATCACGCTTAAGCCCACCTGGCCGGTACCACCCGTCACCAGCACGGTGCGGCCATACAGCTCGCGGCCCTGCGGCAATTGCGCCAGCACCGACGCCAGCACCATCAGCCGCTTGGTGGGGGTGTCGCGGTTGAGCTTGATTCTCGGAGCAAGCCATACGCGCAGCGTCGTTACCACCATCGCCATGGCGAAGCGCAGCAGGATCGCCGCGTTGATGAGCAATAAGAAACCGGGGAAATAGCGGCGCTGGAAATGCTTGGTGAAATAGCGCAGCAGGCCTTTGACGCGCTGCCATTCGCGCCCGCGGCTGATGCGCCGCCTGCCCTCTTTGGGCAACTGCACCACCGCCACCGACGGCACCGACAATATCCGGCCGCCGATCGTGCGCACGCGCATGCACAGATCGCTGTCGGCGACGTCAAGGAAATAGCCCTCATCGAAACCGACCAGGCTGGCGTAATCTTTTTTGCGCAAGCATATCGCCGCCGATGACACCGCCTCGACTTCATAAGGCCCGACTGCGTTTTCCGCGCGGTTGCGCACCAGCCAGCGCGCCAGCCCGAACGTTTCCGCCAGCATGGTCTTGGCGGTCAGCCCCTGCGCATAACACAGGCGCATGCGGCTGCCGTCGGGATTGAGCAGCTCGCCGCCGGCGATGATCGCATCAGGCATCGACTCGCAGGCCGCCACCAGCTCGGAAAGCGCGTTAGGCGGGAGCAGGCAGCGCGGGCTGAGCATCAGCAGGTAGTCGCCGCTGACATATTTGGCGCCGAGATTACAGCCCCTGGCATAGCCAATATTGCCGTGCCCGCTGACGATGCGCAGGCGCGGCTCGGAAAGCGCCATCTGCTGAAACTTGGAAAGCACGTCCGGCGGATTGCCGTTATCGACGATCACCAGCTCGGAAAGCCCTTCCTGCTGCAACACGCTGCCGGCGACCACAAACAATCCGGGGCCGGTATGATAGGATACGATCACCACGCCGCAGCTTCTCATGCGCTCCCCCATGCCGGCGGGCTAGCGCAATAATCGCGCCAGGCTTGAAGTTGTAAATCGCGCTCGATCACGAACGGATTTTTCAGCGGCCAGGCAATCGCCAGCTCGCTATCGTCGAAACGTATGCCGCCTTCGCCGCCCTGGTTATAATAGGCATCCACCTTGTAAAACACGTCGGCGGGCGCGTCGCCGAGCACGCAAAACCCATGCGCGAAACCGCCGGGCACCCAAAACAGCAAATTATTTTCATCGGAAAGTTCGAGCGCGAAATGTTGACCGAAGGTCGGCGAGTTTGGCCGAATATCCACCGCCACGTCCAAGATGCGACCGCGCATGACGCCGACCAGCTTGCCCTGCGCCGGCGTATGCTGGTAATGCAGCCCGCGCAGCACGCCCGGCAGCGAGCGCGAATGATTATCCTGCACGAAAGCGGTCGGCAGACCGCAGGCGGCGAATTGTTTTGCGTTGAAACGCTCGATAAAAAACCCCCGGCTGTCTGCGTGCGCATCCAGCTCGATGACGGCAAGGCCGGCAATGGGCGTAGGGTTAACTTTCATAGGCCGTTTTCATGCATTCCTCCAGCCCGTCCCGCCATTGCGGCAGCGCCACATCCAGCGCCCGGCGCGCTTTCGAGCAGTCCAGCCGCGAATTGAACGGGCGGCGCGCAGGCGTGGGGTATTGCGAGGTTGGAATGGAGTCGATACGCTTACATACCAAGGGGAATTTCTGGCCTGTTTCCATGCTTCTGGCAAGCCCTAAAATCGCCGACGCGAATTCGAACCAGCTGGTCATGCCCGACGCACATAAATGGTAGGTCCCGCGCGGAAATGTTTCCATCGCCAGCGCGCGGTCGAGCGCCTGCACGGTGGCCGTCGCCAGATGCGGCGCATAGGTCGGCGCGCCGAACTGGTCGTCGACTACGCTTATCGTTTCCTTCTCTCCCATCAGCCGCAGCATCGTCGTGAAAAAATTTTTTCCCTGCGCATCGAATATCCACGACGTGCGAAACAGTAGATAATCGCCATGCGCCTCGATCAGCGCCAGCTCGCCCGCCAGCTTGCTTTCGCCGTAGGCATTGGCCGGATTGGGAATATCTTCTTCGCGCCAGGGTTTTTTGCCGCCGCCGTCGAAGACGTAATCGGTGGAATAATGCACCAGCGGCAGGTTGCGCGATTTGCACCATTGCGCCAGCTCGCCGACCGCCGTGGCGTTGATGCGAAACGCCTCGTCCCTGCCCTCGCCCTCGGCCTTATCGACCTGTGTATAGGCGCTGGCATTGATGACCGCCGCGAGCGTATGTGTGCCAACCAGCCGTTCCAGCGTTGCGACAAAGTGCGCATCGCAAAAATCGACTTCCTGCTGGCCGATGGCAAGCGCGCGCTCGCCGAGCCGGGCGCTAAGCGCCCGCCCCATCTGCCCGTCCTTGCCTAAAATGACGATGCGCTGCATATCACGACAGATATTCGGCCAGGACACTTTGCAGGTAGCGCCCGTAATCATTATTGCCGTAGGGCGCCGCCGCCGCCGCGAACTGCGCCTTGTCGATAAAGCCCTTGCCAAGCGCGATTTCCTCCAGGCAGGCGATCTTCACGCCCTGGCGCTGCTCGATGATCTGCACGAAATGCGCCGCTTGCAACATCGCTTCCGGCGTGCCGGTATCGAGCCACGCCGCACCGCGCCCGAGCAGCTCGGCTTTGAGCGTACCCTTTTGCAGATAGGCCTTGTTGACATCGGTGATTTCCAGCTCGCCGCGCGCCGAGGGCTTAAGCGATTTGGCGATATTCACCACTTGGTTATCGTAAAAATACAGGCCGGTGATCGCAAACGGCGATTTCGGCTTGGCCGGTTTTTCCTCGACGGAAAGCACCTTGCCGCTCTTGTCGGTTTCGATGACGCCGTAACGCTCGGGGTCGCGCACACGGTAGGTGAAAATGAGCGCGCCGTCTTGCAGCTTGGCGGCCTCTTCCACACGCTGCTGCAATGATTGCGCATAGAAAATATTATCGCCGAGAATCAGGCAGACGGAATCGTTGCCGATGAAGGATTCGCCGATGACGAAGGCCTGGGCGATGCCTTCGGGCTTTGGCTGCTCGCGGTACGATAGTTGAATGCCGAGCTGGCTGCCGTCGCCCAGCAGCGCGCGCATCATCGGCAGGTCGCGCGGCGTCGAGATGATCAAAATCTCGCGGATGCCTGCCAGCATCAGCAGCGACAGCGGATAATACAGCATCGGCTTGTCGTACAGCGGCAGCAGCTGCTTGCTGACGACCGAGGTCATCGGCGCCAGCCGCGTGCCCGATCCGCCCGCCAGTAAAATACCTTTCATGGTCACTCCAGCTTGAAATTAACGGGGATGAGGAAGTCGAACTGGTCGCCCGCCGGGTAATCGTTGGGCACCGCCGGCACCGGGTTGGCGCGGCGCACCATGTCGATGGCGGCGCGGTCGAGCACGGTAAAGCCGGTGCTGTGCTCGAGCGCCCAGTAGCGGATATTGCCCTTACGGTCGATACGGATGCGCACCAGGGTTTCGCCGCGCATGCCCTGGCGGCGGGCCTCGTCGGGATATTGCTTGAATTTCTGGATCCATAGCGAGATAAGCTGCTCGTAGCGCGACAACAGCTCCTTGCTGTTTTTATCGCTGGCGCCTTCGTTGCTGCGCTCAACCTTCGGTGTGCCGGGCGCCACCGGCGTGGTGCGCACGAACTGACGGGCCGGCTGCGTATCGAACAGTTTTTTCGGCATAGTTTTCGGCGCCGGCGTCATCGCTTTTTCCATTTTGTCGGCAACCGCCTTGGCGCGCGCCTCTTCCTGCTCGGGGTCGCGTATCAGCCGCGCGATGGTATTTTCCACCGCCTTGTTGTTGCCGGCGTCGGGAGGGTTCAGTTTCATTTCGTCCTCGCTAAACACCGGATCGCCGCCGAGCTTGACGCTCAGCGCCCGCACCGGCACGTCGATCACCTGCGTTTTCGGCGCCAGCGCCCATAGATACAGCACCATGAAATGCACCAGCAGCGCCGCCAGCAACGTTGCCGCGAAATGGCGGTGGCCGAGCAGCTCCATCGGCTCATGGCGCAGCAGATGCGCGATTTTCGGATGGATGTAAGGCACCATTTTTATGGGAAGGCGAAATTTACTGAGCATGGACGACGGCCTTCGATTGCGTCACGATGGACAGGTTCTTGCCGCCCGCCATTTTGATCGCATCCATGACGTCGATCACGCGGTTGGCCGTCACCGTGGCGTCGGCCTTGACGGTGATGACCTTGTTGGGATTATCGCCGAGCTCGGGCGCGAGCGCCGCCTTCAGGCCGTCCTGCGTCACGATGTCGTCGCCGACGAGGATTTCGTCGTGCCGCCCCAGCACGATGGTTATATGCCCTTCATCCATCAGCTTGCCGCTTTGTGCCACCGGCGGATCGACCGGGATGATCTCGAATTTTTCGATCGATCCCGCCAGCATGAAAAAGATGAGCAGGAATATCGACACGTCGATCAGCGGAATCAGGCTGATGATAATTACCTTGCGGTGGGTGCGCGGAAATTCCATGTTATTGCTCCGCCATCGCATTGCTGTCCCACTTACGAACAAACAGGCTCTTGCCGCCGATCTGGTAGATTTTATCCATCACGTTGACGAGCTGCTGCACGCTGACGCCGTCGGCGGAAAACAGCATGATCCGCGTCATCGGGTCCTTGCCGATCATGCGCGCGAGCGACTCCGACAATTCCTGCGGGTCGAGCCGGCGCTGGCCGAGCGCCAGGTCGCCGTTGGCGTAAACGAAAATCTGCACCACCTCCTGCTTCGTCGCCGCCTTGCCCGACACCGACGGCAGCACCAGCTCCAGCGATTCGATGCGCATGAACGACGTCGTCAGCATGAAGAAAATGATGAGGATGAACAATACGTCGATCAGCGGCGTAAGGTTAAGCGACAGCACTTTGCGTCGGGAAGTGCGCTCGAAATTCATGCGGCTAATATTTCGGATTCAACAGATGCAGCGTCGAGGTTTTCTGCGGTATCGACTCGGCCGCCTGGCCTTTTGCCCATTCCTCTGCTTCCTGGCGCGTACGCCGCAGCGACTCGTCATGCACCCGGCGCTCGGCTTCGAGCCGCTGCGCCTCGGCAACCGCCAGCGACCGCTCGTTGCGGCGGAACTCGTCTTCCAACGCCAATATCTGCACCGATACGTCTTTCATCGTCGCGCGCACTTTTTCGATGATGCCGTCGAGAATAAAATGTGCCGCCAGCGCCGGAATCGCCACCGCCAGCCCGCCCGCCGTCGTCAGTAATGCTTCCCAGATGCCGCCGGCGAGAACGGTCGGGTCGACGCGCGAGCCGGAAAGGCTCAGCTTGGAAAAGGAGGCGATCATGCCGATGACGGTGCCCAGCAGCCCCATCAGCGGCGCGACGCTCGCAGTCATCTCCAGGCCGCGCAGATGCGATTCCAAATAACGTATATCGGCGGAGCCGACGCGGCTGATTTCCGCCTCCCGGCTTTTTTGCGACATGTCGCGGTTGGCAACGCACTCGAAAGTCACGCGCATGATGCGGGCGATCGGCCCCTTGATGCCGGCCAGCGTTTTCGTTGCCTTAGTGCGGTCGCCCGATTTGATCTCGCGCAATGCCGGCTCGATGAAGCTGCGGTCATACACGTTCGACTGCTTGAACTGGTAAAGCTTGAAAATGATCACCGCCAGCGCGTAGACCGAAAGCGCCGCCAGCGCATAAAGCACGAACCCGCCTTTGCTAAATAGCTCAAACACCTCAGACATGCTGGATTTTCCCCGTTTTTTTAGATATTGCGATGCATTGTTTTACACTCCTCTTCGCATGCGGTCTACTTTAAATTTAATGGTTTTTTAGCGTTTTACCGTCATGCTGCGAACATGCCATCAGCCACCGCTCCCCTGCTATCCGTCGTCATCCCGGTCTATAACGAATCCGCGGGATTACACACGCTCTTCAATCGCGTCGTCCCGATTTTGCAAGGCATCACCGCCGACTGGGAAATAATTTGCGTCAACGACGGCAGCCGTGACGATACGCTCACCCAGCTCAAAGCCTGCCGCCACATCGAACCGCGCATCAAGATTCTGTCGCTGTCGCGCAATTTCGGCAAGGAGGCGGCGCTTACCGCCGGCCTGCACCATGCGCACGGCCGCGCCGTCATCCCGATGGACGCCGACCTGCAAGACCCGCCGGAGCTTATCCCCGAAATGGTGCGCCAATGGCAGGCGGGCTACAAGGTGGTGCTCGCCACCCGCCGCTCGCGCCAGGGCGATGGTTGGTTCAAGCGCGGCTCGGCCTGGCTGTATTACAAGCTGATGGGCAGTTTGCTCACCATCGACCTGCCGCAAAATACCGGCGATTTCCGGCTGATGGACCAGCAGGTCGTCGCCGTGCTGCGCCTGCTGCCCGAACGCACGCGCTTCATGAAAGGCCTGTTCGCCTGGGTCGGATTTTCGACCACCCGGCTGTTTTTCGACCGCGAGGCCCGCGCCGTCGGCACCGCCAAGCAAAGCTTGCGCGCGCTCTGGACACTGGCCAAAGACGGCATCTTTTCCTTCACCACCCTGCCGCTGCGCCTGACCACTTACCTCGGCGTCATCATTTCCACCGTCGCCTTCGCCTATGCCGGCTGGCTGCTGCTGCGCACGGTGATACAGGGCGTCGACGTGCCCGGCTATGCCTCGCTCATGGCGGCGATCCTCTGCATGGGCGGTATCCAGCTCATTTCCCTGGGCATTATCGGCGAATATCTCGGCCGCATCTACCGCGAAGCCAAGCAACGCCCCCTCTATGTTATTGAGGAATCGGCAGGAATTTAACTTTCCGCTCGATTTAACAAACTCTTCATAATTCTTTTTCGGCGGCTATGCTAGGCTGGAGGCCTATTTTGGATTAAAATACTCGCTTCCAAGGATTATTATGAATTTAACAGACGACGACCTAGAGCGCATTAAAGATATCATCGACAACTTACACTATTTGCATGGCAGGGGTCGTTATGCGGAAGCCATTGACGACGGCAACAAAGCACTTCAAGACGAAAAATGCGCCGGCAGCTTTGGCATACGCCAGGAAATGGCGCTATGCTGCATTGGTTTGGCGAAAGCAAGCAGCGATACGGCTCAGAAACAGGCGTTGCTGGATCGGTCGATCGTGCTGCTCAATGAGGCGCTGGCAATAGCGCCAAAACCTTTTACCCAAGAGTTGCTGGGAGAGACATACGCCCATATGGGGCGCTACGACGAGGCATTACCGATATTTACGGCGCTTTCCGAAAATCATCCCAAAAACGGCGTCCCCTTCGTCTGGATAGCAAAAATTCACATGGCAACCAAAAACTACCCGGAGGCGGAGGCCACCGCGCGAAAATTGTTGGATTTTGCCGAAACATCCCACAACCCCAGGCTCAACAAGCCCAGGGAAAAAGCCATAGGCCTTAAATTGCTGACCCAATCCCTTATCATCCAGGAGAAATGGGAGGAGGCCTTTGCTACGGCGACCTCATACCAAAAACACGCTGATACGCACCGGATGAGTGAAGATTTTCGCATAGCGAGCGCATTGCTGAAGAGAGCCGCCAATCATGAAGTCACTCCAATGGACAATTTTGTAATTTCTGTATTTGGAAACGGCACTTCACCGCAATCCTCACAGATGGGGCGCAGCGCCTGATTCCTAAAATGCTACGGATTATTTACCTCAAGTTATTAATTCGTTAACGTGATATTAGGCGTTTTCTGTTAAGTATTAGTCATCACCTGTAGAAAGGATGATGCTATGTCTCCGAAAACCCTGCTTACCCTAGTTGCTTTATTCAGCCTGTCAGGCTGCATCGCCACCCCGCGTATCGAATTTGCCGAGCGCATTAATTTCGATTACATTCCCGCCAGCTACACGCCGATGACGCAAAACGACCTGATGTGCTGTGAATATTGCAGTGTTTAAGTTAATTGCTTAAAACTTGAATTTATAGCTAACGCGTAGCTCCTTGACCGTCGCCTTCGCCTCAAACGGTATATCGTCCGCCGTATATTTGAGTTCGAACTTCTTGATGCCGATATCGGTATCGAAATCGTAATTCAGCGAAAACGTCCCGCCCAGCTGCTGTTCCCTGGCAATGATGAACTTGCCGTCATCGACGTTTCGATCCACATAACTAATGAATTCAACCATTTCCTGATCGGCCATATCCGCCGATTTGAGTAACGCAATGACCTTTTGGGCATTTTTGGAGAGATGCTCAGGACGATCGGCCGCTACTGCCACTTCGCGTAACCCTGTCAGCAGCAGCGCGGCTACTACCAACAATCTTAACTTCATTTAACTATTATAGCAAGGATCAGCGCGGGTTTCCAGCGGAAAATGCTGCAGCGCAATAAAGAGTCCGCGTGAAAATAGCGCGAGCGCCATCAGTTTTTGATAAAGCTCCCCATTGTCTTTGTCATTCCCGCGACCTGCCCTCCGAAGCTTTAGCGAAGGAGGAAGGCAGGGATGACGCATAATTACGTTGCAAATACATAAAGAAACCCGACGCCATTGACATTGCCCGCCGCCTCTGGCATCCCTGCGGGCTGCCTGGCAACGAGAGATTGGGCGTAATGTTTTCTAACGCCTGAAAGGCGTAAGAAAACCTAACGGCATCGTCCACCGAAGCCTTGGCGTAGGTGGAAGGGGTGCATTACTGAGAAAGCCCGTCCTACGCTCGCAAGCGAGCT
>JAGVLW010000015.1 GCA_020054105.1 Alphaproteobacteria bacterium | reverse complement strand
ATGACGCACAAGGACTTAACCCCCCAGCGCGTGCGGCTGATGGTGCCGCTGCTCGAAAACGGGCCGATGATGATGAGCGCCCTGCGCGACGAGCTGGGCGTGTCCGCCACCAGCATCACGGCGCTGGTCGACGCGCTGGAGAAGGACGGCATGGTGAAACGCCGCGCGCATAAAACCGACCGGCGCACCACCATGATCGAACTTACCGCCAAGGCCGAAACGAAGCTCACCGAAAATTGCTCGCAGTTCAAGGACCAGGTCTCGACCATTTTTTCCGGCTTCTCGCCCGCCGAACAACGGCAGCTGCTGGGCCTGCTCGAACATATGCGCGAGGCGCTGGTGGAAGAAAAAATTCTTAGCCCCTCCAAATAAAAACCTCAAAATAGTCTCTTCCGGGACAGGTTTTGCCGCGTATCGTCGGTCGCATAAAGGAGGCGCGACCATGACAATCAGTCCCGGCAATTACGACATTACCATCTATCAGGGTGCGACGTTCACCCAGCAATTCACTTGGAAAGACCAGAACGGCACCGCCATCGACCTCACCGGCTATACCGCGCGGATGATGGCGCGCACGGCGGTGGACAACGCCACGCCGTTTATCAGCCTGGCCACCGGCGGCGGCATTGCGCTGGGCGGCGCGGCCGGCACGATCACCCTTACGATGAGCGATGCGCAGACGGCGGCGCTTGCCGCCCAGTACGGCGTGTACGACCTGGAGCTGATCGACGGCAGCGGCAACGTGTCGCGCCTGCTGCAAGGAAACCTGTTTGTGCATAAGGAGATCACGCGATGAGCGATACGGTGGTAATAGTCGACGGCACGACCGTCAATGTGGTGACCGCGGGCACGCAAGGCCCGGCCGGCGCCAACGGCCAGGGCGTGCCCATCGGCGGCGGCACCAGCCAGGCCCTCGTCAAGAACAGCGCCACCAATTACGATACGGGCTGGGCGTCGGCGGCGCTTTTGGGATCGACCAATAATTTCACGCGGCAGCAATATTTCGGCCAGACGACGCTGACCGACGCGGCGACGATCGCCTGGGACGTCGGCAGCAACCAATGCGCCAGCGTGACGCTCGGCGGCAACCGCACGCTTTCCAATCCCAGTAACATGCAGGCGGGATCGACCTATATTTTGCGCGTGGCGCAGGACGTCACCGGCAGCCGCACACTTGCTTTCGGCAGCAACTATAAATGGCCCAGCGGCGCCGCGCCTTCCTTATCGACGGTGTCAAACTCGGTGGACGTGCTGACATTTTATTGCGACGGCACCTACATGCTGGGCGTGATTCAAAAAGGATTCGCCTGATGCCACTCGCATTTCCCGTATCGCAGTTCGGCGTTCGCCGGCCCAACGCCGTGACGTTCGACGGCACCAACGATTATCTTTCGCAGTCGGTGCCGGGCAGCCAGGGCAACCAATACCGCGCGATGTTTTCTTTCTGGATCAATGCGCCGACCCAGGCGAGCTACGGCATCGACCGTATTATCTCCTTCGGATCGATAGTGGATTTCGCAATGGTTTCCCAGCCGGGCATCGGCCTGGCCATCCAGGCGCAAAACAACAGCAGCACAAGCAACCTGCGCGTTGCGCTCACCGCTTATGAATATTTCAACGTCGACCTGATCGTGCAAGCGTCCGGGGCCTATAACATTCCCCGAAATACGACGACCCATGTTTACTGCGTCTGCGACACCGAGAACTTCATTTACCGGATATTTTACAACGGCGTCGAGGATGGCAGCTTCGCCGATGTCGCCGCCTATGGCATAGCAATTCAGGCGGCCACCGGCGCGGGCAGCAACGCGATAGGGCGGTGGAACAATTCAACACCTTCCAGCCAATATCTACGCGCCTCCGTCAGCGAGCTATGGGCCGACCTGAATTACTACGATCCCGACATATACGCCTCGCAGTTCTACAATGGCGGCACTCCACCTTCGCACGGCGCCAATGGCGCGAATATTGCCGGGGCGAAACCGAGCATTTATATGCAGCAGCGCGCGGCCGACTATGCAACCAATTCTGGGTCGTCGGGCAATTTCACGCTGACGGGTGCGTTAGTGGACACCATCTTATAGAGGAAATTATGAACCATTATTTTTTAGTCGATAACGCCGGCGCCAACCTTACGCAAATACGTACGGAGTGCTTTACCGAACATGCGCTTGCCACCAACAACCAGAACGTGCTCAGCGAAGTAGTGAGCTTCGACGGCGCCGAACGGCTGATTAAAGTCGACACCGTTACGCCCGATTGGGTGGCGTCGCGCGGTTGGCTGGCCGAAGCGTTATGGCATGCTCCGCAAGGGCAGGGCGACGAGGTGCGGATTGCCTGGGCGCAGGCGCAGGATCCGACATTCGATGGCGACGAAGACGCGCAGCCCGATTCGCCGGAGCAACGCAGAAGCTGGTGGCAGGGGTTGCTCTAAGCGCCGGCGACGCGCAGGGCTTCGATAGGCTGCAATTTGGCGGCTTTGTAGGCTGGGTAAAGCCCGCTTAAAATGCCGACGCCGACGGCGACGCCCAGCGCCAATATCACCGACCACAGGCTGTATTCGACCGGCGTGGCCATCCATTTTTGGGCAGCGCCGCCGATGGCGTAGCCGATGACAAGTCCCAGCGCGCTGCCGACGCCGGAAATAATCACCGCTTCCATGAGAAATTGCGTCAGGATCGAATGCTCGCTGGCGCCGATGGCTTTACGGATGCCGATCTCGCGCGTGCGCTCGGTGACGGTGACCAGCATGATGTTCATGATGCCGATGCCGCCGACCACCAGCGAGATGGAGGCGATGGCGCCCAGCAGAATCGATAATGCCTTGGTCGCCTCGGTGGCGACCTGGGTAATGCTGGTGAGGTTGTGGACGGTAAAGTTGTCGCCCATCGTTTCCTTTAGTTTGTTGCGCTTGCGCATGAGCTCGACGATGTCTTCGATCGTCTGGTCGATCACGTCGCGCGAGCTGGCCTGCGCGTAAATCATGTCGGTGATGCCGCGGACGTAGCTGCTGCCCCACAGGCGGCTTTTGGCGGTAGTGATGGGAATGATGACGGTATCATCCTGGTCGCGGCCATCGAGCCCCTGGCCTTTGGCCTCCAGGATGCCGATGATCTTGAAAGGCTGGCCGTTGATGCGCATGGTGCTGCCCAGCGCGCTTTCGTCTTTGAACAATTTATCGATGATGGTGGCGCCGACGACGGCGACGTTCTTTCCCAGCCGCATGTCTTCTTCGGTGAAGCTGTCGCCCTGTGCGAATACCCAGTTGCGAATGGCGAAGTAGGAGGGCGTCGAGCCGATGATGCGCGACGACCAGTTGAGCTTGCCGACCGCCAGCTGAAAATCGCGCGGGCGCGTGGCCGGAGCGGTATCGACGACCGTGGCGATATGTGCGATGGCGTCGGCATCCTGCATGGTGAGGTTGGTGAAATCGGAGGTGCGCAGCCCTTTGCTTTCCATGCTTCCCGGCGTGACGATGAGCAGGTTGCTGCCGAGCTTGTCGATGGATTCCTGCACCGAGCGGCGGCTGCCGGAACCGATGGCGAGCATGAGCACGACCGAGCCGACGCCGATGACGATGCCGAGCATCGCCAGGAACGTGCGCAGGCGGCTCGCCCCTATCGAAATCCACGCTTCGTGCAACAGGCCTAAAAACATTTTATCTCCTAATACATCGGGCCGTCATAGATGACTTCGCCGTCCTTGAGCTGGACCAGGCGCTTGCCGTAGCGCGCGACGTCCTGCTCGTGGGTGACGAGGATGATCGTGATGCCTTCGCTGCTCAGCGCCGCGAAAAGCTCCATGATCTCCTTGCTGGTTTTGCTGTCGAGGTTGCCGGTCGGCTCGTCGGCGAGAATCAGTTTCGGCTCGCCGCACAAGGCGCGGGCGATGGCGATGCGCTGCTGCTGACCACCGGAAAGCTGCGCCGGATAATAGTTGCGGTGCGTGCCCAGCCCGACCATGTCGAGATAATGCTCGGCGCGTTTTAAGCGTTCGGCGTGCGTCTCGCCGGCGTAAAAAAGCGGCAGGGCGATATTGTCGATGATGGTGCGCCGCGACAGCAGGTTGAAGCCCTGGAACACGAAGCCGATGGTGCGGTTGCGGATGCGGGCGAGCGCATCGTCGTCGTAATCGCCGACATTGTCGCCGTCGAGGAGATAGGTGCCGCCGGTGGCCTTGTCGAGGGTGCCCAGCAGGTTCATCAGCGTGGATTTACCCGAGCCGGACGGTCCCATGATCGAGACGAACTCGCCCGGCTCGACCGTCAAATCCACCGATTTGAGGATGGGTGTGGTCACGCCCGTGCTCAGCGTGTAGTGCTTCTCGATGCCTTCCATTGCGATGACGTGGTAGGTCATACGCCGCTATTGCTTCCTGACGGCTTTGACGCCGGTAATGACGGTATCGCCTTCCGCCACGCCTTCGCCGGAAATCTCGACGTAATTATCGTCCGTTGCGCCGATCTTGACGCTCACGGGCGACGGCTTTTCATCTTTGAGCAGGTAGATCGTCTCGATATTCTCCGTGCCCGTCGTCGCTTCCAGCCTGTCGGTGTTCATTCTGGGCATCATCCTGCCGCGCGTATTGCCGGAGAGCAGGCGCTTGAAGCCGCTGACCTGTTCCTGCGGCGGTGAAAAGCGCAAGGCGGCGGCGGGGATGCGCAGCACGTCTTTTATTTCCGAGAGCACGACGTTGACATAGGCGGTCATACCGGGAAGCAGCAGTTTTTCCTTGTTCTCCAGCGTCACCGCCATCGTGTAGGTGACCACGCCCGACTGATTGCTCGGATTGAGGTTGACGGTCTCGACGCTGCCGGTGAATTCCTTGTCCGGGTAGGTGTCGACGGTAAAGGTCACCGGCATCCCGGCTTTGACTTTGCTGATATCGGCCTCGGCGAGGTTCACGTCGATTTTCATCTTGGTCAGGTCGCCGGCGATCTTGAACATGTTGGGCGTCTGGAAGCTGGCGGCGACGGTCTGGCCTTCATTGACTTCCTTGGAAATAATCACCCCGTCGATCGGCGCGGTGATTTGGTGTAGCTCAGATTGACCTCTTCGCGCTCAAGCGCGAATTTAGCCGACTCATAGCCGTTCTTGGCGCTGGCATAGCCTTGTTCGGCGCGTTCGAGATCCACCTTGGGAACGTAGTCTTTCGCCACCAGCGTGCGCGTGCGTTTCAGGTCGCGTTCCGCCTGCTCGTAACTGAGGCGTGCCGTATCCAAGCTGGCTTTGCTTTGCTTGACGGTTTGCAGCAAAAGCGACGGGTCGATCTCGGCGAGCAGTTGGCCTTTTTTGACCTCGTCGTTCACCTGCACATATATTTTTTCGACCTTGCCGGATACCTGCGTGCCGACATTGGCAAGCTCGATGGGGTTGAGCGTGCCGTTGGCCGTGACCAGCTCGGCGATGGTGCCGCGCGTGACGGTGGCGGTACGATAGGGCGGCGGCGCGTCCTCGCTATCGACGAGCGACCAGATGCCTACGACGATCGTGGCGAGGAAGGAAAGCAGGATAAGGCGCTTGCGTATTTTTTTCATGGCGATGCGCTGTCTGTTGCTGGATTCTCAATTGTAGCGGGCGGCGTTTCGGGTGGCAAGGATTGTTGCGGCTGCGTCTCATCCTCCCAGAGCTGTAATATCGCGGGCGTGGTGGCTTCCTCGGGCGGTAGCGCCGCTTGGGGAGGGGAGCCGTCGGCGGTGGTTTCAGGGTCCATCGTTTCCAGGTTGAGCACACCGACGGCGCGCACCAGGCTCAGCCGCGAGAGCAGCAGGCTGTTGCGCGCCGACAGGTTGCTTTGCAATGCGCTGGTATAGGAGGTTTGCGCACTCAGCACGCTGATGATGTTGCTTAAGCCTTCCTTATAGCGTTCGCGCTCGATGTCTTGCAGGCGGGTGGCGACGATGAGCTGCTCCTTGTTGATTTCCCAGCTTTCCTTGGCGGTCTGGTAGTTCTGCCAGGCGACGAACACGTCCTGCTCGATGGCGAGCTCCGATTGCTTGAGCTGTATCTCCTGCGATTCGATGCCGCGCTGGGTGATGCGTTCGTTATAGGTGTCGACGAAGCCGTTGAAGAGCGGAATGGAGATGGTCACGCCGATATTCTGGCTGCGCGTGGTGTCGCCGTTGGCGGCATCCCAGTCGTCGAAGCCGATATTGGTGGTGGCGCTGATGGTGGCGCGGTTGGCGCGTTTGCTGTAGCGCTGAGAAATTTTCGCCGCCTCGAGCGATTTGCGGCTGGCTTCGAGATCGACGCGTTTTTCCTTGGCGGTTTCCATGAGCTCCTTGATTTTTCCGCCGAACGGATCGACCGAAAGCGATAGGTCATCGGTGTCGGTTACTTCATATTCCATGTCCGGCGGCAGGCCCATTTGCAGCGACAAGGCAGCGCGCGATTGCGAGAGCGAATTTTCCGCCTGTTGCAAGCCGAGCTCGGCGTTGGAGTTGGAAACGCTGGCCTGCAGCTTGTCGGTAAGCGATACCAGGCCGAGATCGTAACGTATCTGCGCGGCGTTGAATGTTTCGGCGGCGACGCGCAGCGATTCCTTCGCCACCGCCACCGCCTTCTGGCTCGACAGCAGCCCGTAATAGCTGCTCAGCGCCGAGGCGATGGTGCTTTGCAGGCCGGAATCGTAGCTGTAGCCGGCGGCGATCAGCGAGAGCTCGGCGGTTTCCAGCCTGGCCTCGCGCTGGCCGAAATCGTAGAGCAGCAGGCTGGCATTGAGCGTGGGCGTCGTGCGCGTGGAGATGGCGGTGACGCGGTCGGGCGACAGGCCGGCGGAGGTGGTGGCATAGCTCGAAGTGGCGGCAAGTGCGCCGACGGTCGGCAGATAGGCCGAATAGCCGGAGACATAACTGTCGGCTTGCGACAGCAGGCTCAGATAGGCGGTGCGGCTGGCGGTGCCGTGGCAGAGGATGGTGATGACGACATCGTTCATTCCCAGCTTCTGCCCGGCCTGCGGCAGCGGCGGGCATTGCGACGGCCTGAGCTTTTTGCCGTAGGCCTCGACTTTGCGGCCGGAATTCCACGGGTCTTCGACGCCCAGCAGCCAGGGCAGCACCTCGGCGCGCGCGCCCGCGCACGCGAACATGCCAAGCAGCACGAACGCAGCAAGAGGGACGTTACGAGAGTGTAATCGCATGTTTTTTAGCTCGAAAACCTTTGTATTGCTTACCCAGCATAGTGAAAACGCATTAAATTTTGGTTATGGCCGGGCCGGTTTTTGATCTGATGAGTAAAAATATCTTATAATAGTTACAGGGGGTTATTCGAACCCGGCTTAACGCAAGGTTAAATCGGCGCCTAAGTATCTATCGTTGCGTGAAATTTGTCACATTTCTGTCATTTGACTCCGCCGCCTAAACCCCATAAAATGACGGTGCATGCAAAAAGAGTTAAAATCACCTCCCATGATTACCGATACCGACATAGCGCCGCCTGCTAAAGAGCCACCACAGCCGCCACGGACGTCGTTTTACGATTCGATCTGGGCGGATGTCGGGACGACGGCCATTACCCTGCTTTCGGGCGGCATTGCGGCGGTGCGCTCGATCAATAAAAGCTTTTACCAGAACATCAAGATCAACCCGGACATCGAAAAAGAAATCGAGACCAGCAAAATCAATACCCGCAATATCCTGCGCGAAGTGAAGCATGCGGCGAGCGATCACGAAAAACGCAACATCATTTATCCGAAAATCGCCGAGCAGCACGTCACCCACGAAAGCGCCATGCGAAAAATATTGGCGGAAGATTACGCGGTCAAGGGCATGTGGGATAAAACCAAGCTACTGCGTCCCCACCAGCGCTGGGAAGTGCTGCTGACCGTCACGGCGACGATGGCGGTGGCGCTCGGCGCGATCTATTCCCTGACCGGCAACCGCAAAGTATCGCAAAAACAGGGAGAGCTGGAAAACCAGCTCGATTCAATAGAAGCGAACGGCAAAGGCCGTTAATCCAATCCGACTTGTGTTTAGCCGGCTGCAACGTTATAAATTGCAGGGAAATTTTAGACAGGAGAGTCGTTATCACCAATTATCTGCATAAGGGCGATCTGCCCGTAAGCGTCGCTTTGAGCGGCGACATCGCCGTCGATACCGAGGCGATGGGCCTCAACAACAAGCGCGACCGCTTATGCGTGGTGCAGCTTTCCGACGGCAACGGCGACGCGCATCTGGTGAAGTTCGATAGCGGCGCCTATAGCGCGCCAAACCTCGTCAAGCTGCTGACAGATGCCGGCCGCGTCAAGATTTTCCATTTCGCGCGCTTCGACCTGGCCATCATGCGGGAATATCTCGGCGTGCGCCTGACCAATATTTATTGCACGCGCACCGCCTCGCGCCTGGCGCGCACCTATACCGACAAGCACGGCTATAAAGACATTTGCAAGGAACTGCTCGGAGTCGATATTTCCAAGCAGCAGCAAAGCTCGGATTGGGGCGCGGGCACGCTGTCGCAGGAGCAGATCGATTACGCGGCGTCCGACGTATTGCACTTGCATAAGCTGCGCGCCAAGCTCGACGAGATGCTAAAGCGCGAAGGCCGCGACGAACTGGCGAAAGCCTGCTTCGATTTCCTGCCCCACCGCGCCGAGCTCGACCTCGCCGGCTGGGAACATGACGATATTTTCGCGCATAGCTAGGCTTCTTTCATCGCATGCAAAAGATCCGCAAAAACCGCAATCATCCGTCCGACGACATCGCGCATGGCCGCGCCGTACTGGAACGCGAGATCGAGGGATTGCAGGCGCTCGCCGACGCGCTCGATAAAAAATTCGCCCAGGCGGTGGTGTTGCTTAGCGCCATCAAGGGGCGGGTGATCGTCACCGGCATGGGCAAGAGCGGCCACGTCGCGCGCAAGATCGCCGCCACCATGGCCTCGACCGGCACGCCCGCGCATTTCGTGCATCCCGGCGAGGCGAGCCACGGCGATCTCGGCATGATCACCAAGGACGATGCGGTGCTCGCTTTTTCCAACTCCGGCGAAACGGCGGAGCTGTCCGACATCATCACTTACTGCAAGCGGTTTTCCATTCCGCTGGTCGGCGTGGCGCGCCGCGCCGGGTCGATGCTGATCGAGGCGGCGGACGTGGCGATGGTCTTGCCCGACATTGCCGAGGCCTCGCCCACCGGCGCGCCGACGACTTCGACGACGATGATGATGGCGCTGGGCGACGCGCTTGCGGTGGCGCTGATCGAGCGCAAGGGCTTCACGCGCGACGATTTTTCGACGTTCCATCCCGGCGGCAAGCTCGGCAAAGCCTTCATCCGCGTCGAAGATTTAATGCATGGCGCCAAGGAGCTGCCGCTGATTGCGCCGAACACGCCGATGCGCGACGCGCTGCTGGCGATGACGGCGAAACGCTTCGGCTGCGCCGGTGTCGTCGATAGCAAGGGAATGCTCGCCGGCGTGATTACCGACGGCGATCTGCGCCGGCACATGCGGCCGGACTTGCTCGACAAAAAAGCCGCCGAAATCATGACTAAAAACCCGCAAACCATCCGCCCGGGCGCGCTGGCGGCCGAAGCGCTTAGCATCATGAACGAGCGCTCGATCACGACGCTGTTCGTCGTCGATGCCAAAAAACCGGTGGGCATCATCCATATTCACGATTGCCTGCGCGCCGGCATAGTATAATGAATCCGGTTATGCGCTATACGCGGTTCGTGCGCCTGGGCAAACACACGCTGTGGGTACTTATCGTCGTGGTACTGGGCATTATCATCTGGGTGGCGTCCGATGATGGCGGCGATAATCCGTCGCGCATCGTTTTTTCCAACGTTTCCAAAAGCGAGAACCTGCAAAATGTCATGGTCAAGCTGCATTATCAGGGCGTTGACGTCCATAACCAGCCCTACACGGTGATTGCCGAAAAAGGCACACAGCTCGACGCCGACACGGTGCAGCTCGAAACCATCAACGCCGACATGATGCGCGATGACGGCAAATGGCTGGCGATGAAGGCGGCGGCCGGCGTCATCAATACGAAAACCCAGCAGATGCAGCTGACCGGCGGGGTGAACGTGTTTTACGAGGGCGGCTACGAGTTTCGCACCGATCACGCGCAGATTGACATTGCGCAAGGCACTGCCTACGGTGATGCACCGGTGGAAGGGCAAGGGGTGTCGGGCACGCTCAAAGCCGATGGATTTACCGTAACCGGCCGCGGCAAATCCATACGTTTTAACGGTTCGGTAAGGATGAAGCTATATCGTTAGCATGATGCGACTCTCTTTGACTGTTCTAGCCGTGGCCTTTATCTTGTGCGCGATTGCGCCGGGCAGCGCCGCGCCCAACCCGTTTGCCGGCTCGAACAAGCATAACGCGAAAACGCCCATCGACATCGCCGCCGATACGTTGGAAGTGTTGCAGGAAGAGAATAAGGCGATCTTCACCGGCCATGTCGTGGCGATTCAGGGCGACGTGCGGCTCAAATCCGATAAGATGGTCGTACATTACGCGCAAAAAACGGCCGATACCGGCAAGGGCGGCGCGGAAAGCGGTGCGATCAAGAAAATCGACGTTACCGGCAATGTGTTTTTATCGACGCCGGAAGAAACTGCCAGCGGTGCTGCCGGCGTGTACGATGTCGATGCGCAGACGATAGTGCTCAATGAAAATGTTGTGCTGACGCGCGGAAAAAATACGCTCAGGGGCAGTAACCTGGTCTATGATTTTGCCTCGGGAAAAAGCAAGCTCACCGGCGGCACCACGTCGGTGACGAAGGATGCAACCGGCAAGGAGCGCGTGCGCGCGCTGTTCGTGCCCGAAGATAAAGAGCAGAAGCAATAACGCTATGTTCGACCGCTTCAGAAAAAAAGAGTCATCGCCGCCGCCGTCTCCCGCGCAGGATATGGCGGGGAACTCCGGCCCGGAATTGATCGAAACGCATGGCGGGCTGGAAGTGCGTCATATCGGCAAGCGTTACGGCGGCCGGCCGGTCGTGCGCGACGTGTCGCTGCGGTTGCAGCGCGGCGAGGCGGTGGGGCTGCTCGGCCCAAACGGCGCCGGAAAAACTACCAGTTTTTACATGATTACCGGGCTGATCGCGCCCGATGTCGGGCAGATTTTCCTCGACGGCGAGGACATCACCCGCCTGCCGATGTACCGGCGCGCGCGCATGGGCATCGGCTATCTGCCGCAGGAAGCCTCGATTTTCCGCGGGCTGACCGTCGAGCAGAATATTCTCTCGGTGCTTGAGATCAACGAAAAAGACCCGAGCCTGCGTCAGGCGCAGCTCGACGAATTGCTCGCGGAATTTTCCATCACGCATCTGCGCCTCGCGCAGGGCATCACGCTTTCCGGCGGCGAGCGCCGCCGCGTCGAAATCGCCCGCGCGCTGGCGAGCCATCCGGCATTCATCTTGCTCGACGAGCCGCTGGCGGGCATTGACCCGATCGCCGTCGACGACGTGCGCGGCCTGGTCAAGCACCTCAAGGATCGCGGCATCGGCGTGCTGATTACCGACCATAACGTGCGCGAGACGCTCGACATCATCGACCGCGCCTACATCATGCACGAAGGCAGCGTGCTGATGGAAGGCACCCCCGCCGAAATCGTGAAAAACGAAGAAGTGCGGCGCGTCTATTTGGGTGATAGGTTTAATTTATAAGAGATGACTAGATAACCAGATGACTAGATGACTAATCTCTAATTTCCCCTCCCCCTGCAAGCGGGAGAGGGAAAATTTTTATGGGGCATGTTATAACGGCACGGCGTCGCGTAGAATGAAGGGGCGGAATTCATCGCGTAGCGTATCTTCCCCGATGACATCCACCGATGCGCCCAATAATGCTTTCAGCTCTCTATCGAGACCGGCCTCATCGAGTAACGAAGCTCCCGGCTTGAATCGAACCAGAAAATCAATGTCGCTGTCACTTACTGCTTCGCCGCGCGCGACCGAGCCGAATACGCGTACATTTTCCGCGCGGTATTTATCGGCGGTTGCGAGTATGGATTCGCGGTATTTATTTCGTAATTCAATAAGCTGCATGCGTTTTTCTCCCGTTTAAGGATACAATTTAGGTTCCTAAAGCGCAAGCGGGATGTATAGAGAGACGAGCGGTTTGATTTGGTAGCCATCCCTTTCCCTCTCCCGCTCGACTAAAGGCTTTCTTGCAGAAAGCCTAAGTCTCGCTGCCCTCTCCCGTAAACGGGAGAGGGGAAGGTTAGAACAAAACAAAACCCCCACCGCGTGAGCGATGAGGGTTTTGAGCCGCTAGGGAAAGCGTTAATTGTAGAGTAAAATTATTGCCCACACACTCCTGAATCGTTTCTTATGTTGCCCGTGAAGAAATATTGAAGCCCATAAGGTACGCCGATATCGTACAGGAGAAAATTGCAAGAATCTGTTTTAACCTCTCCGCAAATATTGTAGGGAGGAGTGCCCCCAGGAGAAGGGGTATAACTTCCAGAATAGAACGTATATCCCAAATACGTTGCAGAGAAAGTAGTAACCAATGGCTGACCAAGACCGCCACTGTAGGAACAGGCGACGTTCAGCCTGTCGACCGGCGGTGTCGGAGTTCCGATGCCTGGTGAATCAATCTGGTGATCGTCAAGCCCTACCAAAGATGCCGACGTTGGTGCGGAACGATTGGCCGCAATAGCGCGCTTAATCGCTTTAACCGCATCCTGGTGTACCACGATGGAGCCTTTAAGGTCGCTGGCATACGACATAGTAGAAAAAGAAAGCAGTGCCGCTGCTAAGGCGAGCACTGCTGTAGTTTGGATTTTAAACGAGTACTTCATATATACCTCTTTTGTTGTTGGCCTGAATTGGGCGTCAGGCGGTTCGCCGTTTGTAGCGTCGCATCCCATGGAATGCGGCATGAGGTTCTAATGCCTCACCCCAAAAGCCTAACAGAGGTTTGTGACCGTTTGGCGTCAGATTTGTGAACATTTTGTGACAATTTGGGTTTGTTTGGGTTTAGCCCCCTTACGCCGTCATCCCGGCGCAGGCCGGGATCCAGTCAAAGCCGCGTTTGCGGCGGGAAAGAAACTCTTCTCCTCGCTACCGCGAATAGCTCTGGATCCCGGCCTGCGCCGGGATGACGGCAATACCATGCTGCTTGCGGCTGGGGTCGTTTTTATAAGAGATAACCAGATGACTAGATAACTAAAATATTCTAGTATTTCTTAGTCATCCGATCATCTTGTCATCTAGTCATCCTTCTCATGAAACCCGGTCCACGTTTAGAACTCCGCCAAGGCACGTCGCTGGTGATGACCCAGCAGCTGCAGCAATCGATCAAGCTGCTGCAATGCACGGCGCTGGAGCTGCGCGAATTCGTCGAGCTGGAGCTGGAGAAAAACCCGTTCCTGCAGCAAGATGACGGTGATGTTTCCGAGCCGCCCGCACCCGCCGGCGAAGCGCCGCCGGAGCCCGCGCGCGACGAGGCCGGCCCGCGCGAGGCCGATTTCACCGGCGAGGAGGATTACTCCTCGGAGATCGCCGAGCATCCCGACTGGGACGGCAGCTCCGACGATTCCAGCGCCATCGAAAGCGATTATCTGCGTGCCGGGCAGGGCATGAGCGTGCGCACCGCCGATTACGACGCCGAGGGCGATACGCGCAGCATCGACGACAATCCCTCGCAGGCCAAAACCCTGCGCGACCATTTGCTCGAGCAGATGCATCTGGACATCGAGGAACCGGCAAAACGCATGATCTGCGCCAATCTCATCGATACGATCGACGAAGCGGGCTACATCAAGGACGATTTGCAGCCGTTGGCGCAGTCGCTGGGCATCGAGGCGGCGGACATCGAGGAAGTGCTCACGCTGCTGCAACGGTTCGATCCGCCCGGCATCGGCGCGCGCAATTTGCGCGAATGCCTGGCGCTGCAATTGCGCGAGAAAAACCGGCTCGACCCGGCGATGCAGGCGCTGATCGACAATCTCGGCCTGCTCGGCGAAGCGCGGTTCGACGAATTGCAAAAACGCTGCGGCGTCGATAAGGACGATCTGCGCCAGAT
>JAGVLW010000099.1 GCA_020054105.1 Alphaproteobacteria bacterium | reverse complement strand
TTGCCTTCGCGGCGCAGCGCGCGCGCGACGCCTTTGCCGCTGCCTTCGCGGGCGGAGGCGTTTAATACTGCGTTAGTTTTCGTTGCGGTAGTCATGGTGGTCTCCTTTGTTAATCAAATAAACTCGATATCGACGTTTCGTGGTTGATGCGTTTGACGGCTTCGCCGAGCAGCGGCGCGACCGAGACGACGCGGATGTTCTTGGCGGCCTTGATGGCGTCGGTGGTTTGGATCGTGTCGGCGATCACAAGCGATGTCAGCACCGATTTCTCGACGCGCTCGACGGCCTTGCCCGACAGCACGCCGTGGGTGACATAGGCCGCAACCGACGCGGCGCCGGCTTTCTTGAGCGCGCTTGCGGCGTTGCAAAGCGTGCCGGCGGAATCGACGATGTCGTCGAACAAGATGCAGTCGCGCCCATCGACGTCGCCGATGATGTTCATCACTTCCGACTCGCCGATTTTCTCGCGGCGCTTATCGACGATGGCAAGGTCGGCGCGCAGGCGGTTGGCGATGCCGCGCGCACGCACCACGCCGCCGACGTCGGGCGACACGATGACGAGCTTCGAGGGATCTTTATAGTGTTTCTTGATGTCTTCGACGATGACCGGCGCGGCGTAGAGATGGTCGAGCGGGATGTCGAAAAAGCCTTGAATTTGCCCGGCATGCAAATCGACCGTCAGCACGCGGTTGGCGCCGGCGGCGGTAATCAGATTGGCCACGAGCTTGGCGGAAATCGGCGTGCGCGGGCCCATCTTGCGGTCCTGGCGCGCATAGCCATAATACGGAATGACGGCGGTGATGCGCCGGGCCGAGGAGCGTTTCAGCGCATCCAGACATACCAGCAATTCCATGATATGGTCGTTGGCCGGGGCGCTGGTTGACTGCACCAGGAACACGTCCTCGCCGCGCACATTCTCGTGAATCTCGACGAACACTTCCTGGTCGGCGAAACGCTTGACGTCGGCGTTGGTCAGCGGCACGCCGAGATAATCCGCCATGGCTTTGGCAAGCGGGCGGTTGCTGTTGCAGGCGAGTATTTTCATTCAAAAACTCATTTCTATGGTCAATTTCGTCGTCACACCCGTCCTCGAATCCTCATGTAGCGCTGCTACATTCCGGTTCTGCGGGCGGCTGTTCCTAGAACTTGCCTCATATAAATGAGTTTTAAGGCAAATTCCTGTTTATTCATTCCATAATTACGAACAACACCCATCCTTCATTCGCCGCTTGCCTGGACAAGTCACCGGATGAATTCGGCCAGAAGTGGCGTGGCTCCGCCCTCATATCTTGTTGAGGAAGGGCAACATAGCAGGGTTTTTGGGGGTGTAAAGGGGTTTTACGCGGTTACTTCCCGTTCGGCGGTGCGGGTCAGCGCATAATCCTCGGCGCGGAAAATTTCAAGAATTCTTGTGATTTCGTAGTCATTTACCCCGACCGATTTCAGCAGTGCCGCCGAGAGCTGCAGGCTGGTTTCGAACATTTCGGCGACCGCCAGCGTTGCGCCGGCTTTTTCCAGGCGCTGCACCTGCTCGAGGTTTTTGGCGCGGGCGATGATCGGCATGTCCAGGCCCATGGCGCGGATGGTGGTGATGGTTTGCAGGGCGACGCGCGTGTCGTTATGGGTGATGATAAGCGCGCGGGCGCGGGCAACGCCCAGCGCGGTCAGCACATGGATGCGCGTGGTGTCGCCGTAATAAACCGGCACGCCGGACTTGCGCTCTTTCGACACGAGGTAGGAGTCCATGTCGATGGCGACGTAGGGCATGTCCTCGACTTCGAGCAGCCGCGCGACGGTGTGGCCGACGCGGCCATAGCCGCTGACGATGACGTGGTGGCTAAGGTCGAGCGTTTCGTCGAGGAGATTTTCGCTGCGCGCGCCGGCAAGTTTTTCGAGCGCGAAAGCGATGCGCTGCCCGGCGCCGGCAATCAGCGGCGTCAGCGCCATGCTCATGGTGATGACCACCAGCAGGACTTGCGACATGGCCGGGTCCATCAGCCCCTGGTCGGCGGCGAGCGCGAACAGGATGAAAGCAAATTCGCTGCCTTGTGACAGCAGCAAGCCGACATGGACGGCGGCGGCGAGCGCGAACCCGAACACGCGGCATAGCGCCATGATGACCAGCGCCTTGGTCGCCATCAGCGCCACCGTGATGCCGACGATGCCGGCAAAGCGTTCGAGCAGCATGCCCAGATCGAGCGACATGCCGACCGTCATGAAAAACAGCCCGAGGAAAAGGCCTTTATAGGGCAAGATGTCGGATTCGACCTGGTGCTTGAAAGCGGTTTCGGCGACGAGCAGTCCGGCCATGAACGCGCCGAGCGCCGGCGACAATCCGGCGGTGGTGGCGAGCCACGCCATGCCGAGCACAACAAACAAAGTGGTAGCGGAAAACAGCTCCATGCTGTCGAGCGAGGCGATGAAATGAAATAGCGGCCTAAGCAGCAGCCGACCGGCGCCGAACACCAGCACGAGATAAGCAATAGCTTTAAGCGCGGCCAAGCCGAGCGCGTCGGCCAGGGAGCTGTCGCTTTGCGCCAGCAGCGGCACCAATACCAAAAGCGGGATGACCACCAGATCCTGCAAGATGAGCACCGCCAGTGCCAGCCGCCCGACCTGCGACGATTTTTCGCCCTGCTCGGCGACGACCTGCAGCACGATGGCGGTTGACGACAAGGCCAGCCCGCCGCCGATAATGATGGCGGCGTTGTTGTGGCCGCCGAATCCCACGAACAAGGCGGCGAAAATGCCGGCGGTGATAAACACTTGGGCGCCGCCGAAGCCGAACACATGCTTGCGCATCGAGCGCAGCCGCTCGAACGATAATTCCAGCCCGATGAGAAACAGCAAAAAGATGACGCCGAATTCGGCGATGCCGGTGGTGGTGGCCACATCGCCGATGAGCCTGAATCCGTAAGGGCCGATAACGGTTCCTGCCACCAGATAGCCGAGCACCGGGCTTAGCCGCAACACGCGAAACAGCGGCACGATGCACACGGCGGCGCAAAGCAGCAAGACGACTTCGGAGAGATGAACGGAGTTGTGCATGGAAAACAGATTCGGCGAAGCTGCTCAAAACATCAAGCGATGATTTTTGTTTTGTCGCGCGAGCGATGCCGGTGTATATTTTCAATGTTTGTTTGTTATAGTCATCGCGAATAGTTTTTATTGTTTTTGTAATTTGTCATTCCCGCTTTCATCTTTCGCCAAGGCTTCGCAGGACGGGTCGGGCAGGGATGACAATTCAGTAAGGAACGAACACCAATTTCGATAGGCATATTTTACCTAGTTAGTGATGAAATCGAGGTTTTGCGTTGGTTTTTGTTCACAATATGAATTCTGCAACCCTTAAGGGTAAAAGAAAGATGAAGTCTTATGCTCATTTTGTCGATATGCTAATTAAAATATATATGAAACAATAAGTTATCATATTGCCTAAATTTTAGGCAATGTCGATGGATACTAGGAAAATCCAACTCCAGGCCTATGAAATTCTTAGTTGCCAACACACTTATCCACAGAAATTGTGGGTTATTTTTATACGAAATTTAGACCCATTGAAAACACTACAATAAATGGATTATAGCTGCACCAGATTACTTTGGTGCAGCTATGCAAGCCGGCTTCGTGAACGCCGGCTTGCCGCGCCGAAGGCAGCGTGATCCAAATAATGTGTGAACATTATTTGTTTTGGTTATAGATTACGTTGTATGGACATGCCGATCGCGTCGCTTTCCGAAGGGCGCACCATCATCAAACGTTATTTGCAGGACATGCAGGATACCCCGGGGGTGTACCGCATGCTCGACGCGAAGGGCCAGGCATTGTATGTCGGCAAGGCGAAAAATTTGCGCAGCCGCGTGGCGGCCTATGTCAATGTCGATGCGCTGAACACGCGCCTGCAGCGCATGGTGTCGCAGACGGCGTCGATGGAAATCATCACCACGCGCAGCGAAGCGGAAGCGCTTTTGCTCGAAGCCAACATCGTCCGAAAATACGCGCCGCGCTACAACATCCTGCTCAAGGACGACAAATCTTTTCCCTACATTCTCATCTCCATGGACAGCGAGTTTGCGCGCATCGGCAAGCATCGCGGCGCCAAGACCAAGAAGGGAAAATATTTCGGGCCGTACGTGTCGGGCCTGGCGGTGAACGAAACCATCACGCTGTTGCAGAAGGCGTTTTTGCTGCGCCCCTGCGCCGACACGGTGTTTAAAAACCGCACGCGCCCATGCCTGCAATACCAGATCAAGCGTTGCAGCGCGCCGTGCGTCGGCAAAATCGCCAAGGCCGATTACGATGCGCTGGTCGCACAGGCGCTTGGGTTTCTTTCGGGCAAGAGCCGGCAGATCCAAAACCAGCTCATTGCGCAGATGCAGGAGCACGCGCTGGCGATGCGCTACGAGAAGGCCGGCATTTTGCGCGACCGCATCAAGGCGCTCACGCAGGTGCAGCAGCAGCACGGCATGGGCAATGCCGCCATCGGCGATGCCGACGTGATCGCCATCGCGCGCGACGGGCCGCATTGCGCCATCCAGCTTTTCAGTTTCCGCGGCGGGCGCAATTACGGCAGCAAAGTCTGGTTTCCGCAACATACCGAGCAACATAGCGACAGCGAGATCATCGGCAATTTCATCGGCTTTTTCTATCAGACGCAGCCGGCGCCGCCGCGGATACTGGTTAGCCATCTGCTCGACGAGGTGGTGTTGCTCGAGGAGGCGTTGCGGCTGCATGCCGATTACAAAGTGGAGATCGTCTTCCCGCTGCGCGGCGACAAGCGCGCCGTCATCGACGAGGCGCTGCGCAACGCCAAAGAGGCGCTCGCCCGCCAGCTTTCGATGCATGTGACGCATAAGCAGGTGCTGGAAGAGCTGCAATCGCTCTTTGCCATCGACGAGCCGATCGAGCGCATCGAGGTCTACGATAATTCGCATATCAGCGGCACCGACGCGGTCGGTGCGATGATCGTGGCGACGGCGGAAGGGTTCGTCAAAAACGAATACCGCAAATTCAACATCAAGCGCGAGGAAACCGCCCCCGGCGACGATTACGCGATGCTGCGCGAGGTGCTGACGCGGCGCTTCAAGCGCATGCAGGAAGAAGAGAGCGACGAGCGCAAGAAGCCAAACCTGGTGCTGATCGATGGCGGCGCCGGGCAGCTGGCGGTGGCCACGCAGGTGTTCGAGGAGCTGGGCATTAGCGGCATCGCCTATGCGGCGATCGCCAAGGGACCGGACCGCAATGCCGGGCGCGAGCAGTTTTTCGTGCCGGGCCGCGAACCGTTCCAACTACCGCCGGACGATCCGGCGCTGCATTTTCTCCAGCGCATCCGCGACGAGGCGCACCGTTTCGCCATCGGCGCCCATCGCAACAAGCGCAGCAAATCGATGCAGACTTCCGAGCTCGACGCGATCCCGCTGATCGGTCCGGCGCGCAAGAAGGCGCTATTGCTGCATTTCGGCTCCACCCGCGCGCTGGCGGCGGCGAGCGTCGAGGATATCGGCAAAGTCGAAGGCATCAGCACCGCCACCGCCAAGGTGATTTTCGCGCATTTTCATGGGGATAACGCCTAACCAGCATTGTCATAAAAGCTTAACACTTTTAAACATTTGGTCATGCTACTATAAGCTCCTATCAATTAAAAGAGGTGGCATTTTATGTCGCATGTCGCAGCAGAAGCAGAACGCTCACAACTTTCAGATAAGGAACTGGATGCCTATCTGAAAATATTTACCCGATTATATCAGGCACGTTTTGCGCCGTGGGAATATAACCCCTATGGTGAGGTTGCTATTACTATCGATAACGGCGTCGCTCATATCGATGTCAGTAAAGCCAATAATCCAAGTCAGGCACATCAATTGATCTGGCATGATCTGTTTCTTTCCGGTATTGCCCTCATGCCAAGATCTCCAGGCGCGCATGATCACCCGCTGAATACGATTAAAGTCGATACACACCAAGAGAACTTTGCTGAAAATCTTACTAAGGCCGTACGGGCAAAACAAACGGCCGCGTATTTCCAAATTTTGGCGGGGAAGCATGCGGTTACCTACTGGAAGAATGATCCGGTCTGGACACAGAACTATAAACCTCATGTGGAAATATGGGAACAAAGTGACGTGGATACGGATATGGGTAAAATACTTCGAGACGCTAAGATTGTTTTTGAACGCAAACAAGGCAACGATGGTTGCATTATCGTCCAGGTTAATCCCGATACCTCCCTTGGCAAAAATAATCTGCAGAATCTGGTAAAAGCGGTTGACCACCTAATAAGTGTAAGAAACCTCAAACGCAAAGAACAATTGCCTTTTGGGGCCGTAGGGCTTGGGATAGAAGGCAGAGGAGTATCTGCTGCCTGACCTGATTCCTGATTTTTGATGATAAAAAAACCCCGGCGTTTCCGCCGGGGTTTTTCGTTTGGTCTAACAAGTCGGACTATTTATGGCCCTTCTTGGTGGAAGGAGCGGCAGCGCCGGAAGCGGAGCTGATTTCGTCCATCACTTCGGCGGCGCGTTTGTTGAGGATGTCGAACGCTTCGAAGCACGACTTGGTCGCCATTTCGCTTACTTCGCGCAGGTTGCCAAGCGC
The DNA here is from genome assembly GCA_020054105.1 of Alphaproteobacteria bacterium. GTDB lineage: Bacteria > Pseudomonadota > Alphaproteobacteria > Rickettsiales > SXRF01 > JAGVLW01. Next base: position 684 of record JAGVLW010000099.1, on the reverse strand, counting down.
GTTTTCATAGAAAGATTTGGCGAGGTCGGCGTTCTTGGCGAGGCTGACTTCCGGGGTGCCGCCGCTCATCAGGTCTTTCGACGCTTTGAGCGATTGCTCGACGTTTTCGCGGGCGATTTCAGCCTGGCGGCGGGAAATAGCCTGGGCGTTTTCCATCACGACCTGGTTGGCGGCCGAGAAAGCCTCGATGCTGCGGCGCTGGGTCGAAAAGAGCTGGTTGAAGTCGAAGTTGTTTTTGAACATATCGGCGAATGCGTGGTTGGATTTCATGGTCTTATCTCCTAAATAATTGTTTTATCTGTTATTTCTTAGTTAATTTCCGGCATGGCAGTCTTATAACTGGTGCGGATAATGCCAAAATCAAGGGCGGAAGTCAAGAAAAATGTTGCAACGCACAAAAATAACGGGTTTCAGCCATTTTCAACGGCTTAGCCGGCCATCTCTTGCGAGCGCGCCAGGGCTTTTTGCACGGCGGTGTCGATCAGCCGCGCAAACGCCGCATCTTTCATCAACACCGACAGCGCTGCCTCGGTGGTGCCGCCGGGGCTGGTGACGTTCTTGCGCAGTGTTTCGAAACTCTCCGCGCTGTGGGCGGCCAGCTCGCCGCTGCCGATGAGGGTGCCGACCGCCAACTTGCGCGCGACGTCTTGCGGCAGGCCGGCATCGACGGCGGCCTGAGTGAGC
>JAGVLW010000094.1 GCA_020054105.1 Alphaproteobacteria bacterium | reverse complement strand
TCATCATGAGCACGGTTTCCTCGATGGCGTTTAAGCCGCCGATGCCTGAGCCGATCATGACGCCGGTACGCAGTTTTTCTTCGTCGGAAAGTGCTGCAATGCCGGCATCTTCCACCGCCTGTGTGGCCGCGCCCATGGCGAAATGGATGAAGTCATCCATTTTCTTTTGTTCTTTAGGCTCGATGTAATTATCGGCGTTGAACTGGCCGGACTCGCTCCCGCGCGGCACGATGCCGGCGATTTTGGCGGGAATGTCGGAGACGTCGATGGCGGTGATGGCCTTAATGCCGGACTTGGCAGCAACCAGATTATCCCATGTCGGCTTCACCCCGCAGCCCAGCGGCGTGACCAGCCCCAACCCTGTAACGACGACTCTTCTCATAAGGGGGTGACTCGTGGCTCGTGGCTCGTGGCTCGTAAGAGATTATTGTTTTTCGAGCCACGAGTCACGAGTCACAATAAATAGACACTATGCCGCTTTTGCGTGTTGCTGAATATAGTTGATGGCATCCTGCAGGGTAAGGATTTTTTCGGCGGCATCGTCGGGGATTTCGATGTTGAACTCTTCCTCGAAAGCCATGACCAGCTCGACCGTATCCAGGCTGTCGGCGCCGAGATCATCAATGAAGCTTGCTTCGGCAACGGCCTTGGCTTCGTCGACGCCAAGATGTTCTACTACGATCTTTTTTACACGGCCAGCAATGTCACTCATGAGTTTTATCCTTGGTTGTTAGCAATCTATCGAGCGGCAGACAATAATCATACCGCCTAAAACGTCAAGTCATTCGTTGCGGTGTAGCATAAGCGGCTGGAGTTGGGAAGAAAAAAGGTAACGGGTAACAGGTTGCAGGTAACAGATAACCTTATCTTTCTGTAACCCGTATCCTGTTACCCGTTACCTACACCATATACATCCCGCCATTGACATGCAGCGTCTGGCCGGTGACGTAGGCGGCTTCGTCGCTTGCCAGATACAGCGCGGCGGCGGCGATTTCGCGCACATGGCCCATGCGCCCGAGGGGAATGGATTCGTTGATTTTCGCTTTTTGCGCCTCGTTGAGTCCCTCGGTCATGTCGGTGGCAATGAAGCCCGGCGCGATGCAATTGACCGTGATGTTGCGCGCCGCCACTTCCTGGGCCAGCGACTTGGCCATGCCGGTCAGCCCCGCTTTGGACGCGCAGTAATTGGCCTGGCCGGGATTGCCGCTATGGCCGACGACGGAGGTGATGAAGATCATCCGCCCGTGGCGCTGCTTGAGCATGCCGCGCATCGCCGCGCGTGCCAATTTGAAACTGGACGTCAGATTCACGTCGATCACCTGCTGCCATTCCTCATCCTTCATGCGCAGCGTCAGGTTGTCGCGCGTGACGCCGGCGTTGCACACTAATATATCGAGCCCGCCGAGTTTTTCCTCGGCTTCCTTGACGAGATTTTCCACCGTATCGAGCTTGGACAAATCGCACGGCAGCGCGAATACCTCACCGCCTTCCAGGTGCGGATGCGTGTTCAAATTTCCCACCACGCTAGCAAGCTTATCGTGCTTGGTGCCCGAAAGCGCGAGCTTCACCCCTGCCCTGTGCATGGCCACCGCCATCGCGCCGCCGATGCCGCCGGTCGCGCCCGTAATAAGGGCTTTCCTGCCGATGAGTGAGAACACGAACACTCCTTGTCATCCTCGGCCTTGAGCCGAGGATCCATCATTACATTATACCTTCAATGATTTTATAGACAGATGGATGCTCGGGTCAAGCCCGAGCATGACAGTAAAGGAGGCTATATCACGGTTTTTCCATGCCAGAGTCTTTAGCGGCAGTCCTATCCACAAACCCGCCCCGATCCGCTACCGGCGTGCCATCCCGCCTGTGCTCTTGTGGCTCGCCGATCTCGGCGGCTATTTTTTGATGCACGCGAACAAATTCGGCTTGTATCGCTTCTTCATAAAGGAGAATATTTTCTGTTGGATCTTTCGTATGTACCGATAAGGTAATGACATCGACTTTTCCCTCATTGACATCCACCTGCCTGTGATCACGGAATATTTGCAATGGTTGCGTACCTTCCGGGGATTTAAATTCCTTTTGGAATATCTCGACATAACGGTCGGAAAAGACTTTTGCTTCCGTCGCGCGATAGTTCAAGGCAACGGCCAGCATCCTCTCCGGAAATAGGTTGACGGTAAATTCATTTGCTGCCCGTTGGAGATAATGATGGCCTTTACCATTAAAATCGATATCCAATAACGTGATAAGATGCTGGGGGTCCATATTATTCCACCTTGGCGAAGGCTTCCAGATCGGCGGGGCTGCCGATATTGAGGCATTCGATTTCCGGCTCGATGCGCTTTACCAGGCCGGAGAGCACCTTGCCGGCGCCGATTTCGAGCGCGCGAGTTACGCCCTGGGCTTTCATGTAATGGATGGATTCGCGCCAGCGCACCATGCCGGTCACCTGGTCGACCAGCAATTCGCGCAGTTTTCTAGGGTCGGATTCGCTGCTGGCGGTGACGTTAGCCACCACCGGCACACAGGGCGCGCCAAAGGTCGCCGCCGACAAGGCCTGCGCCATGATGCCCGAGGCCGGGGCCATGAGCGGGCAGTGGAACGGGGCGCTGACATCGAGCATGAGGGCACGTTTGATGCCTTTTTCCTTGGCAATCGCGATGGCCCGCTCGACGGCTGCGCGCGTGCCGCTGATGACCACCTGGCCGGGGGCATTGTCGTTGGCCACGCAGCATATCTCGCCTTGCGCCGCCTCCTGCGCGATGGCGTTGGCCTGGGCGATATCGGCGCCAAGCAGCGCCGCCATCGCGCCCATGCCGGCAGGCACGGCTTTTTGCATCGCCTGGCCGCGCAGGCGCAGCAGCCGCGCCGTATCGGTGAGGCTGAGCGCACCGGCCGCGCACAGGGCCGAATATTCACCCAGGCTATGGCCGGCGACGAAGGCCGAATGTTTGGCGACATCAAAGCCGAATTCCTTTTGCATCACCGCCAGCGCCGCCATCGAGGTGGCCATGATCGCCGGCTGGGCGTTTTCGGTCAGCGTCAGGGTTTCCTGCGGGCCGTTAAATATAATGGCGGAGAGCTTCTCCGACAGGGCGTTGTCGACTTCCTCGAACACGGCGCGAGCGGCGGCGAAATGCTCCGCCAGCTCTTTGCCCTGACCTACGGTTTGTGAGCCTTGCCCCGGAAAAATCAGTGCTTTTTTCATGAAACGTCCTTGAATGCGGGTTGAATCAGCCATAGCGCGTTTATTAACATTTTGGTAAGGATTTGGCAATGGATTTAGTGCCCGAATGACGCCCGGCAGGGCAAAATAGAGCCATATTTCCCCTTGCAATGGCGTGGAAAATCGCTATAAAGCCTATCCCTTACCCTAGCGTTTTGGAGTCTATACATGCCGTTTTACGAAAGCACTTTCATCGCCCGCCAGGACTTGTCCCGCGCCGACATCACCAAGCTGACCGACGGCCTCGGCGCCATCGTCGAGCAAGGCGGCGGCAAGGTGGTTAAAACCGAATATTGGGGCCTGCGCTCCTTGAGCTACCGCATCAACAAAAACCGCAAAGGCCATTATGCGATGCTCGCCATCGATGCGCCGCCCGCCGCCATCAAGGAAATGGAACGCAATGTCCGCATCAACGAAGACGTGGTGCGTGCGCTGACCGTGCGTGTGGAGGCGTTGGAAGAAGGCCCGTCGGTCATGATGCAGCAATCGCGCTCGCGCGACGATTATGCGCCGGAAGCCGCCGAAGCCGCTGTGGTCGAAACGACTGAAGAAGTCGCTGTCGTCGCCGCGCCGACCGAAACCCAGAATTAATAGAGAGATTTTATGGCAATGATGGACAGACAATCCTCCGAAGCAGGCGCCGGGCGCAAAGTATTTTTCCGCCGCAAGAAAACCTGCCCGCTGACCGGCAACAACGCGCCCAAGATCGACTATAAAGACGTGAAGCTGCTGCAACGCTTCATCTCCGAGCGCGGCAAGATCCTGCCCAGCCGCATCACCTCGGTGTCGCACAAAAAACAGCGTTCGCTTGCCGCCGCCATCAAGCGCGCCCGCAACATCGCCTTGCTGCCGTTCGTCACGAAGTAAGGCTCAAGGGTTAGGGCTTACGGTTTAGGGAAGCAGAGTCAAAAATTTTCTTGACCCTTAAGCCCCAAGCCTTAAGCCTAAACTATGCCCAATCATCTCCCCCGCGCTTTTGTGTTCGGCCTGCTTTCCGCCGGGATGTTTTTGCTCGTCATGACGCTGGGGCTGGGTTTTTTCTTCCTGTTTCTGCCGATATTGCCGCTGCTGTGCGAAGGCATGGGCAAAGACCCGCGCATCGCCCTGTGGGGTGCGGGGTTTGCCACGCTGGTGATCGCCGTAGTGGGCGGGGCAGCGGCGGGAGTGCTATTTTTTGCGCTGATCGGGCTGCCGAGCTGGACGATCTCGCGGCAAGCGCTGCTGTCGCAAGGCCAGGGGGAGAGCCGAAGCTGGTATCCGGTCGGACTGATTATCACGCACCTGACGCTCTATGGCTGCGCGCTGCTGGCGCTGGCGTCGCTGCTTTATGTCGGCGAGCCGGGCGGCATCGAGGCGCTGGTCGGGCAGAATATCCGCGAGACGCTCAGCAGCCAGCCGGAAGAATATGCCCAGGCCGTCAACCTGCTGGCCGACCAGCTTTCCTTCCTGATTTTTTCGGTGACGCTGTGGCTATGGGCGGCGATGCTCTATGCGCATATGTGGTTCGCATCGCGCCTGCTCGCCAAAAAAGGCACGCTCATCCGCCCCGACGTCGCCGTGCGGCCGTTTATCATGCCTAACTGGATGTTTTCGCTGATGGGCATTTGCGCCCTGGCCTCGCTCATCGGCGGCGATACGACGCGGTTTCTGGGCAATACGACGCTGATCGCTCTGCTGCTGCCGTATTTCTTCCTGGGGGCCAGTGTCATGCACGCCTTGTCCCGGCATTGGCCGAACCGCCGGTTTTTTCTGTTTTTTGTCTATCTTTTCATCTTCGCCCAGCTCTGGCCGGCGTTTTTTCTCTCCGCCTTCGGCCTGTGGTGCCACATAAAGGGCTTGCCAGCGGGTGCGGCTTCGTCTAAGAACTAGCTCCCTTTTTGCTCTATTTTTAACCTCTTAGCTATAGCAGGAGAATGTATATGGAAGTGATCTTATTGGAACGCATCGCCCGCCTCGGTGCCGTCGGCGACGTCGTAAAAGTGAAAAACGGCTATGGCCGTAATTTCCTGATCCCTGAGAAGAAAGCGCTGCGCGCCTCGGAAGAGAACAAAAAACTCTTCGAAGAGCGCCGCCATATCATTGAAGAGCAGAACGCCAAAGCCAAGGCGGAAGCGGAAGCGAAAGCCAAGCTGCTGGGCAACGTGAAGCTCACCCTGGTGCGCCAGGCCAGCCAGGAAGGCAAGCTCTACGGCTCGGTCACCGTGCGCGACATCGCCGAGGCGCTCAAAGAAGCCGGCCACGACATCCCCAAAAGCCAGATCATCGTCAGCGCCAGCATGAAGACCATCGGCGAATATCCGGTGCGCCTGACGCTGCATGCCGAAGTGATCGCCACCGTTTCGGTGAACGTGATTCGCGTCGAAAACGAAGCCGAGTAAATTTTAGCCTTTGAGTTGTTCGCCGTTAGTCGTTAGTATGTGAATTCGTTTCCGCTAACGACCCACACTCAACGACTCTAGACTTTGCGCATGGCTTTTCCGCTGACCCTTTCCGATACGCAAACGCCCGAGATTTCGGGCGAGGCTGTCGCTTACCGCGAAGCCCCGTGCAACATCGAGGCCGAGCAGTCGCTGCTGGGCGCGCTGCTCGTCAATAACGACGCGCTCCAGCATATCGGCGACCAGCTGCGCGCCGAGCATTTTTATGAACCGCTGCATGCGCGCATTTTCGAGGCCATCCATAAATTCCACGATAAGGGGCTGATCGCCAACCCGGTCACGCTCAAGCATTTCTTCGACCAGGACGAGGCGCTGGCCGATATCGGCGGCGGCGCCTATCTCGCCAAGCTTGCCGCCAGCGCGATCACCGTCATCAACATCGCCGACTATGCGCGCATGGTCTACGACCTCGCGCTCAAGCGCCAGCTGATTACCATCGGCGAGGACGTCGTCAACACCGCGTTTGCCCACCGGATCGACATTCCGGCAACCGCACAGATCGAATCGGCCGAGCAGAAATTATTCACCCTCTCCATCGAAGGCACCGGCGACAAGGGCTTTCGCGCGCTCAAACATTCGGTCATCGGCGCCATCAAACATGCCGAGCACGCCTTCAAGCACCAAGGCGTCATCGGTCTGACCACCGGCCTCATCGAGATGGACAAGCTGCTGGGCGGCTTGCAACGCTCGGACCTGCTGATTCTCGCCGGCCGGCCTTCGATGGGTAAAACGGCGCTGGCGGTCAATGTCGCCTATAATGCCTGCTTGAGCCTGGCGCAGGACGCGCGCACGAAAAACATTCCGCTCAAAGACGCCGGCAGCGTCGGTTTCTTCTCGCTGGAAATGTCGGCCGAGCAGCTCTCGACGCGTATGCTGTCTTCGGCGAGCAAATTGAATTCCTCGAAAATTTTCAACGGCAAAATCTCCGCCGACGAATTTTCCCACCTCGTGCGCGTGAGCAACGAGATGGTGACGCTGCCGTTTTTTATCGACGACACGCCGGCGCTTTCCATCGCCGGGCTGCGCACGCGGGCGCGCCGCCTCAAGCGCATGCATAATTTGAAACTGCTGGTGGTCGATTACCTGCAATTGGTGCGCGGCAGCGGGCAGCGCGCGCAGGATAACCGCGTACAGGAAGTCTCGGAAATCACGCAAGGACTCAAAGCCATCGCCAAGGAGCTCGATATTCCGGTGCTGGCGCTGTCGCAGCTTTCGCGCGCCGTCGAGCAGCGCGAGGATAAGAAGCCGCTGCTGTCGGATCTGCGCGAGTCCGGCTCGATCGAGCAGGACGCCGACGTGGTGATGTTCATCTACCGCGAGGAATATTACCTCTCGCGCCAGGAGCCGTCGATGGACGACAATGCCAAGCATGAGAAATGGAAAACCGACATGGATCGCGCCATGAACGTCGCCGAAGTTCTCGTCTCCAAGCACAGAAACGGGCCGATCGGCAACGTCAAACTGCGCTTCGATTCCAGCCTCACGCAATTTAGCAATCTGGCTGAAGGCTACGGCAGCTAATGTCTTCGCATATCGCGACGCTTGCCATCGACCTCTCCGCCCTGCGCGCCAACTACCGGCTGCTCAAAGCAAAGCATGCCAAAGGCGCTCTCGCCGCCGTGGTCAAGGCCAATGCCTATGGGCTGGGCGTCGAAACCGTCAGCAAAACCTTATGGGAAGAAGGTTGCCGCCAGTTTTTCGTGGCGACGCTGGCCGAGGGCATCGAGCTGCGCGAATGCCTGCCGCAGGCGCAGATCGGCGTGTTTAACGGGCTGCTGGCCAATGAGGAAAAAGACTTCGCGCAGCATCGCCTGACGCCGGTGCTTAATGATCTGGGGCAGGTGAATGCATGGGTAACAGGTAACGGGCAACGGGCAACCGACGGCACTATCGCATTGCATGTTGATACGGGCATAACGAGGCTGGGCTTGCATCAGGCAGATTTGCAAGCATTGTCTTCCCGTATCCCGTATCCCGCAACCCGTATCCTCCTCATGTCGCACCTCGCCTGCGCGCATGACCGCGACCATCCCAAAAACGCCGAGCAGCTGGCGCGTTTCAAGCAGGCGCTGGCGCTGTTTCCCGGCGCGGCGGCGAGCCTGGCCAACTCGGCGGGGATTTTTTTGCCGCCGGAATATCATTTCGATGTCGCCCGCCCCGGCTGCGCGCTCTACGGCATCCATCCCACCGGCGGCGACAACCCGATGCGCCATGTCGCGACCTTGTCGGCGCCGATGCTGCAAATCCGCACGCTGGCGCAAGACGAAACCGTCGGCTACGGCGCGACCTACAGCGCCAAGAAAGGCAGCCGCATCGCACTCGTCGGGCTTGGCTATTCCGACGGTTATTTCCGCGCACTGGGCAATCGCGGCTTTGCCTATGTCGCCGGCATGAAAGTGCCAATCGCCGGGCGCATCTCGATGGACATGATCGCGCTTGACGTTTCCGCCCTCTCTGAAGCGCAGCTTACGCCCGACTTGCGCGCCGAGTTCATCAACGCGCAGCAAACAGTGAACGCCATCGCCGACCAGTGCGACACGATCGGCTATGAGATTTTTTCCCGCATCGGCCGGCGCGTCAAGCGAGTGTATGGTTAATCATTAGTCTTGAGTCGTTAGTCATTAGTCGATAGTGATTGACAGTTTCGTCCATATGACAAGAATCCTGCTATGCTAACGACTAACGACTAAGGACTCACGACTTGAACTTCCTCGCTCCCATCGGCCGCGTGTTTCTTGTCTTCATGGAGGCGGTCGGCCGTCTGACTTTGTTCGTGTGGGCGGCGATCGGCGGCCTGTTGCGCCCGCCTTTTTACGGCAAGCAGCTCGTGCGCCAGCTCATCGAGATCGGCTATTATTCGCTGCCGGTCGTCGGCATGACGGCGCTGTTTACCGGCGCGGCGCTGGCGCTGCAAACTTACTCGGGCTTTTCGCGCTTCAACGCCGAAAGCTCGATTGCCATCGTCGTCGTACTGGCGATCACGCGTGAGCTCGGGCCGGTGATGGCCGGCCTCATGGTCGCCGGGCGCATCGGCGCCGCCTACGCCGCTGAGATCGGCACCATGCGCGTGACCGAGCAAATCGACGCGCTGGTCACGCTGTCCACCGATCCGCATAAATACCTCGTGCTGCCGCGGCTCATCGCCGGGCTTACCATGCTGCCGCTTCTGGTGCTGGTGGGCGACATTATCGGCGTCTATGGCGGCTATCTCATCTCCATCCACGAGCTGAATTTCTCGCCGGGGCCGTATCTCAAAAGCACCTGGCAGTACCTGGAAACGAAAGACGTCGTCTCCGGCCTCATCAAAGCCTCGGTATTCGGATTTATCGTGGCGCTCATGGGCTGCTATCACGGCTTCCATTCCAAGGGCGGCGCGCAGGGCGTCGGTGCGGCGACCACCCATGCGGTGGTGTCGGCCTCGATCCTGATCTTGCTGTCGAATTATATATTAACTGCATTGTTGTTTGCGAAATGACCGCCAAAATCGAGCTACGCGGCGTTCATAAATCCTTCGGCAAGAAGAAGGTGCTAGACGGCATCGACCTTAGCGTCGAAAAAGGCGAGTCGCTGGTGGTGATCGGCGGCTCCGGCTCCGGCAAGTCGGTGCTCATCAAATCCATCCTGGGCATCGTCACGCCCGATGCCGGCTCGATTACCATCGACGGGCAGGAAGTCACCAAGCTCAGCTTCAAGGAGCGCCAGCCCATCCTCGCCAAGTTCGGCATGCTGTTTCAAGGCGGCGCGCTGTTCGACAGCTTGCCGGTATGGGAAAATATCGCTTTCGCCCTGCTGCAAAATAACAAAGTCGACCGCAAGCAGGCGCGCGAGCTGGCCATCGAAAAATTGAAATCGGTCGGGCTGGGCGCCGATGTCGCCAATCTCTCCCCGTCCGAGCTTTCCGGCGGCATGCAAAAGCGCGTGGCACTGGCGCGCGCCATCGCCGCCAGCCCGGAAATCATCTTCTTCGACGAGCCGACGACCGGCCTCGATCCGATCATGGCCGACGTCATTAACGGCCTCATCGTCGAATGCAGCAAAGAGCTGGGCGCTACGACGCTGACCATCACCCACGACATGGCCAGCGTGCGCAAGATCGCCACGCGCGTCGCCATGATCTATAATGGCAAAATCATCTGGCACGGCGATGCAAAAACCATCGACCATAGCGGCAACGACCATGTCGACCAGTTCGTCCATGGCCGCGCCGAGGGGCCGATCACGGCGGCGGTAAGGTAGCTAATTTGACCGCTTCAAATATCTCAGGTTACAATGGATCGTAACTAAAGGAGTCGCTAATGGTCTCAAAATTTTTGTTTTCATATAACCATTTTTCTAATGAAGCGAAGTGCATTGATTTGTTGCATGAAGAGAAATTGGAAATTTCTCAATCTTTTTCTTCAGAGAAAGAAGCCGATATCTGGTTTGAAAAAATTATAAACTCGCCAGGCTGAAGCGGGTGTGCTCAGAAACTGATTCGCTAGAGCGCGCTGGATGCGCAGGAAATGCTGCGCGCAGCGACTGAGGTTAGCAGCGCTAACTGACAAGAGCGAGCACAGGATTTCCAAGCGAGCCAGCCGCTATAGTAGAATCAGCTAAGCGCCCCGTGGCAATGTTTGTATTTCTTACCGCTGCCGCACGGGCACGGCTCGTTGCGGCCAATTTTTGGTGACAGGTTGCGGGTAACAGGTAACGGATCAGAAGAAGTTCTGTTACCTGTTTCCTGCCACCCGTCACCTTGCGCCGGATCCTGTCTGCTCTCGAACATCTTGCGCGCCGGCATCGCCGCTTCGAAGCCCGGCGGCGGCTCGACGTGGATTTCCATGTGCGACAAGCGGCTGATCGTCAGCTCGCGCAATTGGTTCAACATCTGCTCGAACAGCGCGAACGCCTCCTGCTTATATTCGTTGAGCGGGTCGCGCTGGCCGTAGCCGCGCAGATGGATGCCCTGGCGCAGATGGTCGAGCGACAGCAGATGGTCTTTCCATAGCTGGTCGAGCGTCTGCAGCAGGATGCGCTTTTCGGCCATGCGCATCAGCCGCTCGCCGTATTTTTCCTGCTTGCCGGCGAAGTGATCAGCGCCGGCTTTTTCGATGCGCTGCAAAATCTCGCTTTCGGCGATGCCCTCTTCCTTCGCCCATTCGATGGCGGGCAGATGCAGTCCGTAAATGCGGAACAGCTCCTTTTGCAAATCCTCGGCCTGCCACTGCTCGGCGTAGGATTTGACCGGAATGTACAACTCGACGAGGTTGCGGTTGATCTCCTCGCGCATGGCGGCAATCGTTTCCGATACGTCTTCGAACTCCATGAGCTCGATGCGCTGCTCGTAAATGACCTTGCGCTGGTCGTTCATCACGTCGTCGTATTTGAGCAAATTCTTGCGAATTTCGTAGTTGCGCGCTTCGACCTTCTGCTGCGCGCGCTCGATGGCACGGGTCATCCAGGGATGGAAGATCGCCTCGTCCTCTTTCATGCCCATGCGCTGCAGCAGCCCGTCGATGCGCTCGGAGCCGAAAATGCGCATGAGGTCGTCTTCAAGCGAGAGGAAAAACTTGGAGGCGCCGGGATCGCCCTGGCGGCCGGAGCGGCCGCGCAGCTGGTTGTCGATGCGGCGCGACTCGTGGCGCTCGGTGGCGATGACGAACAGCCCGCCGGCGGCGATGACTTCTTCTTTAGCGACAGCGACCTCGGCGCGGATTTTTTCTTCGCCGATATGGCGGCTGGTGCCTTCTACGTCCGGCGCGATCTCCTGCAAAATCCGCATGTCGGGGTTGCCGCCGAGCATGATGTCGGTGCCGCGCCCGGCCATGTTGGTGGCGATGGTCACCGCGCCGGGCCGCCCGGCCTGGGCGATGATGAAGGCCTCCTGCTCATGGTAGCGGGCGTTGAGCACCTGGTGCTCGATACCTTCTTTTTTAAGCAGCTTGGAGAGATATTCCGATTTCTCGATCGACACGGTGCCGACCAGCAGCGGCTGTTTTTTCTCGTGCGCGGCCTTGATTTCCTTGATGACGGCGCGGTATTTTTCCTGCGCCGTGCGGTAGATTTCGTCCTGCTCGTCGCGGCGCGCCACCGCCACGTTGGTCGGAATGTCGATGACTTCGAGTTTGTAGATGTCGCGGAACTCGCCCGCCTCGGTCATGGCGGTGCCGGTCATGCCGGAAAGCTTGGGATACATGCGGAAATAATTCTGGAACGTCACCGAGGCGAGCGTCTGGTTCTCGTTTTGGATCTTGACGTGTTCCTTGGCTTCGAGCGCCTGGTGCAGCCCTTCGGAATAGCGCCGGCCTTCCATCATGCGGCCGGTGAACTCGTCGATGATGACGACCTTGTCGTCTTTCACGATGTAATCGACGTCCTTGGCAAAAATCACCTGTGCCTTAAGCGCCTGGTTGACATGGTGCACCAGCGAGACATTATCGATGTCGTAGAGCGAGGAGCCTTCCGGCATCATGCCCGCCGCGGCAAGCTGCGCTTCCATATGCTGCACGCCGGATTCGGTCAGGGTGACGCTGCGCTGCTTTTCGTCTTTCTCGAAATGCTCCTTGGCGAGCCCGGCCATCAGCCGGTTCACCTGGTTGTAGAGCTCGGAATTATCCTCGGTCGGGCCGGAAATAATCAGCGGCGTGCGCGCCTCGTCGATCAGGATGGAGTCCACCTCGTCGACGACGGCGTAGTGGAACGGGCGGTGCACCATCGCGTCGCGCGTATATTTCATGTTGTCGCGCAGATAATCGAAGCCGAGCTCGTTGTTGGTGGCGTAGGTGATGTCGCAGGCATATTGCGCCTTGCGCTCGTCATCGTCGAGCCCGTGGACAATGCAGCCGACCGTCAGGCCAAGGAAACTATGCAGCTTGCCCATCCACTGCGAATCGCGCTTGGCAAGGTAATCGTTGACGGTGACGACATGCACGCCCTTGCCGGGCAGCGCGTTGAGATAGGCGGCGAGCGTGCAGACCAGCGTCTTGCCCTCGCCGGTTTTCATTTCGGCGATCATGCCTTTATGCAGCACCATGCCGCCGATCAGCTGCACGTCGAAATGGCGCATGGAAAGTGTACGTTTTCCGGCCTCGCGCACGGTGGCAAACGCGTCGGGCAGAAGCTGATCGAGCGACTCGCCGCCGGCATGGCGCTCGCGCAGCCACTGGGTGCGGCCGCGCAGCTCGTCGTCGGAGAGGCGTTCGAGCTGCGGCTCCAGCGCGTTTATCTGTGTTACTTTCGACTGTAACGTCCTGATAAAGCGGTCGTTGGCGGAACCGAAGAGTTTTTTGGCAATGGCGTTTAGCATGGCAAAAAGACATAGGGGTTCGCTCCTTGCAAGTCAATGGCAAGGCTTGCCAATCCTTTAGGAATCTGGCATAAGGCGTTTTAACCACCCTATCGCCCCTATCTCACTCCAACATAAGGATTTCCGCCATGAAACAGACATTTCGCGCGTTTTTGCTCTCCGCCAGCATCCTGGCCGCATTTCCCGCGCTTGCCGAAGACGCTAAGCCGGCTGTAGCTGCTGAAAAGCCCGCTGAGAGCGGCAAAGACTTCACGATCGTCAAGCTCGGCAACGAAGAGATCAAGAATTCGGAAGTGCTCGATATCTGGAAAGGCCTGTTTCCCAGCGGCTCGGCGCCGGATTTCGCCAGCTTCGACGAGAATATCCGCCAAAACGTGCTGCGCGGGCTGGTGTCCGAGCGGCTGATTTACCAGGAAGCGCTCAAAGCCGGCACCGATAAGAATGACGACGTCAAAAAGCGCCTCGCCCAGGCGCAAAAGCAGATCGTCATCCAAAGCTTCGTCGAGCAGAAAGCCAAGACGCTGGTGACCGACGAGCAGCTTAAAGCCGCTTACCAGACTAAGGCGGATGCCGCCAAGGGTCAGGAAGAAGTCAAGGCCCGCCATATATTGGTAGAAAAAGAAGAAGATGCGAAGAAGATCGCCGCCGACCTGAAAAAAGGCGGGGATTTCGACAAGATCGCCAAGGAAAAATCGACCGATAAGGGCTCAGGCTCCAAAGGCGGCGATCTTGGCTGGTTCAGCAAGGAAAAAATGGTGCCGGAATTCGCCGACGCCGCGTTTAAAATGAAAAAAGGCGAGACCTCCGGCCCGGTGAAATCGCAGTTCGGCTGGCATATCATCAAGCTCGAAGACCGCCGTCCGGTTCAGGTGGCAAGCTTCGACGACATGAAAGAGTCGCTGCGCGCCGAAGTCACCAATAAGTCGGTGGAAGCCTATGTCGAAGGGCTGCTCAAAGGCGCCGACATCAAATATTACAGCGCCGACGGCAAGGAAATGACCCTGTCGCGCTCTCTCTCGCCAGCCGCCGGCAAGGCAGAGGACAAGGCGGAAGAGAAACAGTAATTTTGGATGAGCGATAAGAGATGAGCGATAAGCGTTTTATTCGCTCATCGCTTATCCGCTTATCGTTCATCGCATGACCTCTCCTTTCATCCCCTCCTCTTACCCCGACCTGTCGCCCATCAGCGGCGTCACACTGGCCGCGGCTAATTGCGGCATCCGCTATAAGGACCGGCCGGATTTATTGGTGGCGCAATTTTGCGACGGCACGACGGTCGCCGGCGTTTTTACCACATCGCTGACCGCCTCGGCGCCGGTCGAAGCCTGCCGCCAATCGCTTAAAAGCGGCAAGGCGGGCGCGCTCGTCGTCAATTCGGGCAACTCCAACGCCTTTACCGGCAAGCACGGCGTCGCCTCCGTCTTGCGCATTACCGAGGCTGCCGCAACATCCTTCGGCCGCAAGCCGACAGAAATATTCACCGCCTCCACCGGCGTCATCGGCGAGAAATTGCCCGACGAAAAGATAACGTCCGCGCTGGGCACTCTTTCGTTTTCGGATAATGCCTGGAGCGATGCCGCGCGCGCCATCATGACCACCGACACCTACCCGAAAATGGCGACGCGCAGCGCTACTATCGGCGGCAAAATTGTCACGATCAACGGCATCGCCAAAGGCTCCGGCATGATTGCGCCCGACATGGCGACGATGCTCGCCTTCGTCTTTACCGACGCCGCCATTGCGCATCCGCAATTACAATCCATGCTGGCGGCGGCGAATGAAAAAACATTCAACTGCATCAGCGTCGACGGCGATACTTCGACCTCCGATACGCTGCTATTGTTCGCCACCGGCAAAGCCGGTAACGCTGCCGGCGATTGCAACGATTTCCAGCGCGCCCTTACCGAACTGTTGCACGAGCTTGCGCTGCATGTCGTAAGGGACGGGGAAGGCGCCGAGAAATTCGTAACCATTACCGTCACCGGCGCCGAACATGCGCGGGCGGCACGTACCATCGGCATGTCGATCGCCAATTCGCCGCTGGTCAAAACCGCACTGGCCGCCAGCGACGCCAATTGGGGCCGCATCGTCATGGCCGTGGGCAAAGCCGGGCAGAAAGCCGACCGCGACGCGCTTGCCATCAAAATCGGCGGCGTATCGGTCGCCAGAAACGGCGAGGCCGACCCCGCCTATAAGGAATCGATGATCGCCGCCCATATGCAGGGCCGCGAGATACATATCGAGGTCGATGTCGGTATTGGTTCCGGCTCCGCAACGATTTACACCTGCGACCTGACACATCGCTATATCGATATTAACGGGAGTTATAGAACGTGACTCGCGACTCGCGACTGGTGACTCGTAAGAAAAAAGAATGCGCAATAATCGCTGCTGCGCAAGCCACGAGTCACGAGCCACGAGTCACGCTACTTGTCGTTGCCGCCGCTATCGTGAACGATAAGAACGAAGTGCTGCTCGCGCAGCGGCCGCAAGGAAAGCGGCTGGCCGGTTGCTGGGAATTTCCCGGCAGCAAGGTCGAGGAGAACGAATCGCCGGAAGCGGCGCTGGCGCGCGAGCTCATGGAGGAACTCGGCATCGATGTATCGCCGCGCGACATGGAAGCATTCTGGTTTTTGTCGCACGATTACATGACCGAATTCGGCTTTCATTTGCTCATGCCGGTCTATCTGGTGCGCAACTGGACGGGCACGCCGCAGGCGCTCGAACATGCGGCGATTGCCTGGCGTCAGCCCGACGCCATGAAGGAGCTCGGCATGATCGAAGCTGATATGGGGTTGGTGGAAAAGCTTGGCCAGGCGTTAGGGGCCTAGCGCCTCGCCCAAACCCATCTGGCCGCTGCCGCGTTTCGCGGGCTGCTGTTGCGAGGCGTGCGGCTTCCAGCCGGTCATCGTCACCAGCTCGAAACTGGCGGTAATGCGCCCGTCCTGCCCGCAAAAATGCTGCTGGTAATGGTCGAGCATGGCAAACAGCACGTCGCGGCGCAGGCCGCCTGGCGCGCTTGCCGCCAGCGCGCTGGCCTGTCCCATATCGCGCAGATCGTGCATGAGCTTGATCGGCGTGTCATACGACACGGTCAGCATCTCGCTATCGGCCACCGGCAGCGCGAACCCGGCGCGCTGCAGCAGCGCCCCGGCATCGCGCACATCGACGAACGGCGAGACGTGCGGCGAAATGCCGCCGCGCAGGCGCAGCTCGGCCTGCGCGAACGATTCGCGCAGTTCATGCAGCGTCCGGCCGCCGGGCAGCATCGCCAGGAACAACCCGTCGGGCTTCAGGCTGCGCTGAATCTGTATCAGTGTGCCCGGCAGATCGTTGGTCCATTGCAGCGCGCCAGAGCTTATCACCAGGTCGAAAATATTTTCGGCGAAGGGCAGATATTCTTCGTCGGCCACTAGTTTAGTGACTCGTGGCTCGTGGCTCGTGGTTCGTGAAGCAAGCAAAGGCAAGGATAGATTGCTTTGCACCAGCCATTCGATCCCTCCCTTACCTTCTAGTGCCTCGGCCATAACGCCGCCGCCTATATCCAGGCACAGGGCTTTTGGAAAGCTGCGCGTCGTATCGCTTAGGCGGTCGCACAGCCGCTCGGCCATTTCGCGCAGCAGGAAACCGGCGTCGCCCGGTCGCGCCAAGGCCCGCCGCTGATGCAGGGCGACGCGCTTGCGGTTGAAGATAAGCGAGGCAGCTTGTACCATAAGCGTCACGATACACGAACCCCGAACCCCGAACCACGATAATTATGCTCGCGCGCGCGCTCAACCTGCTGTTTCCGCCGCAATGCCTGATCTGCAACGCGATCGTCGGGCAAAACGGTGCGCTGTGCCTGCCGTGCTGGCAGCAGGTACGCTTCATCAGCGATCCGATCTGCGCCTGCTGCGGGCTGCCGTTCGAATATAAAATGGGCGAGCATGTGCTGTGCGGCGAGTGCATGCGCGCCATGCCGCCTTATGCGCGGGCGCGCTCGGTATTCGCTTACGACGAACATAGCCGCGCGCTGGTGCTGCGGCTCAAATATCACGACCAGACGCAGCTGGCGCCCAGCTATGGCGGCTGGCTGGCGGCGGCCGGCAAGGAGCTCATCGCCGCCAGCGACGTCATCGTTCCGGTGCCGTTGCATTATTGGCGGTTCGTCAAGCGCCGCTACAACCAGTCGGCCCTGCTCGCGCAGATGCTAGGCCAAAAAACCGGCCTGCAGGTGATTCCCGATGCGCTCAAACGCATCCGCGCCACCACGCCGCAAACGGGGCTCACGCGCAAGCAGCGCGAGGATAACGTCAAAGGCGCGTTTACCGCCAACCCGCGCCATGTAAGCGCCGTCAAAGGCAAAACCATATTGCTTATCGACGACGTGCTCACCACCGGCGCCACGCTCGAGCATTGCAGCAAGGCGCTGCTCAAAGCCGGCGCGATGCAGGTGAATGTGCTGACGCTGGCAAGGACGGTAAATTAGAGTTTGGAGTGTAGAGTTTGGAGTGTAGTAGCTTTTTGCCACACTCTACACTCCATACTCCACACTCAAATATTAAAATACTTCGCTTGCGGATGATGCACCACAATCGCCGAAGTCGATTGCTCGGGATGGAGCTGGAATTCCTCCGACAACTCGACGCCGATGGCGGTGGCGCCCAGCAGGTCGAGCAATAGACACTGGTCTTCCAGGCGCGGGCAGGCCGGATAGCCGAAGCTGTAGCGCGAGCCGCGATAGCCTTGCTTGAGCAGTTTTTTCATGTCGCGGTCATCCTCATGGCCGAAGCCGAGCTCAGCGCGGATGCGTTTATGGATATATTCGGCGGCGGCCTCGGCGATCTCGACGCCCAACCCGTGCAGGTATAAATAATCCTGGTAGCGGTCGCCGGCGAACCAGGCGCGCGCCACGTCGGCGACTTTCTGCCCGGCGGTGACCACCTGCATGGCCAGCACGTCGCGCTCCCCGCTATCGATGTCGCGGAAGAAATCGGCGATGCAGATGCCGCCGTCTTTGTCCTGGCGCGGCAGTGCGAGCAGGCCGATCTGCTTATTGCCCGACTCGTCGAAGATCAGCAGATCGTTGCCTTGGCTTGCGCATTTGAAATAGCCGTAGGCGGCTTTGGGCTGCAAAATATCCTCGCGCTCGCATTCGGCAAGGAGGCGCACCAGAATCGGCCGCACGTCGGTTTCCACCCATTTCCAATAGTCTTCCAGCGATTTCCCGGCTTTTTTGAAACCCCAATGGAAGGTGAACAGCATTTGGTCGTTGAGATACGACACCAACGCCTTGACCGGCAAACTCTCAATAATGCGCGCGCCCCAAAAAGGCGGCACCGGCACGCTCACCTGCTTTGCAAGCTCGGCGCGCTTGAGCTTGATCGCCTCGAGCTCCAGCGGCCGTAGCTCGGCGCCGATAAGCTTCTGCCCCGCCTGCTCGTTTTGCGACCAGCGTTGCTTGGCCTTGGCGTTGGACGGGCGGTTATGCTTGCGCTTTTTGACGTCTTCGAGATAGTCGTCGAATTTCTTATCGGCGATCTTATTCATGAGGTCGAGCCCGTCGAACGCGTCTTGCGCGTAGGCGACGCGGCCGGCGCCGTAAGCATCGACGCAATCTTCCTCGACATAGGCGCGCGTCAACGCCGCGCCGCCCAGCAGCACCGGCAACTCGACGCCGGTCTGCGTCAGCTCCTGTAGATTTTCGCGCATCACCACGGTCGATTTCACCAGCAGGCCGGACAGGCCGATAGCGTCTGGCTTATATTCCTGCACGGCGGTGATGATGTTGGAAATGGGCTGCTTGATGCCCAGATTATAAACCTTGTAGCCGTTATTGGTGAGGATGATGTCGACGAGGTTCTTGCCGATATCGTGCACGTCGCCCTTGACGGTCGCCAGTACGATGACGCCTTTTTCCTGCCCGGCGATTTTTTCCATGAACGGCTCGAGATAGGCCACGGCTTTTTTCATCGTCTCGGCCGATTGCAGCACGAACGGCAGCTGCATTTTCCCCGCGCCGAACAGCTCGCCGACCACTTTCATGCCGGCCAGCAATATATCGTTGATGATGGAAAGCGGCGCATGCGCCTTCATCGCCTCGGCGAGATCGTCTTCCAGGCCTTTCTTGTCGCCGTCGACGATGCGATCTTTCAAAACCTCTTCGATTGTATCGGCGCGTTTTTTCTTGACGCTCGCCGCCGCGGTTTTACCCTCGAACAGCGCAATGAAATATTGCAGCGGATCGTAGGGATCGTCCGGCGTCCCGGCGGGTTTTTTGGGGATGTAGGGCGTGTCGGTCATTCTCTGGGAAACCCCGCCGCGCACCATTCGCGCCAGCCGCCGGCCATGGAATAAACATTGCTGTAGCCCATTTTTTGCAAGCTATCCGCCGCCAGCGCCGAGCGGTAACCGCCGCCGCAATACAGCACGAGCTTGATGTCGCGGGCGGGAATCGCCTGCTCGATATCGCGCTCAATGACGCCGCGGCCCAAATGCACCGCGCCTTGAATATGCCCGGCCTGCCATTCGCGGTCCTCGCGCGTATCCACCAGCACAAAAGCCTCCCGGCCTTTCATGCACGCCATCACTTCCACGGCGCTGATTTCCTTGATGCGCGGCATACATTCCTCGACCAACTGTAAAAATCCCGATGCGTGTGTCATGCGGCCTCCGCCTTGGGTAACCTGCGGTCGAAAATCAAATCCTCCGCCGCTTCGACCTCGTGCGCCGCGATTTTATGCAGCGGCATGATTTTGCTCACATGGATGATCGCACCGGTCATGCCGCGCTTTTGCGCGTGGTCGAGATAGACGGAATTGAGCACATGCCGCGCCGCCGGGTTGAGGCCGAAGGAAATATTGGAAAGCCCCAGGATAATCTGAATATCGGGCAGTTCCTTGGCGATGCGCTCGATGGCCTCGAGCGTCCACAGGCCCAGCTTGCGGTCGTCCTCGTTGCCGGTGCAGATGGTGAAGGTCAGCGGATCGATCATAAGATCGCTGGGCGGCAGACCGTGCTTCACGCAGCAGAAATCGTACAGCCGGTGGGCGACTTCGAGCTTGCGGTCGACCTCCTTGGCCATGCCCTGTTCGTCGATGGTCAGCGCAATCACCGCCGCGCCGTATTTCTTGGCGAGCGCCATGCGCTTATTGGCGGGTTCCTCGCCGTCTTCGAAATTGATCGAGTTGATGATCGCCTTGCCGCCATAGAGCTTGAGCGCCGCCTCGAGCACGATAAGCTCGGTCGAGTCGATGACCAGCGGCGCGGTGATGGAACCGCGCAGGCGGCTAATCATCTCGCTCATGTCGCGCACCTCGTCGCGCCCGACGAAGGCGGTGCAAATATCGAGCGTATGCGACATTTCGCGCACCTGCTCCTTGGCCATGTCGACGCAGCTTTCCCAATCTTCGTTTTCCTGCGCCTCGCGGAATTTTTTCGAGCCGTTGGCATTGCAGCGCTCGCCGATGGCGAGGATGGCGTTTTCCTGGCGCAGCTCGACCTGCGAGAACAGCGAGGCGACGGCGGGCACCCAATGCTGCGTGCGCGCCGCGGCGGCCGG
>JAGVLW010000004.1 GCA_020054105.1 Alphaproteobacteria bacterium | reverse complement strand
GCATCAAGGAGCATTACGGGTTAGCCGTGGCGGGCTTCGGGCTGTTATGGGCCTGGCGCTGGCGGCAGCAATGGCGGTTCGGTGCTGTGCTTGCGCTTGCAGGAATAATTGTACTGCTTAGCGTGCTGTTTGTCGTCATGCCGCATTACAGCCCAACCGGCGCGCCGGCGATGATGAATACGCAATCGTCGATCGACCGCTTCAGCTGGCTGTCTTCGCCCTTCACCGAGAACAGCCCGCTTGCCGGCATTGCGGTTGCCGGTGCTTTATACCTGGTGCAAATCGTCGGCGTGTTCTGGTTCCTGCCGCTGCGCGAGCTCGCCTGGCTCTTGCCCGGCGCGGCGGATTTTACCGTGAACGTGCTTTCGACCAACATGATGATGCGCAGTCTCGCTTCCTACCACAGCGTCGCGCTGATGCCGGTGGTGGTGGTGGCTTACGCCGTTGCCGTCAAAAACCGCTACACGCAGCAGACGCGGCTCAAACGCACCGAGGTGTTAGCGGCAAGCGCCGCGCTATGCGCATGGTTTGCCACCTGCGCCGTCCTGCCCTTTTCGCAGGAGAATAATATATGGGATCTGTCGGCGCCGAAATTCGCCTATCTTCCCGGCGACGCGGCCGCGCGCAACGCAATCGACCGCATGGTGCCGCACGACGCGGCGATTGCCGCGCAGGATAATATGCTGCCGCATCTTTCGCCGCGGTTTCGCATGTATCATTTTCCGGCGCAACTCGGCGATGCCCAGTATGTGCTGCTGCATACCGGATTTCCATTTTCAAAACCCTATCAGGGGTTCGGCGCGCCTTATAGCGTGAGCGGCAAAGCCTATTTCACGGCGGCGATGGCGTTGCTTGCCGACCGCAACTGGGGCGTGGCGCATTACGAACATGGCTGGTTGCTGCTGGAGCGCGGCCATGCGGGCAGCGATGCGTTGAAACGCCAGGCGCAACAGGCGCTGATCGCCACGCAGGCGCATTACCTGAAGATAAAATCGGCAAATAACCTATAATTGACGGGACTGCCGCCCCATGATGGGCTTGGGCGCCGCGACATTGGCGCGGTAGGCTTTCTTATGCGCCAGCGCCGGCTGCAAAATGGCAGCATAGACTTGTTTTTCCGCCTCGATAATGAGCACGCCGCCGATATGCAGCCCGAGCCACTGGCAGATTCTTTCCAGCCGCCCGGCGATTTTCCAGCATAGCTGGTTGCGCGTCGGCGGAATGAACAGCGCCGAACAGGCGCGCGTCGGCGCAAAACGGTGATCGCCCATCAGGCCGCGCAATTGCGCCATGCTGAAAGGCCGCCCATAAGCGAACGGGCTGCGCGCCGAGCGCGACCACAGGCTCAGGCGGTTGGGCACGATCGCCAGCACGCGGCCCTCCGGCGTCAGCACGCGCCAGATTTCCTCCATCATCCATGACAGCCGCTCGCTGTTTTCCAGGCTGTGAATCAGCAGCACGCGGTTGACGCTGTTTTCCTGCAGCGGCAGCTCCGACTCGTCGGCGAGAAACACCAGATTCGCCCGCGTCGGCGGCCAGTACGCCGCACCTTGCGCCGCCGGCATGCACATCATCAGCGGCTTGGCCTGGTCGATATAACGCTGCATGTAGGGCGTGGCATGGCCGATGCACAGCACGGTATCGCCGCTGACCTGCGGCCAGAATTTCTGGATGGTCTGGGCCAGCAGCGTCCTTACCGCTTCGCCGAACGGCGTGGCGTAGAATTGCCGGAGACTGATGATGTCGGGCGCGAACATACGGCTATTGACTTTAAAGCGATTATACCCACAAAGATAGCCCCTCGCCTATAATCAAATCAAGCAAACTGTGATGCGCCTGCGATTTCTCATTATCTTGCTGTTGCTGCCGGCGCCTTTCCCGGCGGCCGCCCTGTCGCAAGGGGAGACGGAACACGCAAAAAGCGCGGTGGATTCCGCGCAGCGCAATAACTGGCCCGATGCGCTCTCGCATGCCGAGGATTCCGGCGAGCCGGCGCTGCTGACGCTCATGCGCTGGCAATATCTGCTCGACGGCAGCTCCGGCACGAGCTTCGATGAAATCAGCCTGTTCATCAAGGATCATCCCGACTGGCCGGAGCGAAAAAGGCTGCGCATCCGCGCCGAGCTTGCCATGAGCGATGGCACCGTCGGCGACGATGCCATCATCGCTTTTTTCAGCGACGCCGTGCCGATCACCGGCATCGGCAAAATCGCGCTGGCGGAGGCGATGCAGCGCGGCGGCCAGGGCGAGAATACCGCTATCGCCCAGCTGATCCGCGAAGGCTGGGTCGGCGGCGATTTCGACGAGGCGCAGGAAAAAAAGATCGCGCAGGACCATAAGCAAATCCTCACCGGCGACGATAATATCGCGCGCGCCGACCGCCTGTTGTGGGAAGAAAAAACCACGGCGGCAAAGCGCCTGCTGCCGCAGCTTCCCGACGCGCACCAGAAACTCGCCAAGGCCCGCATCGCGCTGCTGGAAGACAATAAGAACGCCGGCAACCTGGTGGCACAAGTGCCTGGCGCGCTCAAAAAAGCTCCCGGCCTGATCTATGAGCGACTGCGCTACCGGGCGCGACGCGACGATACGCTCGGCGTGCGCGAAATGCTGCTGGCGGCGCCGGCGCGCGTCCCCTACCCCGAAAAATGGTGGCGATACCGCGAGACGCAAATCCATAAGGCGCTCGACGAATCCAACAGCCGGCTCGCCAAAAAACTGCTGGCCAATCACGGGCAAACGCAAGGCGCGGAACTGGCCGCGAGCCAATGGCTTTCCGGCTGGGTTGCGCTGGAGTTTTACAACCAGCCGAAAGAAGCCTACACGATCTTTTACGACATGTTCAAAACGGTGCAATTCCCGGTCAGCAAGGCCCGCGCCGCTTACTGGACCGCCCGCGCTGCCGAAAAAGCCGGCGACGATTCCGCCAGCCAAAGCTGGTACGACACGGCCAGCGCCTACCCCACGACTTTTTACGGACAGCTCGCCGCGCTCAAGCGTTTCGGCTCGGCGCCGCTGCATATTCCCGCGCCACCGGAGATAAGCGACGATGCCCGGAAAGCTTTTGCGCGCAGCGAGCTGGCGCAGGCCATTGCGCTTTGCATCAAGCTGGGATCGCAAGAGCTGGCGAACCGGCTCATCAGCGCAACGATCGATAATGCAAAAACCATCGAAAATGCCGCGCTGGTCGCCGGTCTCGGCAAAGAGCTCGGCGAGGGTTACCTTAGTGTGCGCGGCGCCAAGAAAGCCTCGCAGGAACATAATATCGTGCTGATGAACGATGGCTACCCGCTGGTAGACACGCCGCCCGACCTTCCGATCGAGCGGGCGCTGGCGCTGGCGATTATCCGCCAGGAAAGCGAGTTCGATCCGCAGGCGAGAAGCCCGGCGGGCG
>JAGVLW010000074.1 GCA_020054105.1 Alphaproteobacteria bacterium | reverse complement strand
GGTTGGCATCGGGCTGCAATCGGGCATGGTGGTCGTGCTGGCGTTTCTGGTTGCCGCTTTCGTGCTGTATTACCCGCTGGTCGTTGTGAAAGAAGAGGATTTCCTGCAGCATAAATTCGGCGCGCCCTACGAAGCCTATATGCGCGAAGTGCCGCGCTGGCTGCCGAGATTATCGCTATGGAACGAGCCGGAGCACATAGAGGCCAAGCCGAAATTCATCCGGCGTACGATGCTCGACGCGTCGATATTTTTCCTCGCCATGCCGTGCTTTGCGATCATTCATTCCCTGCAAACGCATGAATTATTGCCCGTATGGCTGACGCTGCCGTAATGGCCGAGCAGCCGATGCTTGCCGGCCTCAATGACGCGCAGCGCATGGCGGTGGAAGCGACGCAGGGGCCGGTGCTGGTGCTGGCGGGCGCCGGCACGGGAAAAACGCGCGTGCTGACCACGCGCATCGCGCATATCCTCATGAACAAGCTGGCCTGGCCGGGCGAGATCCTGGCGGTGACGTTCACCAATAAGGCCGCGCGCGAAATGGCCGAGCGCGTGGCACTGCTCACCGGCGCGTCGCAGTCGCTCTGGCAGGGCACGTTTCATTCCATCGGCGCGCGCATTATCCGCCGCCATGCCGAGAAGCTGGGGCTGACTTCGAGTTTTACCATTCTCGACGAAGATGACCAGTTGCGGTTGATAAAAGCCATTCTCATCGAGCAGAATATCGACGGCAAGTCGCTGCCGCCGAAATTATTTTTGTCGGTGATCCAGCGTTGGAAAGATCAGGGGCTGACGCCCGATAAAGTTACCGGCGGGCAGGACACGCAGCAGGTCGGCGGCCATGCGCTGGGTGTCTATCGGCTCTACCAGGCGCGGCTGAAAGCCGTCAACGCCACCGATTTCGGCGATCTGATTTTGCACATGCTCACGCTGTTCACGCAGTTTCCCGAGGTGCTCGAGGAATTCGCCAAGCGGTTCAAATATATTCTCGTCGACGAATACCAGGACACCAACGTCGCGCAATATCTCTGGCTGCGGCTGCTTGCCAGCTACCATCAAAACATCTGCTGCGTCGGCGACGACGACCAGTCGATCTATAGCTGGCGCGGCGCCGAGGTCGGCAATATTTTGCGCTTCGAGCGCGATTTTCCCGATGCGACGGTGGTGAAGCTCGAATGCAATTACCGCTCGACGCCGCATATTCTGGCGGCGGCCAGCAGCGTGATCGCCAATAATCGCGGGCGTCTCGGCAAGACGCTGTGGACGCAGGTGAAGGAAGGCGAAAAGCTCCAGCTCAAATCGCTGTGGGACGAAACCGAGGAAGCACGTTTCGTCGGCGAGGAGATCGAGCAGCTGCAGCGCAAGGGCGTGTCGCTGAAGGACATCGCCATCCTGGTGCGCGCCGGTTTTCAGACGCGCGCTTTCGAGGAGCGGTTCCTGACGCTGGGCGTGGCTTACCGCGTGATCGGGGGCTTGCGCTTTTACGAGCGCGCCGAAATCCGCGACGCGGTGGCCTATCTGCGCCTCATCGCCTCGCCGCAAGACGACCTCGCTTTCGAGCGCATCATCAACAGTCCTAAGCGCGGCATCGGCCAGGCGACGATGCAGCAGATGCACACCAGCGCCCGCAGCCTCAATTTCTCGCTTTACGGCGCCACGCAGCATTTGCTGGCCGGTGGCGAGTTCAAGGGCAAGCTCGGCGGCGCCTTGGGCAAGTTCATCGGCGACCTGGGGCGTTGGCGCGAAAAGCGCGATGCGCTGAACCTCGCCGAGCTGACCGAGCTGATGCTCGAAGAAAGCGGCTACCGCGCCATGTGGCAGCAGGAAAAAACGCCGGAAGCCGCCGGCCGCGTCGAGAACCTGAAAGAATTGGTGCGGGCGATGGGCGAGTTCGAGAATTTGGCGGCGTTTTTGGAGCATGTGAGCCTGGTCACCGAAGCTGCCAATAATGACAATAATACCGACATGGTCAGCCTGATGACGCTGCACGCCGCCAAGGGGCTGGAGTTCGACGTGGTGTTCCTGCCGGGTTGGGAGGAGGGGTTGTTTCCGCATCAGCGCGCCGTCGATGAAAGCGGCATGAAAGGCCTCGAGGAAGAGCGCCGCCTGGCCTATGTCGGCATGACGCGCGCGCGCAAGCGGCTGTTCATTTCCCACGCCGCCAACCGCCGCATCTACAACCAGTGGCAAAGCAGCATTCCCTCGCGCTTCATCGGCGAGATTCCCGAGGAGCATATGGAAAAGCTCGGCGGCGGGATGCATAGCGCGCCGCGCCAGGCCGGGCGTAATTGGAAAGACGAGGTGGCGGCGATTATGGCTTCCGCCGGCGCATCGGCGAAAACGGCGACTGCCGCGCCGCGCGGCAGCAAAAATAATTTCAGCAAAGGCCAGCGCATTTTCCACCAGAAATTCGGCTATGGCCGGATACAGGCGATCAGCGGCGACCATATCGACATCGATTTCGAGAAAGCCGGGCAGAAAAAAGTGCTCGCGGATTTTATCGCGCTAGCTTAGCACTCTTTCCTTATCGGTCTTGCGCACCGGCGCGCTAGCAAGCCCGTGATCGAACGCTTCCGCCGGGTTGTGTTCCTTGGCAAAGACAGGTTTTTCTTTTTCCAAAACGGCTTCATCAAGCACACTCTTTTTCAGCGCATCTCGCATATCTTTTTTAGCTTCCTTCAGCAACGCATCACCCATCGGCTTCATGTGCGGCGGTGAATTTTCCGCCATTTTTTCTTCTTTAATCACCTCGTCCACTTTTCTTTGTGCATCTTTGAATGCCTCGCGGTTTTCGGCGATTTTTTTATCCGCGTCTTTCTGGGGCATCTCACCCTTTTCCACCTTTTCCTGAATCTCCGCGGCTTTGCGGCCTTCGACCTCTTTCAGCGATTCTTTAAGCTTTTCCAGCTCTTCTTGAGTTTCCGGCGGCTTGTCGGGGATGGATTCCTTCTGCTTGTCGTCAAGGCTGTGATATTTGATGCGGGTAAGGTTTTCCTGCATCTTGCCGCCGTCGATTTCTTTTTTGACAGGGGCGCCATGTTCGTCGCGCTTGATTTTTCCATCGTCGCCGACTTCGTAGACGTCGTATTTCTCGCCATGGCGGAAGGAATTGAAATAATCCTGCTCCTCGCGCGACATCAAATTAAAGACAGCCTTCGAGAAGGCGGCAGACAAGGTCGGCACGAAAGAGGCGGCAGGCAGAGCATCCTCCGCCACAGCGACGTCGTAGGCTATTTGTGCTGACGCAATGGCGGTGCCGAGATTGGCCGGCATGATCGCGCCGGCAGGGACGGCCAGCCGCAGGTTTTGCAGGCTATCGAGAATATTCTTAATCGCATCCGGCGTGGCTGCGCCGGCCAACTGGCCTTGTAGCGCCGTCGCCTGCGCCTCGATCTGCTCGATACGCTGTGCTTCGTCGGTTTTATTTAGATCGTCGGCCATGTGCTCATTTTACGCCTTGCAGCCACAGGCGGCGAGCATAGTTTTGTGAATTAATTGTTGCAGCGGAGTTAAAAAATCATCACGCTGACGCCGCATCATCTTGAACAAACAAGATTTATCCCAGATGATTGGTTAATGCTTTTCGGGGGTGTCGACGGCGTCCTGCTCGTCGGGATCGTCGTCGTTTTCCACGGCCGGGACGGCATAGCTTCCCGAAAACCACCGTCCCAGATCGACGTCGGCGCAGCGTTTACAGCAAAAGGGCGTGTATTTTTCTACGGCGGTTTTGCCGCAAATGGGGCAGGATAATGGCATAGGCTTATCCCCGGCTGGCGACTCTTTGCATGGCACGTTTCTGTTCAACGAGTTCCGCAATCGCTACCAGCATTTGCTGATTCACTTGATTCATCTGGTCTTGGTCCAGAGTCTCAACGCCGAAAGCATCGTATGCGTGTGATAATTCCGCATCATGGGCTTTGAGGGCTCTGTGGGCAGCAGCCACCCTCGATTTTACCGTTCCAACGGGAATCTCCATCATTCTTGCCGATTCGGCATAAGTACCCTTTAAAGCATACAAGAATGTTTCCAGAATATCTGGGCTGGTATACTCAAGACAGCGTTTATAAAGCGCCTTGAGATTAGTTAATTTCTCGCCAAAATCCACCGAGGCTTCGTGTTTTTGCGTATCGACATGATCCGGCGTATAGCCGGTATGGATAGCGTGTCCTATAAATGAGCCTATCGCTGGATTGGATATGTCCGTATCGCCTGTAAAATGACTGCGATCGTTTCTGATTCTTCTGATGACGTTTGTAACTGCATTTCTCAGGCTGGTATAATAAAAGCCTTCAAAGCGCTGCGGGTCCAGGGTTGGCGATTTCAACACATTATCCAGCGCATCTGACACGGCATTATCGAATAGGTCGGCATATTGGCTATCCAGTCCGCCATTGCGCAGCTTGGAGGTGATAAGCAAAGGCCTGGCTCTCATTGTGCAGCGGGCAAGCAATTCGGCATAGGCATCCTCATCTTTGGCTTGGGCGGCAATGCATAATGCGCTGGCACTAACGGGGGAATACTGAATCATCAGGCGTTACCTAGCAGTTCTTGAATGTTTTTGGCGTAATCCTTGGCATCGCCGGTGAACACCGCGCTGCCCGCCACCAGCACGTTGGCGCCGGCGGCGATGACTTGCTTCGCCGTTTGCGCGTTGATGCCGCCATCGACTTCCAGGTCGATGTCGCGGCCGGTCCCCGCAATCATGTCGCGCACGGTTTTGATTTTTTCCAGCTGGTCGGCCATGAAGCTCTGGCCGCCGAACCCCGGCTCGACGGTCATGATGAGAATGAGGTCGGCCAAGTCCATGAGCGGTGCAAGGGCGGATGCGGGCGTTTTCGGTTTAATCACGATGCCACATTTCTTGCCGAGCGATTTGATGCGCTGG
The DNA here is from genome assembly GCA_020054105.1 of Alphaproteobacteria bacterium. Taxonomy (GTDB): domain Bacteria; phylum Pseudomonadota; class Alphaproteobacteria; order Rickettsiales; family SXRF01; genus JAGVLW01. Next base: position 1,588 of record JAGVLW010000074.1, on the reverse strand, counting down.
CAGGTGGCGCGCACATCCTGCTGCCTGGCTTCGGTATGCACGGTGATGATGTCGGCGCCGGCCTTGGCGTAGGCCTCGACGAATGCATCCGGATTTTCGATCATCAGATGCACGTCGAATATTTTTTTGCTGTGGGGACGGATGGATTTGACCACCACCGGCCCAATGGTAAGGTTGGGCACGAAATGCCCGTCCATCACGTCGACATGGATGTAATCGGCGCCCGCCGCGTCGATAGCTTTCACTTCCTCGCCGAGCCGGGAAAAATCGGCGGATAAAATGGACGGTGCGATCTTGATTTTGCTCATAACCACGACAAACCCGAAAATACGTTAGGCGCTATCATAACCCAAAAACCGACATTTTTTATGACAGTTTAGTTACATTTTCGCAAAACAGCGGCATAGAACCCATCCATACCATCGAGTTCGGCCAGATGGCAGGGCAGGGTGCGTACTTCGCCGAGCTTCGTGATGCATTGCGAAAGCCCGCCCAGCATCTCGGGCGTGACCTTGGACAGTTGCATGTCTTTTCGCTCTTTGAGGATGCGGGCGATCTGGCCTTCGCCTTCCTCGGGTTGCAACGAGCAGACGGAATAAACCAATATGCCGCCGGGCATGAGCATGTCGGCCGCATGTTGCAACAATTTGTGCTGGCTTTGCACCAGCCGCTCGATGTCTTCGGGCCGGCGGTGCCAGGCGACGTCGGGATGGCGGCGCAGCGTGCCGGTGGCGGAGCAGGGAGCGTCGAGCAGAATCGCGTCGGGCGCGAAGCTCGGCAGCCAGCTCGATGCATCGGTGGTGACGTATTCCGCCTGTAATTTAAGGCGATGCACGTTGGTCTTGAGCATGGCGATGCGCTCTTTCGAGCGGTCGATGGCCGAGACTTTCGCGCCGGCCAGCGCAAGCTGGGCGGTCTTGCCGCCGGGGGCGGCGCACAGATCGATCACGCGCTTGTCGTGGACGTCGCCCAGCAGCCGCGCCGGAATGGTGGCGGCCATGTCCTGTACCCACCAGCTGCCTTCGGAAAATCCGGCGAGATGGGTGATGTTGCGGGTTTCGCGCAGCCGCACCGAGCCCATCGGCAGCACGACGCCGCCAAGCTGCTGCGCCCAGTAAGCCGGGTCGCTTTTCACCGAAATATCCAGCGGCGGCTCTTTCATATGCATCTCGGCGATGGCGCGGGCGGTTTTTGCGCCATACGCCTTCTCCCAGCTATCCCACAGCCAGCCCGGCGTATTGACCTTGACGGCGTCCTGCGCATCGACGATGGCGCGGCCGTCGCGGGCGACGTTCTTGAGCACGGCATTGACCAGGCCGCTGTATTTTTCCATCTTGAGCTGCTTGGTCATCTCGACGGCGCTATGCACGGCGGCGTGCGGCGGCGTTTCCAGCCAGATGAGCTGGGCGACGCCCAGGCGCAGCGTATGCATGATGCGCGGCGCTTTAAGCGGATGGTCGAGGAATTTGGCCAGCAGCGCGTCGATCTGGCCCAAGCGCCGCAGCACGGTTTTGGCGAGCATCTGGGCAAACGCGCGGTCGGACGGGCCAAGCGTCTGGAAATAGCGATCCTGCGGCCAGGCGGAGTC
>JAGVLW010000047.1 GCA_020054105.1 Alphaproteobacteria bacterium | reverse complement strand
CGCGCGGGCTGGCGCACCGCATCGCGTCGCTGGGCGCGTTCATCGCCTGCCACCATCACGGCGACGACCATGTCGCGCAATTCGCCGTCTGCCGCGCCTGCGGCAAAGTGCAGGAGCTGCACGACCGCAAGCTCAAAGACTATGTAAAAACCGTCGGCAAACAGCTCAAATTCCACGTCGAACGCGAGATGCTCGAAGTGCTCGGCCTGTGCGAAAACTGCTATAAAAAGGCGGTGTGATATTGGACTCAGAGTGCTTTGGTCGGAGAGATAATGGCCATTAAGGCAATTGAGGAAGAAGTTGCTGAATTGCCCGACGCAGGGGTTCACCATGTTCGTGCTCCAGCATACGTCCTAAATATTCTTCCAAATTCTTTTTAGTACCTAGGCCGAGTATGCGCGCCACTTCTGCCAAAAGCCCTTTATTATCATAAATAGCGAGAAGTTTTGGTATATCCTCAGCATTTATGAGCTGCTGCACCCGCTGCATGATGTCATTATAAATGGCTACAACATCTACTCTGGCAATTTGCTGCTGAAACTCTGTAATCAAGGAAGCAATATCTCGTTCCTGGAGTCCTATGGTTTTCACGGTTCGATCAATTCGCCTTAAAGTATATCGAATGCAACATCCTTCTAAATCAGTTCTAATTTTTTCAATGATAGCTGCTTTCAACTCACCAATTTTCTCGGCAATTTGCACGGCATTAAAGCCATGAAGACTTGCAAGAGCAGTAACAACATCAGGCAAAGCAAATAGGTTTTCAACCTCCGATACAGGTAAAACGTAGACCTGATTGCCTTGCAATCTGGTAATTTCTTCTGGGCTACGATCATCGGCGTCGATAAGTCCAGCGCAGGCGATCCACCTTGATGACGGCGTGACGGTCGATTACAGCGAAGCCAGCCCGTCGCCGGTGTTCAGCCAAGGCGGCACTTCTTTCACGGATACCAAGGCGATTATTTTTCTCTCAGGCGGCACATTGACCAAGGAATATATCGCCGAGAACCGCATCACCACGGTGGATGGCCGCAAATATGCGCGGCGCATCAAGATCGTGATAGAGGACAAAACAGCGTAATTTCTTGATAAAATAGGTCTCCCCTCTAGCCCCCTGCCGGACGGCAGGGGGCTTTTTCTTTTTAAGTATTATTTGATTTGATATCCGATAATCCTGCGGCGGATGCTGCGGCCTTGGCAAGTTTGAGTTGTTGTTCCGCTTCCTCTTTGCGAAGTTCTGCAAGAACAACCCGCACTTCGATCATTGTTTTAATCAGGATGTGTTTCAAATCCTGTTCGTTGAATGCCAGCCGTTCACCATTATTTGCGCTTTTTTGAGTGGTAAGCTGATTAAGTTTTCGGTATAGCGCTTCGCATAAATGGTCGAGTTCATACGGACTCAATTCTCCGAAGCTATTAACAAACTCAAAATATTCTTGTCGCAGCATTAAGCATCCAATCGATTAGTATTCGACATCATTCTAAATTACAGATGCCCAAAGAGGATTTGATAAATGTCAAATAAGTTATGCGATGCATCATGCTTTGAATCGAAGCAGCCGAAGTCCGTTGAACATCACGATCAGGCTGGCACCCATATCGGTGAATACCGCCATCCATAGCGTTGCCAGCCCCGCGAAATTCAGCGCCAGAAATACCGCCTTGATGCCGATGGAGAGTGTAATGTTTTGTTTCAGCACCGCACTGGTTTTTCGGCTTAAAGCGATAAACAACGGAAGACGCCGCAAATCGTCCTCCATCAGCGCCACGTCCGCCGTTTCCAGCGCAGTATCTGTGCCTGCCGCGCCCATCGCAAAGCCAATGGAGGATTTAACAAGTGCGGGCGCGTCGTTGATGCCGTCGCCCACCATGCCGACCACGCCGTAACGCTGGCGCAGCTCCTCAATCGCTTTCAGCTTGTCCTCCGGCAGCATATCGCCGTGAACATCCGTAATGCCGACTTCCGCCGCGATAGCATTGGCGGTATTCTGATTGTCGCCGGTGAGCAGGATGCAATGCACTCCCTGCGCCTGCATTTCCTTAACCGCCTGTACGCTGGAATCGCGGATGGTGTCGGCCACGGCGAAGACACATAGCGCTTGGCTTTCGGTCGTCAGCACCACCGCCGTCTTGCCTTGTTTTTCCAGCGGCAGCAGCACAGACTCAACAAGCTCGCCGCAGACCTTTAACTCCTCCATCAGCCGGTGATTGCCGAGATAATAGAGTGTGCCGCCGATCACGCCTTTGACGCCGCGTCCGGTGATGGATTCAAACTCGCTTACCGTCAGAGGCTTTTTCAGCCCGGCTTTGGTCACGATGGCGTGGGCGATAGGATGCTCCGAATGCGCATTGAGGCTCGCGGCGATTTCCAGCGCTTGCTCTGGTACGAGGTGGTTCAATTCCTGAATATCTGTCACTTCTGGCTTGCCATGCGTCAGAGTGCCGGTTTTATCGAGCGCCAGCGCCTTGAGCTTGCGGCCTTCCTCCAGATAGACGCCGCCCTTGATAAGAATACCCCGCCGTGCCGCCGCCGCCAGACCGCTGACGACCGTCACCGGCGTGGAGATTACCAGCGCACAAGGGCAAGCGATTACCAGCGTGACCAGCGCCTTATAAAGCCACGGCATGAATTTCGCGCCGAAGGCCAGCGGCGGCACGGCGGCGATTAATACTGCCAGCACGACAACGGCGGGCGTGTAATAGCGCGCGAACTGATCGACAAAGCGCTGCGTCGGCGCGCGCTCGCCCTGCGCCGCCTGCACCGAGCGGATGATGCGCGCCAGTGTGGTGTCGCCCTTATTGGCCGTCACCGTAAATTCAAACGCGCCGCGCTCGTTGATGGTTCCGGCAAACACCGCATCGCCCGGTTTCTTTTCCACCGGCATACTCTCGCCGGTGATGGGAGCCTGGTTGACCGTGGACTGACCGCTGATAATCTTGCCGTCGAGCGGAATACGCTCGCCGGGTTTCACGCGCACCACGGCTTCCATCGGTACATCGCCCACGGCCATTGTCCGCCAGCTGCCGTCCGGCTGTTTCACGCTGGCCGATTCCGGCGTCATTTCCATGAGATTGCGGATGGCGTTGCGCGCCCGGTCGAGCGAATAAGCCTCGATCAATTCGGCCAGCGCGAACAAGAACGTCACCACCGCCGCTTCCGGTCATTCGCCGATCAGCGTGGCTCCGGCAATGGCGACCATCATCAGGAAGTTGATATTGAGAGTGAAGGTCTTGATGGCGGTGATGCCTTTTCTGACCGTATCCATACCGCCCAGCGCGATGGCGAGGACGGAAAGCGCTATCACGACGGCTGACTGCTCATTATCCGTTGTCCATCCGATGATTTCCGCGGCGATGGCCATAACGCCGGATAAGCCTACCAGCCACTTGGTGCGAGTGGAAACCGTGGTCGCATGCCCAGTGGTTTCATTTTCCTCGCTGCCCTGGCGCTGCGGCTCCATCCGAAGTTCCTGCAGCGCGGTAAAAATCGGCTCGTCGCTTTCCAGTCGGTGCTTTACCGTTAACTCGCGCTGCATGAGGTTAAAGCGCAATTCCTCCATGCCTTCCATACCCTCCAGACGATTGCGGATTAATCGTTCCTCGGTCGGGCAGTCCATTTTCTGGACGATGTAGGTGTTTTCTTTGCGTGCGGAGTTCATGAGTTAAGCTAATCCACTTTGATCTTCCGGCCTGTCATCTCCTCACAGATTTTTTCGATTCTCTGCGCGTGTTCAGGCCAGCCTTTGCCCTCTTTTAGTTTTTTTGCCGCCACCTTATCGGCGCACTTTGAGGCCAGTTCCTGGGGAGGCAGTTTTTCTTCCGCATCCGCTGTAGTGAGGTCATCCATCTGGCGGCAGAGGGATTTCATTTCCATAATCTCCGGCGCACGTTTTAGCCGCTGCCTTTGCTGCATTCCATGACGGCCAGTGGTGCGTACTTTCTTGAGACTCGCTGGCCATTCCGCTTCGTTCAGGCAGGCAAGTCGCAGGGTTTCTTTTCTGTCTGCCGAAGTGGTCGCATCCGCCAGCTTCTGGTCGAGGGTTCTGGACGGCTCGGATGCACACGCAGCGAGTGCCAGCAAGGTGGTTGCGATAAGTAAGGTTCGTTTCATAATTTTTCTCCTTAAGGATTGACTGCGTTAAAGGTTACAACTCCTCTTTCTCGGTAAGTTCACGTCCGAGATTGAAGCGATTGTACAGGGCGGGCAGCACGATCAGCGTCATGGCGGTGGCGACGATCAGCCCGCCGATGACGACCACGGCCAGCGGTTTCTGCACTTCCGCGCCCGCGCCGGTGGAGATCGCCATCGGCACATAGCCCAGCGACGGCACCACGGTCGCCATAATCATGGCGCGCAGGCGGTTCACCCACCGATTTTTCCTTGTCCAAGCAGGCGGTGATGATTTTCAGTCGGTTGGCATCACCGAGCAGGCGGAAGATGTCTGCCAGTTCCTGTAAATTGTCATCATTAGGTTTCTTAGGGTTTTTAGGCATAACTCATAAATACATATATACTCGTTTATATTACATATGGATTTTTAATGTTCAATTCAAGTAGGTTTAACATCGAGCGGTCAAAGGAGGAAAAAAGCCAATGACAAACATCAAAAAAGAAATCGCCAAGTTTTTCGCCGGAGCGATGGCGTGGCACGCGCTGACGCACCTTGCCCTTACGTTTAGTGATGCGCTGCCGTTCACCGTATTGGGCATTACGATGACTCCCGGCATGAACACCGCTGGCATTATTGTATGGTCTGCCGTTGCGCTCTTTCTGGCTTACTATGCCTGGAAAGACAGTGCCCCAGCCGGTAGCTTTACAACGCGGTAAAAATTCTTAGCGCTTTAGCTGTCGCAATGCCTTTACAATGTCATCCGCCGATGCGTCGTAAGAAAAATGAGCGACGTATTCGCCGTTCTTATTCATCAAATAAATAAAGCCGGAATGATCGACGTTATAGCCGCCCGGCATATTCTCATCCTTCGACTTCGCCGCATACACCTTGTAAGCGCTTTCCACCGCCTTGATTTGCTCAGGCGTGCCGGTGAGCCCGATAATAGAGGGATGGAAATTCGCTAGAAATTCTTTCAGGCGTTTTGGCGTATCCGT
>JAGVLW010000006.1 GCA_020054105.1 Alphaproteobacteria bacterium | reverse complement strand
GCGCGCACATCCCCATGAAGCCGACCGCGAACGGGTAGCCGTACATCCATTGCAATTCCGGCATATGCTCGAAATTCATGCCGTAAACGCTCGACACCAGGGTCGGCGGCAGGAAAAACACCGCCACGACCGAGAAAATCTTGATGATCATGTTCTGCTCGACATTGATCATGCCCAGCGTCGCGTCGAGCTGGAAAGTGATCTTGTCGGCGAGGAAGTCGGTCTGCCGCGCCAGCGCCGCCACGTCGGTATTGAGCGTGCGCACGGCGTGCTTGACTTCCTTGCTGTTGGTCTCGATCTCGCGGAAGAAATTGAGCAGCCTGTGCAGGCTATGCAGGCTCTCGTTGATCTTGGAGTTGAGGTCGGCGCAGGTGCCGAGCCGGCGCAGCACGGTTTTCATCGCCTGCGAGGGATTGCGGCGGCTGCCGCCAAGGCCGGTTTCGCTGAAAATCTCGTGCGACAGCACGTCGAGCTCCTGCACCACCACCTCGGAATTATGCGCCACGCGCGTGATGATTTCCTCGAGCAGCCCATCGAGCACGTCGGCGCCGGTGCAGAATTTCTGCGGATAGCGCACGATGCGCTGCCCGAAATTCGTAAAGGAAGTCGGGCTGATATAGCGCATCGTCACCAGGTAATTCAGCGAGAAAATGAAGGTCACGGCACTGGTTTGCGGGTGCGGCGAATCCATCTTGGTGATGACCGCCGCCGTCATGTAATGCACGCCGTCTTCGCTGTAAAAGCGGTTGAGCACCTCGTTGCGCCAGACTTCTTCCTTGGTCGGGATCTGGATGCTAAGCTGCGTCTCGACGCTGCGCTCCTCCTCCAGGCTCGGGTTGAAAATATCGACCCATAGCGTGCCGGCGGGAACCGGCTCGGCCGCCGCGATGACCTTGGACTGGATAACGGCGCCATTCTTGAAAAATACGGTAATCACGGCATCCCCGCAGGCTGCTTATTTCAGCCCGTCATGATGCCGTAAAATCATTAAGATTGGGTTGACTACTGGCGGCGGCGATAAAAGTTAGAGTCTTATTTTTCCTATATTAGGACGGTCAGGGCGATAGCATTTGGACGGGAAAGCGATTATCCTGGCCGGCAAAGGAAATCATGTGACTGTTTCTCGCTTTATTTCTCGATGTGCTGTCGTGGCTCTTGGCTGGGTGCCCATATTGGTGGGCGCGCTGACGCTGCTTGGCTGGCAGACCGACAGCTATGGATTAAAGCGGATCATCGATTCGCCCATACCCGTCAACCCCGCCACATCGGTGCTGTTCATCATGCTGGGATTGGCGATTCTTCGCCCATCTTTTACCCGCATCGCCGCGCCGGTCATCGGACTGATGGCGGCGCTCAAATGCTGCGACTTATTTTTTGGGACGGAATTCCACATCGACGCCTATCTTTTCGCCAATGATCTTGCCTACGAGCCCGCCTTCCCCAACCGCATGGCGCCGACGACGACGCTCAATTTCCTCTTCCTCGCATTGGCATTGGCGCTCCGGCCGGGTATGGCGCGCAGATTATTTTTGCTGCTGACGATTATCATTTCACTCTACACCCTCACCGCCTATGCGTTTGGCGACGGCTCCTTCCGCGGCATCGGCATGTTCACCCCGATGGCGCTGATCACGGCGATCACGTTTCTCGCGGCGGCATGCGGGTTGTGGGTGGGTGGAAAACGATAGGGTACGAACCCACATTGCGGGACTTGTTTTTTCGTATTAATTGTAGTACATTGTAACAATGTATTACATTAGAGGAGTAAGTTATGACTTCCGTACGATTGCCAGAGAATCTTGATGCTCAGCTTGACCAATTATGCAGCATGACCAAACGTCCGAAGAGCTTTTACATTAAAGAGGCTCTTACGCGCTATCTGGAAGATATTTCCGACTATTATATCGCCATGGATCGGCTGGCCAACCCCGGCAGGTTGCTGACCAGTAAGGAATTGCTTACAGAGCTTGATAAGCGCAAATGACTTACCGCATTTTATGGAGTGAGCGGGTCAAAAAAGACTTAAGGAAACTTGGCAACGCCGAGGTGATGCGCATCGTTAAGAAAGTTGAAACCCACCTCGCCAAAGATCCACTGTCGCTTGGCAAATCATTGAGTGGAAATTTCAGCGGCCTACGCAGCTATCGCATCGGTGATTACCGCGTGCTTTATACGCTTAGGCAGGATGAACTGATCATCATCGTCCTGCACGCCGGACATCGGAAGGATGTGTATGAGGAATAGAAAAAGGCCTTCGTTTTCACATCAGCCACGGCCTCGCGCATCGCCACCACCCCCCATTATCCTCCGCCAAATATTGCCTTTAGAAGGGCATCTCGGCTGCTCCCTAACCGTATCCACCGCCGGGGGCTGGTCCGCAGCCACAGACTCCGACGGAGCTTTACTCTCATATGGACCATAATGGCCAGTCCGAGCGTAATGATCATACGACTCAGAACATCTATATTCCTTCACAGCATTTGCCAGACCCGAATCTGAACTGAGTGCGTCCCATACCGCTTGGTTCTCAACCTTTCCACGATCAAAGGTATTCGTAGGTTCGCTTCTGTCTATTCTCCGTTGTTTTTCCGCCTTGACAGCCTGATCCGCAAGATAATACAGAGCGTCCTTTTGTTCTTGGGAACACCCACTATATTTTGGATGAGAGTGATAAGCTGCCATATATAACCTATTGGAGAATTTCAATTCACTTTATAGCATATTATAGCATATAAAAAAATTATAGAAATATTAAGCTTTGATGACAAACAAAAAGCCCCGGCATTTCAATATGCTGGGGCTTTTTTTTATTTCGATGTGTGATCAGCCGTCGCTGCTTTGCAGCTATGGCGTGACAAGGAGCATTTAGGCGCAGATGGCAATCGTATTATGTAAGATGATTCGTTTAACAGACAGAGGCCGGGAGTATCCCGACATGTTGAATAAACAAAATCCTTAG
>JAGVLW010000012.1 GCA_020054105.1 Alphaproteobacteria bacterium | reverse complement strand
GGCCACCTTACGCAAACTTCCGCGTCATGACAAGCGCATCCGTGTAGCTGCCGTCTTTCTGGCGGTAATAAAGTTTGCGGCGGCGCAGATGCGTAAATCCCCGCCGCTCATAGAGCGCAATCGCCGCCTGATTGCCGTCTTCGACATCGAGAAACAGGCTGGCAGCTCCAAGCTTCTCGCAGTGCCGCATCGCCTCGTTAAGCAGCGCATCGGCAATCCCATGCCGGCGCCAGCTTGGCCGCACCGCCAGCGTCAATATATCCGCCTGCCCGCCGGCAATGCGATAGACGATCATGCCGACAGGTAAAGTGCCTAGTGGCTCGTGACTCGTGACTCGTGTATTTTTCTTTTCTTCACAAGGCACGAGGCACGAGTCACGAGTCACTATTTCTGCCACCAGCGCAAACGTGTTCTCCACCGAGAAGAAATCTGTAAATGCCTCGCTATTCCAGTAATTTGGGAAGCATTCCTCATGTATCGCCGCAAGCGTCTGGGCGCTGTTTTTATCGGCTTCGGCCAGGGTGAAATCGGCAGGCAAGGAGCTACTCGCTTTTTTAAAATGCCTGACTATAATACCCCTCCGCCATGCTGAAGCAATCTATGAAAAACACTAAAAATTACGCTACGATGCAAAGCCCAGTCATCCAGGCAATTGCAAATGAAATGTACCGGCTGGAAAGCGCGATGGAAGCGGGTTTCCGCGTCGTGCGCCTGTCGCAGCAATATATCGTCGCCAAAAAGCAGATTCCCAACAAGGATTACCCGTCGGTGATCTTGTGGATCAAGGGTTTTGCACTGCGCGAGCAGGACGCCAAGCAAGGCGTCATCGGCCATTTCGCGCTTATCACCTACAAGAAAATCGGCGAACGCTATACGCTGTTTGCTACCAAAATGGACGTGCCGGCCAAGGAGCATCCGCAGCGCGCGCTCGTCATCCGCGGCAACCCTAACTGGAGCCACCCGGTGCTGCGCGCCGTGCGCAAGGGCAAGCGCTACCCCACCGCCGAGGCGGCGCAGGCCGAGCTGGCGCTGTTGCATGAGCATTATCCCAACGTCACCATTCCCACGCCCGGCGCGCTCTACATGATGATTTATTGCGCCGACCGCCCCGCCCGCGAACGCATGGTCAAGCACATACTCACCATCCATCCCGACGAGGCCAAGGGCGGCTACGCTATCGACATCAAGGAAAACCCGCGCAAATCGCGCCCGGCCCTGCGCCACGAAACCCCGCCTGCCGGCGCGCCCAAAGGCAAATTCACCGCTAAGGTGGCCTTCACCCGCGCGCGCAAGGGAAAGAAAACTTAGCGTTTTTTTCTTATTTTCAAATGGTTAAAAATAAATACTTGCATTAACGCTTTGTTAATATTAGCATGAAGCCATACTTACTTGATTTTTGCCAAGACGCAAAAAACAAGTCTAGGCTCATCAGACGAATCTGATGAGTGTTCGATGACATGTAGGAGCAATCCTATAAAGGAGTTGCCTATAAGGTGACTGTCTTATGTCTCTTGCCCTTTGGATGTTCCATTGGGCGTTCGCAAGTGCATACTCCCGAAAGGAGATACAATGCACAAGCATCTTGGTCTGTTCGTGGCCATGATCTTCGCTTCCCTGATGGGTGGCATGATCGTGACCTCCTTCTCCCAGCCTTCGCAGGCTCAGGAGCAGGCAGCGTTCGACCGGCAGCAACCTATGCTGACGGTCGATGATGACCCGGTGACCCAGCTCCGCAAGGAGTTGGCAACCAGGCGCCCCCAGATGACTAACCTCTCTGTGAAGTTGGTCAGCATGGGGTTCCACACCACCGACTGCGGTCAGTGGGTCGACTCGCAAGGGTACGACCTCTGGGGCTACAACCAGGACGGCTTCAACCGTTTTGGTTTGAACCGGCAGGGTCTCGACGCTAACGGCAGGAATGCCCGCGGCGAAGACTGCAGGTTCAGCCCGCCGACACCGCTGTACGGCATCGATCCGGGCGAACTGATCTGGGCTGACACCTACGATGCTCAGATTCGTCCGACCGCTCTGAGCTCCGCCAACTAACCAATCGCAAGAAAGGTAGTTGACGATGGACTCAAAAAACTAAGATCTAACTCCACAGGGAGTTAGATCTTTCTTTTTTTAGGGGTATTTTTTACGCCATTTAATCCGGCGGCGGCGATGATTCGCCGAGCGCCGCGGCAAGCATCTGCTTGGCCTGCTCGTGACCGGGTGCAATAGCCAGCGCCTTGCGCAACGCCTGCACCGCCGCCTGCTTCTTGCCTTCGATCAATTGGGCGCAGCCGAGCTGATACCATGCCTCAACGTGGCGCGGCTCCAGCCATGTGACCATTTTAAAGCGCAGCACGGCATCTCTCAGATTCCCGTTCTCGAGATGCGCAAGCCCCAGTGCATAATTATTTTTAGAAATATCGCGAAATTTTCCGAAATCGATGCTTGTGCCGAACAGCCATAGGCTTGCCTTGTCGAACCATCCGACAGAACCGGATGCCGGCGGCGTATTTTTTACGTTCGGTTTTTGCGACGGCATGGGCTATACTCCACGAGTTTTCGTGATTTTATAGCAGGCTTACTTCAAGCCTGCTATGCCAGCGTAGGCCGAAAGCCACGCTGGCCGCGCCGATAGGCGGCGTAGCACTCAATGATTGCCTGTAATCATTGAGTTAATTGAACTATAATAGGATGCAGTGAAAATGGAAGCGAAAAGCCGCAGCGTCGACCCCGAAGAAATCGAGCGTTTCTCGCGCATCGCCGATGAGTGGTGGAGCCCGCACGGCAAATTCAAGCCGCTGCACGACATCAATCCGCTGCGCATTGGGTGGATACTTAATCAGGTTACAGGGCACAGGGCACAGGAAACGGATAAGAAAAGTTCCGTTACCCGCCACCCGTCACCTGTTTCCCTACAGGGCAAAGCCCTGCTCGACATCGGCTGCGGCGGCGGCCTGATCTGCGAGCCTTTCGCGCGGCTCGGCGCAAAGGTCACCGGCATCGACGCCGGCGAAAAAAACATCGCCGTGGCCAAGCTCCATGCGCAGCAATCCGGGCTGGAGATAGACTATCGTTGTACGACGGCCGAAGAATTGGTCACAGGTAACAGGACACAGGAAGCAGAAAAGGAAGATTCTGTTACCTGTAACCCGTTACCCGTTACCTACGATATAGTGTTCGCGCTTGAAATCATCGAGCATGTCGCCGACATTCCCGCCTTCGTCGAAGCCACCTGCAAGCTTGTAAAGCCCGGCGGGCTCATTTTCTATTCCACCATCAACCGCACGCTCAAATCCTACACGCTGGCGATTGTCGGCGCCGAATATGTGCTGCGCTGGCTGCCGCGCGGCACGCATCAGTGGAACAAGTTTGTAAAACCCTCCGAGCTGGCCGCGCATCTGCGCCAGGGCGGCGTCGAGCTCACCGAAATGACCGGCATGACGCTAAATCCGCTTAGCTGGAAATGGCAGCTTGCGCCCAAGGATCTCGACGTGAATTATCTCGCCTGCGGAATAAAACGCTAAAGCGCCTTGGCGTTGGCAAGGAAGGTAACGATGCCGTCGCCCACCACCTGCACCGCAATCGCCGCCAGCAGAACGCCCAGCAGCTTGGTCAACACCACGCGGCCGGTGACGCCCAGGAAGCGGTCGATGCGCTCGGCCAGCAGGAACACCACATAGCAGCTGGCGAATATCACAAAAAGAATGCCCACCAGCGCGGCGAAATTTACCAGGCTGTCTTTGGCGCCCGCCGCCTGCACGATGGTAGCGGTGATGGCGCCCGGCCCGGCCATGAGCGGAATGGCCAGCGGAAACGCCGCGATGCTGCGCACATGATCTATGGTAATGGCCTTTTCCGCGCTTTCCGCGCGGCGCTCCTGGCGTTTCTCGAACACCATTTCCACCGCGATCGAAAACAGCAGCAGCCCGCCGGCGATGCGAAATGCCGGGATGCTGACACCCAACGCCTCCAGCAAGGCCTTGCCGCCAAGCGCCGCCGCCGCCAGTATGAAAAAGGCGATGATCACGCCGCGTAGCGCCACCGCCTTGCGTTCGGCGGAAGCCATGCCGGCGGTCAGCGCAACGAAAATCGGCGCCAGCCCCGGCGGGTCGATGGCGACGAATAAAGTCAGGAACGCGGTTTTGATGAATTCCAGATCCATAAGCGGCATCTTATTTTAGGTCGAACGTTCTGTCATGCTGTAAACTCGGAATCCGCCTTCGCGCTTTTTCCACCTCGCCTAAATCCAGCGTTGCCATTACCACTCCCTCTTCCGTGCCGCCGTCGGCGAGCATCGTGCCCCACGGGTCGACGATCAGCGCATGGCCGTAGGTTTTGCGACCGCCCGGATGCGTGCCGCATTGCGCCGGCGCGATGACGAAGCAGCCATTCTCGATGGCTCGCGCCCGCAGCAGCACATGCCAGTGCGCCTCGCCGGTTGTCTGCGTGAAGGCCGACGGCACGGCAAGAATCTGTGCGCCCTTACTGGCCAGCGCGCGGTAAAGCTGCGGGAAGCGCAAATCGTAGCAGATGGAAAGGCCTAATTTTACGGTGCCTTGTATTTTTTTTTCACGAGGCACGAGGCACAAATCACTAAGCACTAACTTATCCCCCGGCAATATCCTCGCCGACTCCTTATAGGTCTGCCCATCGCCGACTTCGACATCGAACAGATGGATCTTATCGTATTGTGCGGCGATGCTGCCGTCGGGAGCGAACAGCAAGGAGCGGTTATAGGTTTTCTCAGAATCCTGAATCCCCAATGCCGAATCCAAAACAGCCACCGATCCCACCAGCAGCCATACGCCATACCGCTTCGCCATCTGCGCCGCCGCGGTGATGCCGGGGTGGCCGGCCTGGCCATATTTCTTCCCCCTCTCCCTTCCAGGGAGAGGGCCGGGGTGAGGGTTGCCCGCCTCCATTAAAAACGTATTTTCCGGGGTGGCGACGAGCTTTGCCCCCTGCCCGGCCGCTTTCGCTACCAGAACCCCAAGTTTATCTATATTCTCCAGCATATTATCGCCGCTATTCAGCTGGATACAGGCAATATTCAGCTGCATAGGGGGCCTCTAGAAAATCGCTTTGGCAAAAAAGCGCGAAGAAATGGATACTGAGAAAACGATTGTACATCAAGTACATGATGTTTTCGAGGAGGCTTCATTTCGAGCAGATTTGAAGTCAAAGTAGAGTTTATAGAGAGTCCCATAAAATACCGGAAATTAATCGGGTGTTCACCATTACTATACCGTATCTTTATCGCTATACAGGCATAATTATGGCATGCGACACCCTATTTATTTAGCATGCCTTATTACCGCGCTGGCCGCGCCGATGACCTATATCGGCGCGATGGAGCGCCTGCCTTCGTCGAATGCCGACATGCAGGCGGCGCTGAACCAGTCGCCGCAGGTCACCGCACTCGAGAACCTGCTTTCGCGCTACCGCGCCATCGCCGAAAAAGGCGGCTGGCCGCAATTTGTCCCCGGCGATAAAAAAATCGAGCCGGGAGCTATCGATAAGCGCCTGCCGACGATCCGCGCCATTTTAGATGTCACCGGCGATTATGAAGGCCCGCCTTCGGCCGACCCCACCTTATACGACCCGCTGCTCGCAGCGGTGGTAAAACGCTTTCAGGAGCGCCACGGCCTTACCGATGACGGCGTCATCGGTAAGAGCACGCAGGTCGCGCTGGCAACGCCGGTCGAAAAACGCATCGCCCAGATCGAGGCGACGATGCTGCGCATGCGCGCCTTCCCCGCCGACCCGGGCGAGCGCCACCTCGTCGTCAATATCCCCGAATTCCGCCTGCGCGCCTTCAGCGGCGGCCACCGCGTGATGGACATGAAGGTCATTATCGGCAAGCCGCAACACCGCACGCCGCTTTTTTCGCGCCCGCTGACCTATGTCAGCTTCAACCCGCATTGGGGCGTGCCGCCGAAGATCGCGCGCAACGAGATGCTGCCCAAGATCGTCGAAAACCCGGACTATCTGACCAATAATAATTACGCCGTCTACGAGCGCACCGAAAACGGCCGCGAGGAAGTCGATCCGGCGACGATCGACTGGTCGCAGGTCGATGCCGGCCATTTCCCTTACATGCTGCGCCAGCGCCCGGGCCAGGATAATGCGCTGGGCAAAATCAAGTTCGGGCTGGTCGATTCCGACAGCATATACCTGCACAGCACTTCGGCGCCAATCCTGTTTAACAAAGAGGAGCGCGCGCTAAGCCACGGCTGCGTGCGCGTCGAGCATCCGCGCGAGCTGGCGCAGTTCGTATTTAAGGGCATGGAGAATTTCACGCCCGAAAAGGTCGATGCGCTCTATAGCGATGATGCGTCGAAGATCGTAAACGTCACGCCGCTGACGGTACATACCGTCTATTGGACGGCCTGGGTGGAAGAAAACGGCCAGGTGAATTTCCGCAAGGATATTTACGGACTGGATTAAAATTTCCTCTTTTAATTTCGCTCGGATGAGGCAAATGCGAAGTATCGGCGAGAACCGGAGCGCAAGTGTACGCTAAGTACATGCGCACCGGAAGCGCAGCCGATGCAAGCAAGTTGCCCATCCTAGTAGAAATTAACCCCAAGACCTCTGCGGGCCGGTATCCAGATGCAAGAAATCCGCCCCGGTATAGATGCCGACACCGCCCTTGCTCATGTCGATGGCGGCGCTGCGCAACTCGTGCAGCGGCACGTCGCTTAGGCGGATGTCGATGGCTTTTCCCTGCAGGTGGAAGCTTTTTTTAGCTACGCCCGCGCCGCGTTTGCGCAGCATTTTGTTAGTCTGCGGCGAGCGATAGCCGGAGATGATCTCGAACCGACCGTTCGAGCCGAGCTTCTGCTGCAGCAGCGCGAGCTGGTCGAGCAAGGCGGGGTCGATGCGGTGTTCCTCGCCGTTGCGGAAATCGCGCAGCAGATAGTTGGCTTTGCGCAGGCCGTCTTTCAGGTAGTTCCCATTCGCCCAGTAAACCAGCTCCATTGCCTCGCCGGTATGGGTATGCAGGAAGGAAAGCTCGCGCGGCGCGCCCGCGGCGGCGAACGCCCAGCCCGGCTTCAGCGCCAGCAGCGCCGACGCGCCGGCAAGGCCGGTAACGAAGGCGCGGCGCGACAGCATGATCGGCTCTTTCTTAGGGTCGGTCATCATGCGCGGACCATAGCATCGCCGGAAGCGGCTGGCAAGATTGGGAAATCGGATCATTTTTATAGGAAACTTATATTGTCCGCTGTTGCATTACTGTCACAAATAGCCGATTTTGCGCTTCTTCTTGGCCGGTAGCGGCGCGATGATTTCGTCGATCATCAGAAAGATCGTCTTTATTTGATCGTCATGGTCTTTATACTGGCGCTTGAGCGCCGAAAGCTCCTGCTTGATCGTGTCTTGCGAGCGCATCATCCCGCGTAAGCTCACAAAGGCCCGCATGATGGCGATATTCACCCTCACCGCCCGCTCGCTGCGCAGCACGCTGGAGAGCATCGCCACGCCCTGCTCGGTGAAGGCGTAAGGTAATTTCCGCACCCCACCATGCAAACTTGAAGTCACAAATTGTGACTTCAAGTTTGTAACTTCTTGATTATTCGCTGAACTTGATATCGCAAAGTGCGATATCAAGTTTGTAAACTCCTGTTTTGAAAGCTGAAACATGAAATCTTCGGGAAAGCGTTGAATATTACGCTGCACTGCTTGGTTGAGAGCCTTAGTCGGGACACCATACATCGCCGCCAGATCGGCATCGAGCATCACCTTATGGCCGCGCAGCTGCAAAATCAGCGAATCGAGCTGATCGGCGGCCATGGCCGGAAGCGCGCTTTGCTTGCTCACGCCGCCTCGCCTTTTTGCGCTTCCTCGGCCAGCAATTGCTTGGCCTTGGGCGAAAGCTGCAGATGCAGCTCGCGCAGTTGCTTTTCCTCGGCGACGTTAGGCGCTTGCATCAGCAGATCCTCGGCCTTCTGGTTCATCGGGAAGGCGATCACTTCGCGGATGTTCGGCTCATCGGCGAGCAGCATGACGATGCGGTCGACGCCCGGCGCCAGCCCGCCATGCGGCGGCGCGCCGAATTTAAACGCCGAGATCATGCCGCCGAATTTCTTATCGACCACCTCCGGTCCGTAACCGGCAATCTCGAACGCCTTATACATGATTTCCGGCTTGTGGTTGCGGATCGCGCCCGACGATAATTCGACGCCGTTGCACACGATGTCATATTGGTACGCCAGAATGTCGAGCGGGTTTTTATTCAACAGCGCGTCCATCCCGCCCTGCGGCATCGAGAATGGATTATGCGAGAAGATGACTTTCTTTTCCTCCTCGTCATATTCGAAATAGGGGAAATCGACCACCCACAAAAATTTGAACACGCCCTGCTCCAGCAAATTCAACTCCTCGCCCAGATGCGTGCGCACCGCGCCTGCGAGTTTGGCGGCAGCAAGCGGCGTACCGGAAGAGAAGAACACCGCATCGCCCGCTTTCAACCCGGCAATGGTTTTCAGTTCGGCGAGTTTTTCCGGCGTCAGGAACTTGGCGATGGGGCCTTTCGGCTCGTCGCCCGCGCCGAAGCCGATATAAGCCAGCCCCTGCGCGCCCTGCAGCTTGGCGAATTCGATCATATTGTCGAAGAAGCTGCGCGGCTTGTCGGCGCAACCGGGCGCGGGAATGGCGCGCACGACGCCGCCGCCTTCGATCACCTTGTTGAAAATGCCAAAGCCCGAGCCGCGCCACACTTCCGTAGCGTCGACGATTTTAATCGGGTTGCGCAAATCCGGCTTGTCGCTGCCGTAAGTGAGCATCGATTCCTTATAGGTGATGCGTGGAAACGGCGCAGGCGTCACGGTTTTATTGCCGAATTCCTTGAACACGCCTTCGAGCACCGGCTCGATGGCGGCAAACACGTCGTCTTGCGTGACGAAGCTCATCTCCATGTCGAGCTGATAAAATTCGCCGGGACTGCGGTCGGCGCGGCCGTCCTCATCGCGGAAGCACGGCGCGATCTGGAAATATTTATCGAAGCCCGAGACCATCAGCAATTGCTTGAATTGCTGCGGCGCCTGCGGCAGCGCATAGAATTTGCCGGGATGGATGCGCGACGGCACCAGATAATCGCGCGCGCCTTCCGGCGAGCTCGCGGTTAAAATCGGCGTCTGGAATTCGTTGAAGCCCTGCGCGTTCATGCGTTGGCGCAAGCTTGCGATCACTTTCGAGCGCAGCATGATGTTATTATGAATCTTCTCGCGGCGCAGATCGAGGAAGCGGAACTTCAGGCGGGTTTCCTCCGGCTGCTCGCGCTCGGCATTGATCTGCAACGGCAACGGCGCGGCAGGCGATTCGATCTCGCACGTTTCCACCGCCACTTCCACTTCGCCGGTGGGCAATTCCTTGTTGACCGTTTCTTGCGTGCGCGCCACCACCTTGCCGGTGATGGTAATCACGCTCTCCAAGCTCACATGCGACAGAGCATCGAGATGGGCATTGCCCTCGGCCACCACCAATTGCGTAATGCCGTAATGATCGCGCAGATCGACGAACAGCAAATTGCCGTGGTCGCGCTTGCGATGCACCCAGCCGGAGAGCTTGACGCTTTGGCCGACATGGGATTTCTCAAGCTGGTTGCAGGTATGGGTTCTGTAGCTATGCATAAGAAAGCGGTGAGTGATGAATAACGAGTGGTTAGCTATATTATATTGTCATTCCCGCGCAAGCGGGAATCCAGCATTATTCGTCATCACCCGGATTTGCGCAGAAAATCCTAGGGTGATCCAGCCTGGATGGCCCTAGAATTCCTATGGAATTTGGCCAAGACGGTAGAAATTTCAATGGGATGGGAATTCAGTGTAAAAGCACCATCCACCGTCATAATCACTGTCACAAAAGCTTAACTTTATAAGGCCGCGCAAACGCTATAGCATGGGCTATCGTTATTTTGCATCCCATTATGAGGAATAAATCCTATGAACGAGACTACACAAAAAATCGTATCGAATGTAAAATCCTTGCTCGATCAAAGCGGCCGCGGTGCGTTTACGGTCAGCTTGCGCAATCTCGATGCTGCCGGCGGCGCCGTCTATATTGGTAGCAATCCCGACAATAAAATCCAAACGCTTAAATTTATTATTCAGAACGATGGTCTGGAAACCGATACCATCGTTCAGGCTAAAAAGCTCCTTGCCGAAACATTTTCCCGCCTTACGCCTCTTGTGCCCTACATTGACTTCGCGGCAGCCGAACCTGTGAAAGACCATCTGCACCATTTGGCAGAAAAATTTGAAGGCATCCGCGCCAAAGCTGCAACGGCTGGTCTTGTTATCTCCGATGTGCCCGGCCAATGGCTCAAAGAACGCGAAAAATTGGAAGCGCTGAAAGATTCCGCTACGGGATATGTTACTGAAACCGGTGACCATGCCATTACGGTTGAGCGCACGGATACTTCTATCATCGCCCATTTCCGAATCCCCTCGGGAGTGAGTACCGATGACGTGCAGAAAGAATTTTTGAAGAATGAAGCGGCCGTCAAAACCTTGCTCGCCCGCATGACGGCCAAAAAGCTTACGAAAAACCCTGAAGAACAAGCCAAAATCATCGAGCAGGACAAAGCGCTCGATATGGTCCCCACCGTGCAAAGCTACGATAATTATTCCCATCTCAACATTGAATTCCGCTCGCCGGAAGTCACTAAAGCCATGAAAGAACCGGGTGGCCTGCAAGCGGCGACGAAAGAGAAGCTCGAAGAACTGAAGGCAAGCAATCCTTTAATGAAGCTTAAAGATGGTGATGGATTGACTCAGGAAAATCCCGCTGATCTGAAGAAAGCGCTGGCGCGCGCTATTTTATTCGAAGGCGAAAAAGGTGAAAAGCCGATTGCACTTTTTGCCAAAATGGCCGGACGCCAAGACGTCAAAAGATTGATGGAAAAATCCCTCGAATACATCAAAAAATCCAAGCCCGAACTCGCTGCCGATGTCGATACGCTGCTTAAAGACAAATTATTTGAAGAAACCAATTATGAGGCAACCAAGAACAAGGATGGTTCGCCGAAGAAGCAAGACATCGACATTAAAAAGCGCGAAGGCGAACCTTATATCGAAGGGCAATATACTGTAACGCTGGCCATACCGACGGATAAATTCACCGAAGTGCTGGGCCAGCTCGCGGGCCTCGGCCAACAACCCGCGCCGGTCATAGCAACCGCCTCCGCCCCGGCGGCGGGCATTGTCGATTCGACGGTGGAGATGGGCGCAGCGCTGGCGCCGGTTGACCAGACGAAAGCCCTTCAAGCGGCGCTCGCAAAAGTGATCGGCGACAACAAAGCCGCCATAGGATAACGCATCGTGGCCGGGGTCAAGCTCGTCTGTTTCGATCTCGATTGCACGCTGCTCAACGGCCGGCTCAACCATTCGCTCGAAGAGGCGGGCGTGGCCTCGGGCGCGGCGGACCGGGCGACGCTGGAGGCGCATCTGGAAAAAGTCGGCGGCATCAAGAACCGCATGGCGCTGCAAATGACCATCCGCGATCTGCTGAAAAAAGGCGTGAAGATCGCCGTCACCTCCTTTAACAACCACCCGGAATCCATCCCCTTCGTGCTCGAAAAAATCGGCCTGACGCCGCAAGAGATCGCGCAGATTCACAACGCCTCGAGCCGCCCGGAAAGTGCGCAGCGCCATGCGATGGGCAAGAACAACCATATCGAGAAAGCCATTGCGGCGTGCGGCGGCGACATGCTGCCGCAGGAAGTGGTGCTCGTCGATGACAACATCAATAATTTCGAGCTCGCCAAGCAGAAGGGCTACCAGGTCATTTGGGTGCAAGGCAGCGAGGGCAAGGTCGATTATCTCAACGAATTGCGCGAGATGGCCGGGCTTTCGACCTTCCAGGCGGCAGTGCCCCTGCTCCAGCTGCTCGCCGCCCCTGCCGAACCGCCGAAAAGCTTGGTGGACAAGCTTTTGGGGCTTATCGGCCTGCAGCGCGTGCCTTCCGTCGCGCGCTAGAATTTGTTGCTAAAGGCGCTGGCATTTCGCAGCTTCCCGCCTTATAACTCGCCCATGCATGTCATCACCTCCACCTCCGAGCTTACCGCCTTTTGCGCGTCGGTCGAAAGCGGCGACTATATCACCGTCGACACCGAGTTCCTGCGCGACAAAACCTATTTCCCGAAACTCTGCCTGCTGCAAATCGCCGGCCCCGATCAGGCGGCGGCGATCGACCCGCTGGCCGACGGCATCGACCTGGCGCCGGCCTTCGCGCTCATGCAGAAAAAATCCCTGACCAAAGTATTCCATGCCTGCCGCCAGGACATCGAAATCTTCAACCTGCTGTCCGGCCGCATCCCCTCGCCCATCTTCGACACGCAGGTCGCCGCCGCCGTCTGCGGTTACGGCGAGTCGGTCAGCTACGAATCGCTGGTCAACCAGATCGTCGGGGCCGAGCTCGATAAAAGCTCGCGCTTTACCGATTGGGGGCAACGGCCGCTGACCGAAAAACAGCTCGCCTATGCGCTCTCCGACGTCACGCATCTGCGCGTCATCTACGAAACCTTGCTCAAAAAAGTGACCGATGCCGGCCGCGCCTCCTGGATCGAGGAGGAGCACGCCTATCTCACCGACCCTGCCCTTTACGACGCCGACCCCGGCGACGCCTGGAAGCGGCTCAAGTTCGGCAACATGCGCCCTAAGCATCTGGCGGTATTGCGCGAGCTGGCGCGCTGGCGCGAAACGGAAGCGCGCGCCACCGACGTGCCGCGCGGACGCATCATCAAAGACGACATTCTCGTCGAGCTGGCGCAGGTGGCGCCGCGCAAGGAAGCCGACCTGGTGCGGCTGCGCAGCCTGGCCGGCGGGCTGTCTAAAAATCGTATGGCATCGGTGCTCGCCTGCGTCGAGACGGCGTTGGCGCTGCCGCCGGCAGATTACCCACAAGTCGCCAAACACCGCAAGCATCCGGAAAACATCACCGGCGCGCTGGCCATGCTGCAATTGCTGCTCAAGGTCCAGTCCGACAAGCACGGCATCGCAAGCTCCATCGTCGCCGGCAAGGAAGATTTGGAAACCATCGCGCTGGGCGGCGAGGAAAGCCCGGTGCTGCATGGCTGGCGCCATGACGTGTTCGGCCGCAAGGCCCGGCTGCTCATGCAGGGCAAGCTCAAGCTCTCGCTCGATCCCAAGAAAAAAACCGTGCTGTTCGACGAAGCCGAATAAGCATAAGGCTAAGAAATATATATTTTTCAGCGTTTTAATATCGTCCGCACTTGTCATAAAACCTTAACACTGCAACGCTGGCAGTTTGGTATAATGGCTAAGAATAATTCACAATTTTGGACGTAACCCATGGTCAAAGCTATCAGCCGCCTTCATCTTGCCCCAGCGATTCGCTCTGTTCCAGTTGTCCCGGCTGACCCAACGACCCACCCCGTCCCAACCGATCTGCGCGCGCGGGTGGATGACGTCATGGATCATTGCCTCGAGCGTTATGACTATTTCTCCGATTTCCTGAAAGCGTTGCGCGAGGCAAACGGCGGCGGCAGGATCATGCTGGGAGAAAGTGAAGACCATACGCAGTTGAGTCGCCTTACCGCTAATTACATGAAGAGACAAAGCAATCCATCCTATGCCTATGTCCAGGCATTGCTCGATAGCAACGCGCTTCATTTGGATCCCGATAAAATACAGCCGGAAACGGATGGAAAACCGGCGGGCGGGCACCGCATCAAGCTGTTCACTATGGCCGGGCTGATCAAAGTAACGCCGCAATCCACCCAGCAGCATAATCAGGAAATATGCGCCGGCGTGGAAAAGCGCATTGATCAAATTCATACCGACCTGCCCAGCTGGAATGAAACCGTGCGCAAGCTGGTTAATTTCCAGACACAAGGCGAGCGCAGGAGTTACGAAGATATTATCGCGGAAATGAAACAGCACTCCGCCGCGGAGCCGGTGCAAAAACTCACAAGAAAATCGCTTGCCCACATGTTTATTGGGCGTCAAGATTGTCCGCAAGATGTCAGAACCGCGCTCCATGAGGTCCTGGGGCTGACGGAGCAACAATCGCTGTTGCTCGACCAGCTGCCGCAACAACGCCTCTCTCCCCTCTTCCATCGTCGGACAGGCCTTATCACCGGCGATAAAACCGCGCATGCGATGATTCAGGAAGCGCAAGCATTGCCCCAGCCCGTGCCGGTCTATCCGTTATTGCTGAGCTTGCTCAATGCAAGCGACGTGAAAGTGAACCGGTATTTCCATCCCGTCGATCATAATGATGCTGTTGCCTTGCTCGAGCCGCCGTTTGCAGAGTTGCGGGAGTTTCTTTTTGACCGTAAGCCCGGAGTCAGCCTGGCCAATGTTAAACTTCTGCTCAACTATATCACCGAGATTCAGGCGGCGCGCGGAAACGCCCCGCTGTCGGGCGATGACCGCAATGCCATCATCGTCATGGCGGAAAAAAGCGTGCCTGCCGCCGCAAAACCGATTGAGAACGAAACCAGCTGGAAAGAACGGCTAACAACCATCGGCGTCAATGGCCAGGCAACGCCAGCCAGGTCTTGACCCCAAGCAAAAAACGGTGTTGTTTGAAGCAGCATAACTAATAGGGGGAGAGTGCGCATGTTAGGCATCGTCGGCGTCATTTTCGGGGCGATCAGCGTCATTCCCTTTCCTTACCTGGGATTTGCGGCGCCGGTGGCATTCGTGTTGTCCATCGTCTCGCTGGTCAAAAAACAAATCGCGCTGGGCATCACCGCTTTACTGCTATCGCTCATCGGCTTTGCCACCAGCCCGGTGCTGTGGACCTTCGCCGCTACTTACACCATCAAAGCCTACTGCCTGGTCGCCCCGGATTGCACGGCGCTCGCCGACCGGCTGATCGTCAAGCCGATCGAGCAGAAAATCGTCGATGAAATTCTGAAAGGCAATGCGGCCATGCCGGCGGGTGGAAAAATCACCTCGTCATGCATGCGCTCGCAGGTGTTTCAGGGTATCGGCTGGAAAAAAATCGAGAAGGAGCAGGTAGCGGCGCTGAAAGGCTACGCCGAGACCAGAGACGCAAAAGAATGGAGCTCGCTGCGTAACAAGATCAGCCCCAGCGGCTCGGTCTATTACCAGCAAAACGACAAAGAGGCGAAAGACACGCCGATTGCCGCCTTCATCGAGGCCAGGCTCGCAATATTGTCGGCAAAAAATCCGCTGCTGGTGCACGAAAAATCCGAGGGAATGAAAAATAAGAACGGCTATCCCATTACCGTGCTCAAGCTCAACGGGCTGGAGAATAGGCGGTTTACGGTGGTGTCGATCATCGACAGCCCCTGCGGCAAGGAAGAGCATGTGCTCAGCGCCCCCCACGAAGAAATGCTGCAAAAAGATTTCAAGCCGTATTTCGACGCGGTAATGAGCACGAACATCGAGCCGTAAGCGACTTTTTCGACTACGCGACTATCTTATAGTATACTAACAAAATGCTGTCGCATTTTGACGCTGCCTATCGGCGCGGCCAGCGTGGCTTTCGGCCTAAGCTGGCATAGCCAATAAAGTGTATTGGCTATAGTCTCCAAACGGGGTCGGATATGTCGCTGGCGGCATTCCGTAATTCCTTAATTTTGGCGGTCAGCTCTCCGATGGAAAACCCCGGAATATGGATGCGCACTGGGTTTTCTGTTTGAATGCTTTTCCATAATTTTTCCTGCAATTTCTTGATTTTGGTAATGCCGCTGAAGACCGGTTGCCCGTTTTCGATCCCAATACCCACCTCGTCGAGCTGCGCAACTGAGAATGTGATGCCGGGCAACGCCGCATCGCTGACAGTCACCGGCTGCGCCTTCTTGCCCATATTCGAAGCCGCGGGGGACATTTTTTCCGCCTTCTGCATTAGCTCCGCGGCCAACACCTCATCGCGGCACAACCGGCGCAGCACTGTCGCCTGCGCCTGCATTTCTTCCCTTGCCGGCAACACGCTGCCATTGCACCAAAGCGTGAGCGTTTGCAATACATCCCGTGCGCCGTTTAATCGGTCGATGGCGCAAGACACACGGTGCTTGAGATACCGGTCGGCAAGAGCTTCGTGGGTAATAACGAGACTTCCTCTCCTTGAGCGGAGCGCCGACGGCGACGCCTTTATGGCGTGGCCGCCATCGGCTTCGGCGGAAAACAGCGCCTGCAATTCGCGCCCAATCCGCAGCTCCTCCATCAGCGCGGCCTTCCCTGTGGCATCCAGTCGCGGAAACGCTTTCGCATTTTCCATTTGCGCACGGTAACGCACGGTATTGGGAGTGTCGCTTGCCTTGATGCGTTCCTCGACGACAAACCACAAAACCTGCGCGGCTTCGTCCGGCGAAAGCTTCTTGCCGCGCAACTCGCCGACTGCCCAGGCTTGGATGCAGGCACTGGCCGCAGCGATTTTTTCCGATGGTGACGCTTTATCTGACATGGCAGATATAATACCGCATTTTCACCATGAGGTTAATAATTATAACATACTGATATTATATAATATTATTGCGCCTTCTTCTTCACCGTCCCCGGCTTGTGGAGTTTTTCCTCCAGCCGGTCAAGTTCGTTGCGCAGGCGCGCGGCTTCCTCGAATTCCAAATCGGCGGCGGCTTCGAGCATCTTCTGGCGCAGCGCCACGGCGTAGGCTTCGGGATTTTTCCTGGCATTGTCGCCGACATCGTATTTTTTCAGCTTGGTAGCGACCGTATAATAATCCTGCTCGGCCACCGACTCGATGATCTCGCCGACATGTTTCTTGATGCTTTGCGGTGTGATGCCGTGTTCCTTGTTATAAGCTTCCTGCTTGATGCGGCGGCGGTTGGTTTCGTCGAGGGCTTTTTTCATCGAGTCGGTCATGCGGTCGGCATATAAGATCACCTTACTGTCGATATTGCGCGCCGCCCGGCCGATGGTCTGGATCAACGACGTGGCGCTGCGCAGGAACCCTTCCTTGTCGGCATCCAAAATGGCCACCAAGCCGCATTCGGGAATATCGAGCCCTTCGCGCAGTAGATTGACGCCGATCAGCACGTCGAATTTTCCCAACCGCAGATCGCGGATGATCTCGATGCGCTCCAGCGTCTCAACGTCGGAATGCAGGTAGCGCACGCTGATGCCCGCCTCGCTCATATATTCGGTGAGCTCCTCGGCCATGCGCTTGGTAAGCGTGGTCACCAGCGTGCGGCGCTTATGCTTGATCTGCTCGTGGCACTGGGCGAGCAGATCGTCCACCTGCGACGCCACCGGCTTGATTTCGCAAGGCGGGTCAATGAGTCCCGTCGGGCGGATCACCTGCTCGACAAACGCACCATTGGTTGCCGCCATTTCCCATTTTCCGGGTGTAGCCGATACGAACATGGAATTGGGGCGCATCGCGTCCCACTCCTCGAATTTCAGCGGGCGGTTATCGAGCGCCGACGGCAGGCGGAAGCCGTAATCGACCAGCGTCTGCTTGCGCGAGCGGTCGCCCGCCCACATGCCGCCGATCTGCGGCACGGTGACGTGGCTTTCGTCGACGAAGAGCAGCGCGTTTTTCGGCAGATACTGGAACAAGGTCGGCGGCGGCTCGCCTTCGGCCGTGCCCGCCAAATAACGCGAATAATTCTCGATGCCCTTGCACATGCCGGTTTCCACCAGCATCTCCAGGTCGAACTGCGTGCGTTGCTCCAGCCGCTGCGCCTCGACCAATTTATTATTCGTCCGCAGCCAGTCGAGGCGCGTTTTCAGCTCCTCCTTGATCTGCTTGATAGCGCGCTCCAGCGTCGGCTTGGTCGTCACGTAATGGCTGTTGGCAAAAATGGTGACCGACTCCAGCTTGGCGGCGCGCTCGCCGGTCAACGGATCGAACTCGGCGATCGATTCGATCTCGTCGCCGAAAAAGGAAATGCGCCACGCCGCATCCTCGTAATGCGCCGGGAACAGATCGATGGCGTCGCCGCGCACGCGGAACGTGCCGCGATGGAAATCGACGTCGTTGCGCCTATATTGCAGCGCGATGAGCTTCTTGATGAAGTCCTGCTGCGGCATCGCCTGCCCCGCATGCGCGTTCATCACCATTTCGGAGTACGTCTCCACCGAGCCGATGCCGTAGATACAGCTTACCGACGCGACGACGATTACGTCCGGCCGCGTCAGCATCGAGCGCGTCGCCGAATGGCGCATGCGGTCGATCTGCTCGTTGATCGAGGAATCCTTCTCGATATAGGTGTCGGTTTTGGCGATATAGGCTTCCGGCTGATAATAATCGTAATAGGAGACGAAATATTCGACCGCGTTGTTCGGGAAAAAACTTTTCATCTCGGAATAAAGCTGCGCGGCGAGCGTTTTGTTATGCGCCATGATAAGCGCCGGCCGCTGCGTCGCGGCGATGACTTGAGCCATGGTAAACGTCTTGCCCGAGCCGGTGACGCCCAGCAACACCTGGTCGCGCTCGTTCTTTTTCAGCCCGTCGATGAGCGCGGCAATGGCCGTCGGCTGGTCGCCGGCGGGCTGGAAATCGGAGATCAATTCAAAAGCACTGGACATAATATATTAATAATTATAAACTTTTGCCCTATAGCAAAATACCCTGATCTTGGGTTGTTTTGCTATCAAACCCGTCGCCGAAAGCGGCGGGTTTGCGCCGCGTAGCGAGCGAAACGCTTAATGTTGACGTAGTCAACATTAAGCAAAAATACTATATTTAGCAATAACGGGAGACATCATGAAACCCACCCTTCAGATATATGGTACAGGTTCGTTTCATACTCAAGACGGAACTGTCCGTTCCGTCGGCAACCTGGTTGACCAGATTGAGCCTACCTTTGAATGCAAAATGCGCACCGACGGAGCGTTCAGCCCGGTATTTTCCTTTACCGGCGAGATGTATGCCGCCGATGCGATGGTGTTCTTTCCCAACTGCAATTTGTTTTCACTGTGCGCCGCCATTGCCGAAAAAGAAGCGCATAATCCATTCATGCAGCATCAGTATGACACGACACTGAAAATCCCCAACAACAAAAAACCCATCGTCTGCCTGGGCAGCGAAGAGGATTGGACACCGTTTAAAAAAATCATCGCGGGCTTAAGCAAGCGTGGCACCATACGCGGCAATCTGCTGGAAAAGACGGTGCATTTCTCGCCGAACGCGGACGACATGGTCGCTTTTATCAAAGCCAATATTCCAAGCGATCTTAGCCAGAAGCGCGCGGTGCAGGTCAATCATAAAAAATACATCGATGAGAAAGACGCCGCTACCGATTATGTCAGCGCCGACGAACATACGGCAAAACCCAAAAGATCCGCTCCGACGATTGCTTTTTTCGGCTCGGCGACGACGGTAAACGAGGCGGACATCGCCCTGGCCAAGGAAGCCGGCAAGGCCTGCGGCGAAAACGGCTGGAATATCATTCATGGCGGCGGCGTGCGCGGCGTCATGGGCGCCTTAAGTGAAGGGGGTGCCGCGGCTGGGGTCTATGTGCACGGCATCACCGCCGATAACCGCTATGCCATGCTGCTTTCCGGCGAGAAAGACCCGACGAAAGTCATCCCCGACGGCGCGGCGCGCTACACCGCCGGCAAGGACATGATCCACCGCATCGAGCTTTACGCCAGGAACAGCGAGGCGCTGGTAGCACTTCCCGGCGGCATCGGCACGCTGCAGGAAATTTTCCTGACCATGATGCTGCTGCAAGAGAACCATCCGGCGGTGCTCTACGAGGATACGCAAGGCGCCCAGGTGAAAAAGCCGATGATCCTGGTCAATCAGGACGGCGTCTGGGACGATGTGATCGCCTATTTCCACGATGCGAAACGACCCGAGCTGACAAAAATCTTCGATGAAAATATTTCGGTGGTTGCCGACATTGAGGAGATGAACGCCAAGCTCAAGGCGCATTTCGCGGCGCATCCCCCCAAGGAATTCGCCATCGACCGCGTCGACGATACGATCAACACCTCGCACCGGGCCAAGGTCAGCAGAAAACACACGCAGCTTGGGCTGTTTCCGGCCGCTTAATTTTTCGGCGGCGGCGGCGGCGCCACCGTACCGAAAATGCCGCCCTGGTTGATGACTTTCACCACCGGCGGGCCGAGAATGATGATGATGAAGGCCGGCAGGATGCAAAAAATCAGCGGGATGGTGATGAATACCGGGATACGCGCGGCGCGGTTTTCGGCGTTGAGCAGCCGGGTGGTGCGCAGATCGTCGGACAGCACGCGCAGCGTATCGACCAGCGAGGTGCCGAATTTCTCGGTCTGCACCAGGGCCGATACCAGCGCCTTATAGGGGATGATCTGCGTCCGCTCCGCCAGGTTTTCCAGCGCCAGGCTGCGGTCGGAAAGCAGGTTCAGCTCCAGGCGCGTGCGGTCAATCTCATAGGCGGCGACGGGATGCAGGTTTTTCATCTCGTTGCCGACCCTGGCAAGCGACGCGTCGAGGCCGAGACCTGATTCGATACATACCAGCAGCAGGTCCATCACTTCGGGAAAGGAGCGCAGCAGGATTTTTTGCCGGCGCTGCCTCGCATTTTTGATGTAAAGCTGCACGCCGGAAAAACCGGCGATAAGCAGCAGCACGGCCACCAGCCCTACCTGCGCCTTCTTGGCGAAGGCCGCGTCTTGCATATCGATGAGCTTGAGCAGAAATAGCACGCCCAGCACCAGCAGTATCGGCTGTATCACCCGCTGGAAAAAATAAAAATAGGTGACGGCGTGCGGCGAGGAAATGCCGGCCTGCATGAAGCTGCTGGTCAACTCGGGGTTGGGCTCGTTTTTAATGCGCAGCAGCGAAAGCACGCTGGCGCAAAATACCGCCAGCGGCGGGGTGTTGTCGTCCAGCTCCGACGGGTAAGCGGCCCCCATGCGCGCCTTGAGCTGGTCCTTGCGGCGGTCGGGCTTAAAAATATGCACCAGCGCCATATAGACGGTAAAGATACCGACGGCGAACACGGCATAGGTGATGTAATCGAAACTCATTTACACCTCGATATGGATCATTTTGCGCACGATGACGATGCCGATAACGACCATCGCAACCGCGCTGCCCAGCATCATATTGCCGATATGCGTAGTAAAGAACGGCGTCAGATGGGTGGGTGCGAAAATCGTGATGATGACAAATTCGAACACGGGCAGCATGCCCAGCACCCAGGCGGCGGCCATGCCCTCCGAGGTCATCGCCCGGATTTTGAGGCGCAGATGCTTGCGCTTGCGGATGATGGAAGACAAGTTGCCGAGTACTTCGGAAAGGTTGCCGCCCACCTCCTGCTGCACCGCCAGCACCACCACGAAGAAGCGGATGTCTGGCTCATCGATACGCTGGGAAAGGCGCCCCAGCGCCTCGGCCAGCGTGCTGCCGTAGGCGGTTTCGTCGGCCACCTGCTTGAATTCCTCGGCAATCGTCGCTTGCATGTTGTCGGCGATCATCCGTATCGACGCATTGAGCGGATAGCCCGAGCGCAGGCTGCGCACGATCATGTCGAGCGCGTCGGGGAACAGCTCGATGAAGGCGTCGTTGCGCTTGCTGATGCGCCGGTTGATGTACCAGCGGCCGATAAGGAACGTAAACGCCGCCGCCACGAAGACGCTGTAGACGCCCATGTTGCGCAGCAGGAAGGAAAGCAGGCACAGCAGCGCGAACATGCCGACGAAAAACCCGTCGATATGCTGGGTAAGCCCGGCTTTCGCCAGCCGTGGGTAGAGTCGCTTCGCCCCCGGCATCAGCAGGAAAGCACGGGTCAGGAACGACGCATGCTCGATTTGCTCGCGCAGTAGCGATCGCTTGCCTTCGTTCGCTTCGTAGACGCTGGCCGTGGCGCTGGCGAGCTGGTCGAGCATCTGCTGAGTATAGTCGCCGGTTTTGGACAGGAACCGTTTCGGGATCAGGGCGATGAGGATGATATACGCCATGAA
Source organism: Alphaproteobacteria bacterium (assembly GCA_020054105.1). Lineage (GTDB taxonomy): Bacteria > Pseudomonadota > Alphaproteobacteria > Rickettsiales > SXRF01 > JAGVLW01. The sequence goes on along the minus strand of JAGVLW010000012.1, from coordinate 1,706 downwards.
CCCGATCAGTATCGACAGCACCATCGGTTCCATAAATGAATCCTTAGCTCGCCTTCAGGCAGGAAAGCACTTCCTGCTCCATGCCGAAATATGCGGCCTGGGCGAGGAAATGCGGGCGGGCGCCGGTGCAATGGAAAGTACCGCTAAGCACGCCGTTTTGCGCCATCTCGCCGGGGCGGAATTCGAACAGCGCCTGCGTCACCAGCTCGCCATGCTCCACCCCCACCACCTCGTCGATGCGCACGACGCGCCGCCTGCCGTCGCGCTGGCGGGCGATCTGGATGACCAGATGCACGGCGCTGGCGATCTGCTGGCGCAGGGCGGAAATCGACAGATTGACGCTCGACATGCTGACCAGGTTTTCCAGCCGTGACAGCGCATCGCGCGGGCTGTTGGCGTGGATGGTGGTCATCGAGCCGTCATGGCCGGTATTCATCGCCGCGAGCATCTCGATCACCTCGTCGCCGCGCGCCTCGCCGATGATGATGCGGTCGGGGCGCATGCGCAGGGCGTTGCGCATCAGCTGCCGCTGGCTGATCTCGCCGGCGCCTTCCATGTTGGGCGGGCGCACTTCCATGCGCAGCACGTGCGGCTGCTGGAGCTGCAGCTCGGCGGTATCCTCGATGGTGACGATGCGCTCCGAGCGGTCGATCGAGCCGGAGATGGCGTTGAGCAGCGTCGTCTTGCCGCTGCCGGTGCCGCCGGAGATGAGGATGTTGAGGCGGATACGGCCGCACAGCGCCAGGAATTCCTGCATCTGCCGGCTCATCGAGCCGAGCGCCACATAATCGGCCAGGGCCATATTCTTTTTGCGGAACTTGCGGATGGACACCAGGCAGCCGTCGAGCGCCAGCGGCGGGATGAGCGCGTTGAAGCGCGAGCCGTCGGGCATGCGCGCATCGACCATCGGGCTGGATTCGTCGATGCGCCGGCCGATGATCGACACGATTTTCTGGATGACGCTGAGCAGGTGTTTTTCGCCGCCGAAGGTGATGTCGGTGCGCATGAGCTTGCCGTGGCGCTCGATATAGACCTGCTCGTGGCCGTTGATCAATATGTCGGAAATCTCGGGATCGTCCATCAATACCTCGATCGGCCCGAAGCCCAGCAGGTCGTTGACCGCTTGGTCCTTGAGCAGGTCGACCTGCGCGCTCGTCAGCGGCATGGCGATGTCCTGGGCGATGATAAGCCCGGCGGCATTACGCACGCGCTGTTTCTTATATTCGTCGCTGAGGGTTTCCAGGCTGCCGAAATCGAGCCGCTCGAGCATGATCTGCGTCAGCCGTTTCTTGGCCGCGAGATAGTCGGCGGTTTCCAGCTTGGCGTCGGTAAAATAAATATCGGCGTCGCGCGCCGCCGGAAGATGCGCCGCGCTTCCCGTATTATGTTCCTGCGAGAAGAGCGTCTTGTTCGCAAGCGTCACCGATTTGGCTTCTGCAGGGGACGCCGCCTCAGGCTTTGCACCGGAGATAAGAGACATGCCGAACGGTTTTTTACCAAACATACTGCGTATTTCTAATTTTCAGATTTATGCTTTCGAACGATAGAAATTTCCAGGCGACGTCCACCGGACCCCTTGCAAAACTCGCTTTGGCAAAAAAGCGCGAAGCGATGGAAACCGAGAAAAAGAGTGTACACTCCGGTACATGACTTTTTCGAGGAGGCTCCATCGCAAGCAGATTTGAAGCCAAAGTAGAGTTAGGCAG